>QCUJ01000003.1 GCA_003210795.1 Synechococcus sp. AG-679-B05 | reverse complement strand
CGTTTAGGCTGAGCAGGCCGTAGGTCAGGGCCGGGCGATTGGTCAGTTGCAGTTGCTGCCGCTGTACATCCACCCCGCTGATCTCCGCTTGGATCAAGGCCACCCCGGCGCGATCGCATAACTGGCGCAGGTCGATCTCGACAACCTCGCTCCTATCGATGCCGGCGATCAAGGCCGGCACCATCCCGGAATACAGGGCTGAACCATGGCGATTGACCAGCACAATCCGACGTTTTGGCCGTCGTTTTGGCCGCATAGCCCATTGTTTGAGCAGGAGAGCGTGGCTGTGGCCCCCGCCAGCAAGTACAAGGGCCCTGGCGGTTGTCATGCGGGCTTCCTGTACCCCATGGGGTTGGCCTGTTGCCAGGCCCAGCCGTCGCGGCACATCTCCTCGAGGCTGCGGCGTGCCGTCCAGCCCAGAACTGTTTTCGCCCGTTCCGGGCAGGCTTGAAGCCTTGGCACATCGCCGGGGCGGCGTTCCACGAGGTCGTACGGAATGGTCAGTCCGGTGGCTGCTTCGAAGCCATTCACCACGTCCAGAACACTCAGCCCGGTTCCTGTGCCGATGTTCAGAGTCAGAATGCTTGGTGCGGGCTGTTTGAGCAGGTGATCCAGGGTCACGGTATGGGCTTCGGCGAGATCCATGACGTGGATGTAGTCGCGAATGCCAGTGCCATCGTGCGTTGGGTAGTCGTTACCGAAAATCTGTAATCGTTCGCGGCGTCCTGCCGCTACTTGCGTCATGAAGGGGAACAGGTTGTTGGGGATGCCCAGGGGGTCTTCGCCAATTCGTCCGCTTGGGTGGGCGCCAACGGGGTTGAAGTAACGCAAGCAGGCCACGCGCCAGGCCCCACTGCGGCACAGCGCCTGCAGCATCTGCTCAACGGCCAGCTTTGTCTGTGCGTAGGGGTGCACCGGTGCGGTGGTCAGTTCCTCCGTCAACGGGAACTGATCCGGTTCGCCGTAGACGGTTGATGTGCTGCTGAAAACCAAGGTTCTGCAACCGTGCTGTTCCATCGCAGCGGCCAGCACCCGACTGCCGTTCAGATTCACATCCCAGTAACGCAGTGGATCAGCGACCGATTCGCCGACGGCTTTGAGTCCGGCGAAGTGGATCACTCCATCAATAGGCCCCTTGCATCGGAAGGCCTGATCCAGAACATCCGATTGTCGAACGTCTCCTTCCACAACAGATAAGGCACCCCGACCTGCCAGTTCTTCGACTCTCTTCAAGGCCTCTGGGTTGCTGTTATCGAAGTTGTCCAGCACCACCAGTTCGTGGCCGGCATCTAACAGCACCAGGCAGGTGTGGCTGCCGATGAAGCCGGCACCTCCGGTGATCAGGATGCGACTTCCCATCGCTGGTGATCCGAACTGCACACGATTGTGGAGCAGTTTGATGAAACCCCCCTAGGTTGATTTGACCAACCAATAAAGAGTGGATAGCGAAAGGGTCGTGTCCGAACTGCGTCGGAACATCAGCGCAGATGGCAGGACCTTATTAAAGAACAACAATTTGCTACGCCCATTGGTGGAGCAAATGGTTACTACCGAGGCTATTCAGGAATGTCCTGTCAGTGAGGACGATCTTGAAGCGGCCCGGCAGGATTTGCTTGAGCAACGAGGTTTCGAATCGATCGAGCAGTGGCCGGATTTGCTTCAGGGTCTCGGAAGAACCGAGGAGGAAGTGCTGGAACGACTCCTATATGTTGTTCGCCGGCAGCATTTCATTCGCGATCAATTTTCCCCGAAAGCGGAAGCTCGTTTTTTAGAGAGAAAAAACGAGCTTGATCAGGTGGTTTACAGCTTGCTGAGGATTGAAAACAGTTTTCTGGCTCGTGAGCTGTATCTCCAGATTGAATCGGGGGAATCAAATTTTGCTGATCTGGCCAAGCGGTATGCCGAAGGCCCTGAACGCAACACCAATGGCATTGTTGGGCCCGTCTCACTCACTCAGGCCCACCCACACCTTGTTGAGAAATTGCGTGTGGCGCAGCCAGGCGTTTTGCTCGAACCCTTCCGAATCGCTGATTGGTGGTTGGTTGTGCGCCTCGAGCGTTATTCGCCAGCCACGTTTACCGACGAAATTTCCGATCGAATGTGCCAAGAGATGTTTGATGCGTGGATTGCAGAGCAAACAGCCACTACCTTGAGTCGTCTTGAGGCTGATTTCAGCGATTTCAATATTTCCTGATGGCTCAGTCTGCGCCGTTTCCCCTGCTGAAGCATCCAGCCTTTTCTGACTTCTCTAAGGAAGGATCTGACCGTCTCCAGCAATACACACGCGTTCTGAGGTTTGAGCTTGGGCAACAGCTCTGTGAGCCGGATGACATCCCCGCACGAATCCTTGTGTTGCTCAAAGGCCAGGCCCGATTGGTTGGGCGGCAAAAGGGTCGCCTGACAACGGTTGGCAAGTTCGGGCCTGGGAGTGTGATTGGCGCTGCCAGCCTGCTCAGTGGCAATCCTTGTGAAAATGTGATCGCCTCGGATGAGGTGATTGCCTGCGCGATTCCTGATCAGGACTGGACTGATTTTTACGCGGCTGAAAAAAGCTTCCGCGAGTGGTGCGACAAGCAGCTCTGGCCTCAGGAACTGTTGAGCCTGCTCGAGACCCTGGATGTTGGGACTGCAGAGACGGACAGTTCGCCGCTCGAACAGCTTGAAGCCGTGCTGAAGACCGCTCAACGCTGTCCGCCGGAGTCCGATGCAATTGGAGCGGCGATCAAAGACGGACGGCAGGTCTATGTCACGAGTGCCTGGGGTGATCTGAGCGTTGGTCAGCGGATCACGACCTCATCGGAGCTGCCCAGCTGTGAACGGTTTTCGTTGCGTTTGGTGGCGCTGCCGTCCCAGGACGATTCCGGCCTGGCGCCCCTGGCTCAGATCGATCCAGAGAAAGCTCTGACGCCATTTGAATCCATTCAGGATGCTGAAATCCTTCCGCCCGTCAGCAGCTACAGCCCAGAGCGCAATGTTGTGGACAGCTTGCGTCTGATTCGCGCAGATGGTGCGATTCAGGAAACTCTGGCCTGTTTTCAAATGTTGGCGCAGCTGATGAAGCTGCCATTCCGACGGGATTCCATTGAGAAGGTCCTGCAGGACAACATTCGTCGGGGCCTCAGCCCAAACCTTCAGCTTTGTGGGCAATTGGCCGCGAGTCTTGGATTGCACGTCATGGCTGCGAAAGTGCCGCCGGACGCCGGAACTCGCCTACAGGTGCCCTCCATGGTCCCTTGGCAGGGGGGCTTTGCTTTGGTGGTGGCCAGCAATGAGAAGGGGTTGAAACTGGCTTCTCCAAAGCAGGGGCTCGTGACGATCTCTCCTCAGGATCTGGCTGAGAGTTTTCCCGAGGGGATTGAGCTGCTGTTGATGGAGCGCTCCAATGCCACCCCGGATCAGAAATTCGGCCCTGGATGGTTCTGGCCTGCCTTGAAGAGGTATCGCGGCGTCCTGATCCAGGTTCTGGCTGCCAGCTTTGTGGTCCAGTTGTTCACCCTGGCCAATCCTCTGTTGATTCAAGTGATCATCGACAAGGTGATCAGCCAGCGAAGTCTCGATACTTTGCAGGTTCTGGGTATCGCCTTGGTGGTGGTGACGATCCTGGAAGGCGTGCTTGGAAGCCTCAAGACTTTTCTGTTCGCTGAAACCACCAATCGGATCGACCAGCGCCTAGGCGCTGAGGTGATTGATCATCTGTTGCGGTTACCTCTTGGATATTTCGATCGTCGGCCGGTGGGTGAATTAGGCACGCGAGTGGCTGAATTGGAGAAAATCCGTAATTTCCTGACGGGTCAAGCTCTTACCACGATTCTCGATGCAGCCTTTTCGGTGATCTACATCCTGGTGATGGTGATCTACAGCTGGCTTCTGACCTTGATCGCTCTATCGGTGTTGCCGATTCAGATCGGACTCACAGTTCTAGGGGCGCCTCTGTTTCGCCGCCAGTTTCGGGCTGCGGCCGAAGAGAATGCCAAGACCCAAAGCCATCTCGTGGAGGTGCTTACGGGAATTCAGACCGTGAAGGCTCAGAACGTTGAGATGGTCAGCCGTTGGCGCTGGCAGGAATTTTATTCCCAGTACATCGCACGAACTTTTGAGAAGACAATTACAGGAACGGCACTGAATCAGACCAGCCAGGTTCTGCAAAAGATTTCGCAGCTGATGGTGCTCTGGATCGGGGCCTCCATGGTGCTGAACGGTGAGTTGAGCCTGGGTCAGTTGATCGCTTTCAGGATTATTTCCGGCTATGTCACCCAGCCTCTGCTGCGTTTATCCACCATCTGGCAGAACATCCAGGAGCTGAGGGTCAGTTTCGAGCGCCTTGCTGATGTGATTGATACGCCTGAAGAGTCTGATGAGGTGGATAAGTCGAAAGTGATGTTGCCACCGCTTAAAGGTGAGGTCTGCTTTGAAGACCTTTCTTTCAGATTCCGCCCAGGACAGCCTGAGGTGCTGAAGGACATCAACCTGAAGATCAAGACAGGAACCTTTGTCGGAATTGTTGGACAGAGTGGCAGTGGTAAGAGCACGTTGATGAAGCTGTTGCCTCGTCTCTATGAGCCCGGTTCGGGGCGCATCCTCATCGACGGATATGACATTGCCAAGGTTGAGCTTTATTCGCTGCGCCGGCAAATTGGCATTGTGCCTCAGGATCCCTTGCTGTTCAGTGGCACGGTTAGTGAGAACATTGCACTAACGAATCCTGAAGCTTCCAGCGAGGAAATTGTGTTGGCTGCACGCCTTGCCAACGCTCACGATTTCATCATGGAACTGGCGAGTGGTTACAGCACGCCTGTTGGCGAGCGTGGTGCTGCTCTCAGTGGAGGCCAGAGACAGCGTGTTGCCATTGCACGAACCTTGCTGAGCAATCCCAAGTTGCTTGTGATGGATGAAGCTACGAGTGCATTGGATTACGAAACGGAACGGAAGGTTTGCGACAACTTGCTCGAGAATCTTGATGACCAAACCGTGTTCTTCATTACCCATCGCCTGACCACAATTCGCCAGGCCGATGTGATCGTGATGCTTCACCAAGGAGCCATTGTTGAGGTGGGTACTCACGACGAGCTGATGTCGCATCGTGGTCGCTATTACGCCCTTTATCGCCAGCAGGAGAGCTCCTGAAAATGACAATGAATCCTAAAAACTTGCCCGCTCTTTTCAAGCAGAGTTCCAGTAATCTCTTCTCAAGATCACGCACATTGCTCCGTCGTTTTGATCCTGGTGCAACTCAGGATGCGTCTGATCTCAGTACTTACGATGAATCCGTTCTCCAGCAGGGTCGCTTCTGGATGCGCACGGTGACCTGGAGCCTGATTGGCACCACGGTGTTCGGTGTTGCCTGGCTGGCTTTGGCTCGGACGGAGGAGATCGTTGTTGCTGCAGGTCAATTAGAACCTGTTGGCTCTGTCCAGGACATTCAGATGCCTGTCGGTGGCGTTGTTCAGCAGATCTTGGTGGAGGAGGGCCAGTCGGTGAGCGCTGGTCAGGTGTTGATGAAGCTCGATACCGAAGCCAGTGAGCAGCAGCGTCGCAGCCTGGAGACCACAATCAAACTCAAGCAGGAGCAGCTCGGACTGAAGGAGCAGGAAAAGCGTCGTTATCTCCAGGTGAACAACGCGGAAGTTCAGATGCTCGAGAATAATCTCGAGCTTCAAATCGAGATTCAGGACCGCTTTGAAGATCTTGAGGAGGCGGGTGCTGCTTCAGAGCTGCAGTACCTAAGCCAGCAGAACACTGTGGAGGAAACCCGAGGTCGTCTGATGCAGACCAAGGCAGATCGCCTGCGCCAGGTTGCTCAGCTTGATCAACAGATGGCTCAGCTCAATTCCGAGTTGGCTGATCTTCAAAGTCGTCTTGCCGAAGCCAGGGTCACGTTGCGTTACCAGCAGCTGCAATCACCGGTGGATGGCGTTGTTTTCGATCTGCAGCCAACGTCTGCAGGTTTCACGGCCCAGTCCACCCAAACCGTGATGAAAGTGGTTCCCTACGGATCGCTTGAAGCGAAGGTTGAGGTTCCCAGCAACAAAATTGGTTTCGTCAAAGTTCCACCTGGCTGCCTGCAAGATCAGTCCATGTGTATGAAGGCTGATATCAGTATTGATTCCTATCCCTCAACAGACTTCGGCGTTTTGGAGGGGAGGGTGACCCGCATTGGTTCCGATGCTTTGCCTCCCGATCCTCAGGAACAGCGTCAGGAACTCAGCTTCCCAGTCACGGTGCGACTCGATCAGCAGATGCTGGAGTTGAAAAGTGGATCCAAGCTTCCACTTCAGGTGGGTATGAGCCTCACAGCCAACATCAAATTGCGCAAGGTCTCCTATTTGCAGCTTCTGTTGGGTGGATTCCAGGACAAGGCAGAGTCGCTGCAAGAACTCTGAAATTGATGCGAATTCTTTTCGTTCATCAAAACTTTCCTGGTCAATATCTTCATATCGTTCAGCGTTTAGCCCGTCAGGGAAGCCATCAACTTGTGGCACTCGGGATCAACGAACTGGATACGGATCGGCCCCTGCCTGAATCACTGAAATATTTCCGATATCCCCTGGCCCAGGGAAACACCAAGGGAATTCATCGTTGGGTGATGGAGATGGAGTCAAAGACGATTCGAGCTGAGGGCTGTGCGCGTGCCGCCCATGAACTGAAGACCAAAGGCTTCACACCTGATCTCATTTGTGCGCACCCAGGGTGGGGTGAAGCGCTGTTCCTGAAGACGGTTTGGCCTGATTCACCGTTGCTCTGCTACCAGGAATTCTTTTACAACCATCAAGGATTTGACTCCAATTTTGATCCGGAATTTGATCGGGAGTCGAGCTGGCAAGACGAAGCCCGCTTGAGGATGAAAAATGCCTATCTCCACCTCACGCTGGACCAGGCCGACTGGAATATTTCGCCCACTCGTTTTCAGGCCAGCAGCTTTCCTGCCCATTGGCAGCGCATGATCAGCGTCATCCATGACGGGGTGGATACCCAAAAAGCCTGTCCCAATCCTTCAGCCGCTTCACTCACGCTTCCCGATGGCACTGTTCTTGAGCAGGGCCAGCCGATTGTCACCTTCGTGAATCGCCGTCTCGAGCCTTACCGCGGTTGCCATACCTTTCTGCGGGCTTTGCCTTCGCTCCAGGAGCAATGCCCTGAGGCCCAAATCGTGATCGTTGGTGAGACCACCGGGGTTAGTTACGGCGCTGCTTGTCCTGAAGGGGAGTGGAAGGACAAGTTTCTGACGGAGATCGAAGGGAGGTATGACCCCTCCAGGGTGCACTTCACCGGAACGCTGCCCTACAAGCAGTTCATTCCGTTGCTGCAACTCAGCGCTTGCCACGTTTATCTCACCTATCCCTTCGTGATGAGTTGGAGCCTGCTCGAGGCGATGGCCTGTGGTTGTGCTGTCGTTGGCTCCGATACGGCGCCGGTGCGAGAGGTGATTCGCCACGGAGAGAATGGTTTGTTGGTCGATTTCTTCTCCCCCGTTGATCTGGCTTCTGCGGTTGTGGAGCTTCTTCAAGACCGTGAGCGTGCGGCAGCCTTCGGTGTTGCTGCTCGCAGCACAGTGCAACGCACCTACGATCTGGATGTCTGCGTGCAACGCCAGCTGTCCTTGATGGACCTTGTGGCAAGCGGCAGCATCCTTGCTTAGGTCAGCGGGCAGACTGAGCCGGAATCAATGGGTCTGGGGTCTTGAGTCAACTGCAGAGCCTGAGGGGCATGGTGGATCTGCTGCCGAGGACCCTGCAGCGCTGGCAGGCGGTGGAAGCTGTGGCGAGGGAGCATTTTCTGCGTTCCGGTTTTGGAGAGATCCGCACTCCTTTGCTGGAGAGCACAGATCTTTTCTGTCGTGGCATCGGTGAGGGCACCGATGTGGTGGGAAAGGAGATGTACAGCTTCAGCGATCGGGGTGATCGCTCATGCACCCTGAGACCGGAGGGCACCGCATCGGTGGTGCGGGCGGCCGTGCAGCACGGTCTGCTCAGTCAGGGGACCCAGAAACTCTGGTATTCCGGGCCGATGTTCCGCTACGAGCGCCCCCAAGCGGGGCGTCAGCGTCAGTTTCATCAGATCGGTGTGGAGTGGCTGGGGGCGGGAAATGCCCGCAGTGATGTGGAAGTGATCGCCCTGGCTTGGGATCTTTTGGCGCAGCTCGGGGTTGGTGGCCTGGAGCTGGAGATCAACAGCCTTGGCACCCCGGAGGATCGCCAGGCCTACCGAGAGGCACTGGTGGCCTGGTTAGAGCAGCGGATGGATCAGTTGGATGCCGATTCGCAAGCACGGTTGACGACCAATCCGTTGCGGATTCTCGATTCAAAGAACCCGGCAACCCAAGCCTTACTCGAGCAGGCACCAACGTTGGCCGATGCCCTCAGCCCTGACAGCCGCCATCGTTTCGCAGCAGTGCAGGAGGGGTTGACCGCTCTTGGGATTTCCTATCGACTCAATCCACGGTTGGTGCGGGGGCTCGACTACTACGGACACACCGCCTTCGAGATCACGAGTGACCAGCTGGGAGCTCAGGCCACCGTGTGTGGCGGCGGCCGTTACGACGGTCTGATCGGCCAGCTGGGGGGACCCGCCACCCCTGCCATCGGATGGGCGCTTGGGATGGAGCGGTTGTTGCTTGTGCTTGAGGCCGCTGCTCAGGCTGATCCGCAGGGTCAGGCGGCTCGGCTGGTGCGTGCGCAGGCTCCCGACGCTTATCTGGTCAATCGCGGCGACAGGGCCGAATCGGCCGGCCTTTCACTGGCGCGAGCCCTTCGTCAGCAAGGACTCATGGTGGAGCTGGACAGCTCAGGATCGGCGTTCGGAAAGCAGTTCAAGCGAGCTGATCGCAGTGGTGCCCGCTGGGCCTTGGTGCTTGGTGATGAGGAGGTTGAGCGTGGTGAGGTGAGGTTGAAGCCGCTGAACCAGCAGTCGGAGGAATCCACCGTTGCGTTGAGTGGAATCGCCGCGATGGTGGAGCTGCTGCGGAGCTGTTGAACTTGAGATGCTGATTCACCTCGTCACCGGTGGTGCCGGATTTCTTGGATCGCATCTGGTTGATCGGCTGATGCAGGCTGGCGAGGAGGTGATTTGCCTCGACAATTACTTCACGGGTCGAAAGGCCAACATCGCTCGCTGGATTGGTCATCCCCGTTTTGAGCTGATTCGTCACGATGTGACCGAGCCGATCAAGCTCGAGGTGAATCGGATCTGGCACCTGGCCTGCCCTGCATCGCCGATTCATTACCAGTGCAATCCTGTTAAGACCGCAAAAACTAGTTTTCTGGGTACATACAACATGCTGGGTCTGGCCCGTCGTGTTGGGGCCCGTTTGTTGCTGGCCAGCACGAGTGAGGTGTATGGCGATCCGGAGGTGCATCCCCAGCCGGAGGATTACCGCGGCTGTGTGAATACCATTGGTGTGCGCAGTTGTTACGACGAGGGCAAACGCATCGCTGAGACCCTTTGCTTTGATTACCAGCGGATGAGTGGCGTGGAAGTGCGGGTGATGAGAATTTTCAACACTTATGGGCCGCGCATGTTGGCTGACGATGGCCGGGTGGTGAGCAATTTCATCGTGCAGGCGCTGCGGGGTGAACCGCTGACGCTGTATGGAGACGGCTCCCAAACCCGCTCCTTCTGTTATGTGAGTGATCTCATCGAGGGGATGATCCGATTGATGAACGGCTCTCATACGGGGCCAATCAATGTCGGTAATCCTGATGAATTCACCATCCGTCAGCTGGCTGATTTGGTGCGCGCTCGGATCAATCCCAACCTTCCATTGATCGAGAAGCCGTTACCGCAGGATGACCCGTTGCAGCGCCAGCCTCTGATCGATCTGGCCCGAAAGCAGCTCAACTGGCAGCCGACTGTGTCACTGGAGCAGGGGCTGGACCCGACCATCGAGTCTTTCCGTAAGGTCCTCGCATCCGAAGATCAGATAGGTGCGTGACGATTCAAAGAATCTGCTGCATCGGAGCGGGCTACGTCGGTGGTCCGACGATGGCGGTGATCGCGGATCGCTGCCCGCAGATTCATGTCACGGTGGTGGACCTCAATCAGGCCAGGATTGATGCCTGGAATGATGACGATCTCAGCCGGCTCCCCGTTTATGAGCCCGGTTTGGATGCGGTGGTGGGACGAGCCAGGGGACGCAATCTGACCTTTTCCACGGAGGTTGAAGCGTCCATCGCCGCGGCGGACATGGTGTTCATTTCAGTCAATACCCCCACCAAGACAAAAGGCCTTGGGGCTGGTCAGGCCAGCGATTTGCGTTGGGTTGAGGCCTGCGCTCGCACCGTGGCTCAAGCAGCCACCGGCCACACAATTGTGGTTGAGAAGAGCACCCTGCCGGTGCGGACAGCTGCAGCCATTCAGACGATTCTGGCTGCGGCTCACAATGACGGTGCGGAACGTCCTTTTTCCGTGCTTTCCAATCCCGAGTTTTTGGCGGAGGGAACCGCAATCTCTGATCTGGAGGCGCCCGACCGGGTGTTGATCGGTGGGGATGATCCCGATGCCATCAATGCCCTGGCTGAGATCTACGGCCATTGGGTGGCGAAAGAGCGGATCCTGCGCACGAATCTGTGGAGCAGCGAACTTTCCAAGCTCACCGCGAATGCCTTCCTAGCCCAGCGGATCAGTTCGATCAATTCGATCGCGGCGTTCTGCGAGGCGAGCGGCGCCGATGTGCGGGAAGTGGCTCGGGCGATCGGAACAGACAGCCGTATTGGCCCAAAGTTTCTCAGTGCAGGGCCTGGATTCGGGGGCAGTTGTTTTCAGAAAGATATTCTCAATCTGGTGTATCTCTGCCGTCATTTCGGTCTGCCGGAAGTGGCGGAATACTGGGAAAGTGTGGTTCAACTGAACACTTGGCAACAGCACCGTATTGCCCGGTTAGTGGTGGAAAAGTTGTTCGGCACGGTGACGGGCAAACGGCTCGCGGTGCTTGGTTTTGCCTTCAAGGCCAACACCAACGACACCCGAGAGGCTCCGGCGATCCGTGTCTGCGCTGATTTGCTGGAAGAGGGGGCGCAGCTTGCAATCCATGATCCCAAGGTGGCCACGGCTCAGATGGCGCGAGATTTGAAGCAGGACGAGTCTGCGGTGTTGGATGCAAGCGGCAGCTGGTGCCGCTCAGAGTCAATCGAGGCTGCGGTCTCTGGTGCCGATGCGGTTTTGATCCTCACGGAGTGGGAGCAGTATCGGCAGCTGAAATGGGCTGATCTCGCTTCAAGAATGCGTCGTCCCGCCTGGGTGTTTGACGCCCGGGCTGTCACGGACTCTCAGCAGGTGAGGGCAGCTGGTTTAAGTCTCTGGAAGGTGGGTGACGGAGAGGGTTGATGACACGCACGGTTTTGGTCACCGGTGCCGCCGGTTTCATCGGAGCGGCCCTGAGCCAGCGTTTGCTCCTGCGGGGTGATCGAGTGGTTGGCCTCGACAATCTGAACGACTACTACGACCCGGCTTTGAAGCAGGCCCGTCTCCGGGAGATCGAGGCGGTTGCCCCCAGCAATGCCTGGCGCTTTGAGCGGATGTCATTGGAGGACGGCGATGCGTTGATGGACCTGTTCGCTGCGGAGACTCCTTCGGTGGTGGTCAATCTCGCTGCCCAGGCGGGGGTGCGTTATTCGTTGGAGAACCCTGCCGCGTACATCCAGAGCAACCTGGTGGGCTTCGGACACATCCTGGAGAGCTGTCGCCATCATGGTGTTGGCCATTTGGTGTATGCCTCCAGCAGTTCGGTGTACGGCGGTAATCGCAACCTTCCCTTTCACGAGCGTCAAGCGGTGAACCACCCGGTGAGCTTGTACGCCGCCAGTAAGAAGGCCAATGAGTTGATGGCTCACACCTACAGCCATCTGTATGGTCTGCCGGCCACCGGTCTGCGTTTTTTCACTGTGTATGGGCCCTGGGGCAGGCCCGACATGGCGCCGATGCTGTTTGCCCGGGCGATCCTGGCCGGTGAACCGATCAAGGTGTTCAACCACGGCAAGATGCAGCGCGACTTCACCTACATCGACGACATTGTTGAAGGGGTTCTGCGCTGTTGCGACAAGCCGGCTACAGCCAATCCCGACTTCGATTCTCTGCACCCGGATCCGGCGACAGCAGCGGCACCGCACCGGTTGTTCAACATTGGCAACAGCCAGCCGACAGAGCTCATGCGCTTCATCACAGTGATGGAGCAGGCATTGGGCCGAGAGGCTGTGAAGGATTTTCAACCGATGCAGCCAGGTGATGTGGTGGCAACAGCGGCCGAAACAGAAGCACTTGAGGGTTGGGTGGGCTTCCGCCCTTCCACCTCGATCGAAACCGGTGTGAACTATTTTGCGCGTTGGTACTGGACCTACACGGGTAGCTAATCAATAAAAAAGCCGGTCTTTTTACCGGCTAGTGATGAAAAGTAATCCTGTTGGATCAGGCGGAACCAACGCCTGTGTAGGCACCGTAAAAGAACAAACCAACCACAAACAGGACGGCCATTCCCCCAGCTGTTGCTACCAACCAAAGGGGAAGAACACCTTCGGTCCAGCGGGAACGCCAGGGCACTGCTGGACGTCCATCGGGAAGACGATCAGGAATACGACCGTCGGGATAGAGAGACTTCTTGCTACTCATGGTTTAGAACCTCAGTTAAAGAAGTAGCTGGAGAACAGAACTCCCGTGACGAAGACGAACAGCAATCCCAGGTAGAGACTGGTGCGGTTCATCTCAACCGGCAAGTTGTTGGGGTTGTCGTTGCGTTCCATGGTTTAGCGATCAGCGGCGGATGAATTGCATCGCGGCGAGGGCGCCGAGAAAGAAAACCGTCGGAACTCCGAGGGTGTGAAGGGCAAGCCAGCGAACCGTAAAAATCGGGTAAACGCGTGGCGCAGAGGAAACGGGAGCTTGTGCCATCGATTTATTTCAGGCGAACGTCGAGTTCGGATTTGCCTTCGTAGCGCTGGCTAACCACGGGGGCTTTGCTTTCAGAGGCCTGAAAATAAGCATCGGGACGTGGTGTTCCGAAGGCGTCGTAGGCCAGGCCAGTGGACACAAAGAGAAATCCTGCCAAGAAAATGGAAGGCAATGTCACGGCATGGATCACCCAGTAACGGATGCTCGTGATGATTTCGAAGAACGGGCGTTCCCCGGTGGAGCCTGCAGCCATAGCTTCGGGCGAATCAGTCGGATGATCCTAGGGGGTGAGCCTGGGTTACTGAGGTAGCTCGGCAGTCTCAGTTACACAGCGTTGTTGTCCCAGCGGAGCAGGTTGCCACGTTCACCCAGCACGAAGGCATGGTCGCCGTCGAAGATCAGGCGAGTGAAATTGCTGGGTTGGCGGTCGCCCACGGGATCGATCTCCCAGCTGTCGCCACCGTCCTGGCTGACCAGCAGGGTTCCGTTACCGCCCCCTGCCCAAATGGCTCCGTTGTCATCCCAGGCCATATCCATGTAGCCGTAACCGTTGGTGATCGGAATGATTGCCTTGCTCCAGCTGTCCAGATCGCCAGGCTGATCATTCACTCGGATCTGAGCTCCACGAGCCAGCATCCACAGGTTGCCGTCAGGTTGGTAGCCAATGCTCTGAAGGCGCTGACTGCTCACTCTTTGGTGCACCTTCCAGACGGAATCTCCGGGCTGCCAGGTGGCATAAAAGTTGCCAAGGCTGCTGACACTCACGTAGCTGCCGTCTTCCCCGCGGCGCAGGTCTCGCACCGCTCCTGCGGCATCAGTCACCTTGGCTTCCCAACTGCCGCCGTCGTCATGGGTTTCGTACACCGCACCGACATTCGTTGCCAATTCAGCCGAATGAATGTTTAGGGCTGTGATCAGGTAGGGCTCTCCAGGGAGCTTCGTGTCCAGGAAAAGGCGGGTCCAGTTCTGGCCGCCATCGTCGGTGTGCATCAACAAACCGGGCTCGCCGGCGATCCAACCTTCATCACCGTTGAAATCGATGCTGATCAGTCGGAAGTTTTCTTCATCAGGTAGATCAAGACTGCGTTCGTTCCAATGGGCACCGCCGTCGTTGGTTTCCTGAATCATCCGGTTGCTGCCGACCAGAAAGCCGTGCTTTTGGTCGGTAAATGCAATGTCCAAAGGATTGGCCTGGGTGTCCAAATCCTGGGCTTGCCAGGGACTGCTGGTGGCTATGGGTAGGCGCGTTGAAACGCAGCCGCTGAGGCTGACGCCCAGCACAAGCACCAACAGCAGATTGACGGTGGAGGAAAGAAGGCGGCTCATGGTGAGCAATCAGCGCAGGGAATACAGGGAGAGGAAGAAGGCGAAGCCGAGGGCAAGGCTGCCGAAAATCAGGACGTTTTTTTGCCCGGGGGTCATCCGGTTAACGCCAAGACCGAAATTGAGGTTTTCCTCAAATCCGCTGGCCTTTGTTCGGGGACCGATGTCCCTGAAGGCTGCAACTTTGCTACGACAAACCGGGCAACGGAAGGTCAGCGCGTCGATGTCTGCGAAGGCCGTTCCCACTGCGATATTCACCTTTTTGACCCCTTCATCTGGGTCGTAGACGAATCCACAACTTCGGCATTCGTAGCGATGGGTTCGTGGATCACTCTCCTCAGCCAGAACAGCGGAAGCCGCTTCAGCTGAGGCCGGTTCAATAGGGGCCTCTACGGTTTCGGCAACAGAAGACTGCTCCAAAGGCTGTTTCTCGTCGCTCACCGCAGGTTCGCTGTTCTGAGTGACTCTATCGACGTCAACTCCGGGCGGTGAGTGTCAGACTGGCTTCCACTTCGGGGACGTTCATGTTCGCCCTGCCCGGCTATGACGCCTTCCTTGGCTTTTTGCTGATCGCTGCTGCAGTACCTGCCCTGGCATTGATCACCAACAAGCTTGTGGCGCCAAGGAGCCGCGCTGGTGAGCGACAACTCACCTATGAATCCGGCATGGAGCCGATCGGCGGCGCCTGGATTCAATTCAATATCCGCTACTACATGTTCGCCCTGGTCTTCGTCATTTTTGATGTGGAGACAGTGTTCCTTTATCCCTGGGCCGTCGCCTTCCACCGCCTTGGCCTGCTTGCCTTCATAGAGGCTCTGGTCTTCATTGCGATTCTGTTGGTCGCTCTGGCCTATGCCTGGCGCAAGGGCGCACTCGAGTGGAGCTGAGCCATGACTGACATCCCTACTCCGTCCATCACTGCCGTTCGCGACCTGCGTGAAGCGAGTTGTGGCCCTGTTGGTGCCCCTCCGATCACCACCGATCTGAGTGAGAACGTGATTCTCACCAGCCTCGATGATCTGCACAACTGGGCTCGTCTCAGCAGTCTCTGGCCCCTTCTCTACGGAACCGCCTGCTGTTTCATCGAATTTGCTGCGTTGCTCGGCTCCCGTTTTGATTTTGACCGCTTCGGATTGGTCCCTCGCAGTTCACCGCGGCAGGCGGATTTGCTGATTGTCGCGGGTACCGTCACGATGAAAATGGCCCCTGCTCTGGTTCGTCTCTACGAACAGATGCCTGAACCCAAATATGTGATCGCAATGGGGGCTTGCACCATCACTGGAGGCATGTTCAGTGCCGACTCCACCACCGCTGTTCGCGGCGTGGACAAATTGATCCCTGTGGATCTCTATATGCCTGGGTGTCCTCCTCGACCAGAGGCGATTTTTGATGCAGTGATCAAGCTGCGAAAGAAGGTGGGTGATGAATCGCTTGCTGAGCGTCGGAAGCATCAACAGACCCATCGTTATTGCACGGTGTCCCACAACATGAAACGGGTCGCCGATCAGGTGACTGGGGCCTATCTGCGTGCTGAAACTCAGAAAGCTGCTCTTGCTGCTGCTCCAGCCGGCCAGACCCTGGCCACCGACGCTGCCGTACTGACTCCTGCACCCGAAACAGTCGAGTTATGAGTGAAACTCCCGAGAGCATTTCAAAGGCTGCGGACGAGACCTCAGCGGTCGTAGCCCAGGAGTTTGGGCCCGTGAGTCAGTGGCTCAGCAAGGAGGGTTTCGACCACCAAGCGCTCGACCCAGACCACGTGGGTGTCGAGCAAATCGGGGTTGAAGCCGAACTGCTGCCGATCATCACCGCGGCTCTCAAAGGCAATGGATTCGATTACCTCCAGTGCCAGGGCGGTTACGACGAAGGACCTGGTGAACGCCTCGTTTGCTTCTATCACTTCCTGGCGATGGCCGAGCAGATCGAGGCCATGACCGTTGATCCAGCAACCAAGCTGCGGGAGGTGCGGCTCAAAGTGTTTTTAAGCAGGGAGGGCTCCCCTTCTCTCCCATCAATCTATGGCTTATTCCGTGGAGCCGACTGGCAAGAGAGGGAAACCTTCGACATGTTTGGAATCCAGTTCGATGGTCACCCCCATCCCAAACGCTTGCTGATGCCAGAAGACTGGAAGGGATGGCCTCTGCGCAAGGATTATGTGCAGCCTGATTTCTACGAAATGCAGGACGCCTACTGATCCCGTTCCTTCCGGCGTGATCGATAAAACCGCATCACCGCCAGAGCCAGGCTGCGGGAGTCATGACGAAGGGTGGCAGTCGGTCTGGCCCCCTGAAGTGGCGCCTGTTGAACGGTGTAACCGCTTTGTCGCAACCCATCGGCATCGCAGTTGACCGGCTCTGCTCCGCGAGCCTGATAGCGCTCTACCAGTGGAGAAGGCTCCAGGTTGTCCTGGGCCAGAACCGCGGTGAACAGACGTTGATCGATTCCGATACTCGCCAGCTGGGCTTCGATGGCTCGCAGATGTCCACGCACATCCAGACCATCCGTTTCCCCTGGTTGCGTCATCAGGTTGCAGATGTAGAGCTTTGGGGCGCGGCTGCGTTGAATGGCGCTCACCAGTTCAGGGACCAGCAGGTTGGGCAGCAGTGACGTGTACAGGCTTCCGGGGCCAAGCACAATCAGATCTGCCTGGGCAATTGCCTCGAGAGCTCGCGGGAGGGCAGGGGGATGGGCAGGAGTGCAGCCCAATCGAACGATGGGGCTAGGGGCATGGCCGATATTGCTCTCGCCTTCGATCCGCTCTCCATTCTCCAGCTCGGCCCAGAGCTGGACATCCACGTTGGTGGCAGGAACCACCTGCCCCTGAACAGCCAGAACTCGGCTGGAGGCCGTGATTGCTGTTTCCAGATTGCCGGTGATCGCGCTCAGGGCAGAGAGAAAGAGATTGCCGAAGCTGTGGCCCTCGAGCCCGCTGCCGGAGGAGAAGCGGTACTGGAACAGACGGGTCAGCAAGGGCTCTTCAGTCGAGAGAGCCGCCAGGCAGTTGCGGATGTCTCCAGGAGGCAGGACGCCTAATTCCCGCCGCAGCACGCCACTGCTTCCGCCGTCATCGGCCACCGTCACGATCGCGGTGATATGGCTGCTGTAGCGCTTCAGACCACTCAGCAGGGTGGATAGACCGGTGCCGCCGCCAATGGCGACGATGTTGGGGCCGCGGTTCAGGCGGCTTTTTGCCCGCAGGGCATCCACCAGCACCATGTCTTTGTCCGGTGCCAGTGCCTGCTGGATGGCGCTGAAGCTGCGGCTCTGGCCCCAGAGCACCAGTAATGCCCCAATCAAAAGCACCAGGGGCCCTGTGATTTCGCGGGGCAGCACGGTGGTGATCGTGCCCAGGAACCAGCTCAGCGACTCAAGAATCCAGTAGATCGGTTTGAGGTCGGCCCATACCGCTGCCCCCAGCAGGGCCATCAGCAGTCCCAGTCCTGAGGTGAGCATCCAGCGCTTCACCACGAGACCGGGTTGCAGCCAGCGCACAGCGCGCTGGGAGCGGGTCATCAGATCGCGACGGCGGTGGGCTCGCAGTGCTCTGGCCTCTCGTCTTCGCTTCGGTGTGACGGGCGCCAAGGCCGGTTGATCCGGTCGTTATGGGAACTGTACGGAGCTCGCGAATGCGCGTCAGGATGTTGGTGCTTTTCGGCCCAGTTCGTGCCCCATCTCGAGCAGCCCGTTGTGGAGATGCGGGACCTCACCATGCAGTGGGGAGTCAGGCCGGTGCTGGACCGGGTGAATCTGGTGATGCAACCGGGCGAACGCCTGGCGGTGGTGGGTCCATCCGGTGCCGGCAAATCAACAGTGCTGCGGTTGCTGGCTGGTCTGCAGCTACCCAGCAGCGGTGAACTACGCCTGTTCAACAAGTCTCAGACCTACCTGCGCCTGGATCAGACCGACCCACCGGATGTGCGATTGGTGTTTCAGAACCCCGCGCTGCTCGGGTCGCTCACGGTGGAACAGAACGTGGGATTCCTGCTGCGCAAAAAGTGGCAACTGTCCAAATCGGAGATCCGCGGACGGGTGGAGGCCTGCCTCGATGCGGTCGGTCTGGTGGATGTGGCCGACTTTTATCCCGGCCAGCTCAGCGGTGGTATGCAAAAGCGGGTGAGCTTCGCCCGAGCCTTGATTGACGACCCGCTACGGGACGCGACGGAGATGCCATTGCTGCTGTACGACGAGCCCACGGCTGGGCTGGATCCTGTTGCCTGCACCCGAATCGAAGACCTGATCGTGAAGACCACGACCGTTGCTAAAGGCTGCTCGGTGGTCGTCAGCCATGTGCGGAGCACGATCGAGAGATCAGCCGAACGAGTGGTGATGCTGTACGGCGGACGCTTCCGCTGGATGGGCTCGGTGGATGAGTTCCGCAGCACCGATAATCCCTATGTCGCGCAGTTCAGGACGGGTAGCCTGCGCGGACCGATGCAGCCAGCGCATTGACACCCATGCGACGCAGTGTTCGTGACGCGATTGTGGGGTTCACCGTTGTCGGTGGCATCGTTGCTTTTGCCTCCACATCGATGTGGCTGCAGGGGGTGCGGCTTGGATCCAACGTTTGGGGTCTGAAAGCGAGCTTCCAGAACGCAGCAGGTTTGGCGGAGCGTTCACCGGTGACCTACCGGGGGATTGTGGTGGGCTCTGTGCGATCGGTACGGATCACACCGGAAGCAGTGGTGGCCGACCTGGAAATCAACAAAGTCGACCTTCGTCTGGCCCAACCGGTCACGGCGATGGTGGCGGCGTCCTCTCTGCTCGGCGGTGATGCACAGGTGGTTTTGGTGAGCCGTGGCTCCCCTTTGCCTGAGGATGCACCGCGACCCAAATCCAAGGACTGTCAGCAGTCCCTACAACTGTGTGATGGTTCGCCCGTTCGCGGTGAGGAAGCCCCGAGCCTGGCGTCGATCATGGAGACCCTGCAGCAGTTGCTGAGCGAGGCCCAGAGCGCGCGGATCGTGCCGAACCTGGCGAAGTCAACCCAGCAGTTCGAGCTGACGGCGAAGGAGATCGAGGCAGTGGTGAAGCAGCTTCAGCTTGAAATCGCCAGGGCTCAGCCAATGGTCAGCAACCTCAACGCCGCGACGGCGAACGCGGCAGCGGCGTCTGCCCACGTGAACAACATCGCGGCAGCACTCGATAACCCCACGACGCTTGAGGAGCTGCGTCAGACCGCGGCCAATGCAGCTCAACTCAGCGCAAAGTTTGATGCGGTGGGTGGTGATGTGGCGCAGCTCACGGCCGACCCAGCCTTCATGAGGGCCCTGCGCAATGTGACCATCGGCCTTGGGGAGTTGTTTGCAGAGGTGTATCCCGCTGAAACAGGCCCTTCATCGCGATAAAGGTGTGATATCGAGTAAATATTGATTAAATATCGTGCAATTCGTTAGATGTCGCTGATGGCGTCCATGGCCACTGCGGCAATGGCCTGATCGCTGGCTTTGGGTAACTGAACGTATTTGCCTCCGGCGGCTTCAGCAAGGTCTTTGCCCATTCCGCTGCCGATGAATTTGCGCTCTGTGTCGATCACCAGCAGCTTGATCCCCAGCATCCGGTAGCGACTCGCCACATCCAGTACTTCCTGCTTGAGGTCGGGCTTCTCCTCCCCTTCTAATTTGGGTTGGCCGAGCGACGTGCTCAGCGGCACGTTGCCACGCCCGTCGGTGATCGCCACCACCACCACCTGGCCGAGATCGCCCGTGGCAAGAGCATTGGCGCCGACCCGGGCCGCCTGGGTCAGGCCATGGGCCAGCGGTGATCCGCCGCCACAGGGCATCGATTCCAGCCGTCGTCGGGCAGCCGTTATCGAGCGTGTGGGGGGCAGGAGCACCTCGGCCTGATCGCCGCGGAACGGGATCAGGGCGACTTCATCGCGATTCTCATATGCTTCGGTGAGCAGGCGAATCACGGCGCCCTTGGCGCTCTGCATCCTGTTCAGGGCCATTGAGCCACTTGCATCAACCAGGAACACCACAAGAGCACCAGCTTTGCGCTGCAGAAGCTTGGCGCGCAGATCGCCCTCCTCCACGATCACCGTGCGGTGCGGTTCCCTGGCCCGGCGGATTTTCTGGTACGGCGCTGCTGCTCGCAAGGTGGCGTCCACGGCGATGCGACGCACGGGCCC
Source organism: Synechococcus sp. AG-679-B05 (assembly GCA_003210795.1). Taxonomy (GTDB): domain Bacteria; phylum Cyanobacteriota; class Cyanobacteriia; order PCC-6307; family Cyanobiaceae; genus Parasynechococcus. The sequence continues at coordinate 58,580 of QCUJ01000003.1, read as the reverse complement.
GCGCGGCAGCATCGGCTTCACATAACGCCCCCTGCTGTCGCTGAACACAACTGATCGGCTGCCGCTGTTGCCGCTTTTCGATTTTGCAGCGTTGAACAGCAGCAGATCGGGATCCACGGCGATGGCTTCCGGGTCGAGCATGAATTCCTCGGGCACGGCCGGAGGTGCCTGGTCCTCCTCGCTGTCGCCCTCGTCGTCAGTGTTGTCGTCGTCGGCGTTGTCTTCAGCCGGGTCGTTGTCCTCATCACCGGATCCCTCCGGTGGTGGTGGGTTGTCCTGCTGTTGATCCCCCTCGTCCTGCTGCGGTGGCGGCGGTTCCTGGTCCTGTGGAGGAGGTGGCTCCATCTGTTGGTCCGGCGGTGGTAACTGCGATGCCCGCGGGGCGATCACCAGGGCTACGGCCACTTGCAGGTCGTGGGCTTCCACCTGATCACGGCCGGAGAGGGCGGCATGGGCGCGGGCCACTCGCACGGCGTAGAGCTCCGAGCGGTGACCCTCGACGCCGCCGCGGATGGCTTCATTCACGAGGTATTGGATCTGTTCGCGGCTGATCCGCACATCTGGCAGCCATTGGCGGGCCAGCAGCAGCTGGGTTGCGAGGGCGTCGGTTTCTTCAGACCAGGTTGTCGCGAAGGTGCGGCTGCACTGTCCATGGCTGATCACCGCGTTGGTGATCTCCACCCGCTGTTCGGTGCTCACCAGCTGATTGGCCGAGAGGGCAATGGCAAAGCGGTCCAGCAAGTGATCGCGAACGTTGCCTTCTTCAGGGTTGTAGGTGGCAATCAACAGGGGGCGGCATGGGTGGCTGAGGCTGAGGCCTTCGCGCTCCACCCGGTTTTCGCCGCTCCCTACCGCCGCCAACATCAGGTTGACGATGCCGTCGTCCAGTAGGTTGAGCTCATCGACATAGAGAACACCGCGGTGGGCATCCGCCAGCAGGCCGGGTTGGAAGACCGCACTACCGCTGGACAGTGAGGCGGCCACATCTACAGCGCCAACCAGTCGGTCTTCGGTGATCCCAAGGGGAATCTGCACAAAGGGTGCGGGAATCACGGTTGAGGGTGGCTCGCCCTCGATGCGCTCCTGGGTTGCGGCATCCCATTCCTCAGGTTCCTGTGGGTCGAGGTTGCGGCCAATACCGCCCTCGATATCGAGGATGTCGATAGGAGGCAGCAGGGCGTGCAGGCCCCGCGCCAAGACAGATTTGCCGGTGCCGCGCCTACCCGCGATCACCACACCGCCGAGGCCGGGGTCCACAGCTGCCAGCAGAAGAGCCAGCCTCAATGTGCCGTGGCCAGTGATCGCCGCCAGTGGGAAGGCACGGATTGCCTGGTCGTCCCTCACCGCTACACCGGTTGCCACCATGGACGCGTTCAGCTCGTTCGTGCGCGCCAGTCTCGCTGATGTCCCTGATGGATGACACATCATTGGCGGTGGCACTGGGGGCCAACCAACCCAGTGTGGCTGGATCGCCCCGAGACACTCTGCTGGCGGTGAGGCCTTTGCTGGAGCAGCAGGTGGCGGATTGGGCCCGTTCAGCACCGGTGTGTTGTTGGTCAGCGCTGTTCGATACCGACCCGGTGGGGCCGCAGGATCAGCCCAGCTATCTCAATGCCGTGCTGCTGGTGAGGGCGGTACCGTCTGCTCCTTCGTCAGCGGCTGCTCTGAATCTGCTGCGTCGCCTTCAGCATTTGGAAACTGGTTTTGGTCGGGATCGATCGAGTGAGCAGCGCTGGGGACCACGCAGCTTGGATTTGGATCTGCTCTTCTGGGGTGAGCTGAGGTTTGACCACCCACAGCTGGTGCTGCCCCATCCCCGCATGCACCTGCGCAGCTTTGTTCTCGAGCCCTTGCTTCAGGCGATGCAGGGCACTCACCCGCCATGCTGGTGACCTTTCACGCCTGATCCCATGGCGCCGCTTCCGGCCCCGGAGCCCTTTGAGCTACTGGATACTGTTGAGGCGGTGAATGTCCGCAAGATTCGTTTCGAGCGAAATCGGATCAAATTGCCGATGGGGGTCGAAGGCACCTTCGGGATCATTCGCCACCCGGGGGCGTCGTTGGCGGTGCCTGTCACCGATGACGGCCAGGTGGTATTGCTGCGTCAGTACCGCTTCGCGGTGCAGGCCCGACTTCTCGAGTTCCCTGCTGGCACCTTGGAAGAGGGGGAAGATCCGCTCGAATCCATGCAGCGGGAACTGGGTGAAGAAGCGGGCTACAGCGCAGCGCGCTGGGATGCCCTGGGGCCGATGCTCCCCTGCCCCGGGTATTCCGATGAGGTGATCCACTGCTTCCTGGCTCGGGAGCTCACCCCTCTGGAGAACCCTCCAGCGGGGGATGACGACGAAGATCTGGAGGTGGTGCTGATGTCACCCGCCGCCTTGGATGCAGCCCTGGCCTCCGGCGATGAATGGCTCGATGGCAAAAGCGTGACCGCCTGGTATCGCGCCAAACAGCTTCTCGGGCTCTGATGACAACGTCTCGCGTCCTGTTCTGGCACCGCCGCGACCTGCGCCTGGCGGACAACCTCGGCTTGGCGGCCGCTGCGGAGATCAGCCCGGCCCTGACCGGTGTGTATGTGCTCGATCCCCAGCTGATGGACCCGCCGGAGCATCTGCCGCCGATGGCGCCGGCCCGGCTGTGGTTTTTGATCGAGAGCCTGAGAGAACTGCAGCAGCGCTGGCGGGATGCCGGCAGCCGTCTGCTGGTGCTGGAGGGCGATCCAGTGGTGCAGCTGCCTCAGCTTGCGGAGCAGATCGGAGCTGAGACGGTGGTGTGGAACCGCGATGTGGAGCCCTACGCCCGCGAACGGGACCGTCAGGTGGCCCAAAAGCTGCAGGCCGATGGCCGCAAGGTGCTGGTGGACTGGGATCAGCTGCTGATCGCGCCGGAGCTGCTCAAGACCGGCGCGGGCGATCCCTACCGGGTCTACGGCCCATTCCTGCGCAACTGGCGTGGTCAGGTGCTGGAGAAGCAGCCCGCCACCGTCCCAGCGCCAACGGGGCTTGTGGACCTTGATTCGGCCCAGATGCCGGCCGCTGATCCCTTGGCGGCTCTCCGCGAGAGCCATGGCTTTAGGGGAGCGGAACTCTGCCCCTGTCGTCCAGGGGAAGCGGCTGCTCAACAGCAGCTCGCTGCGTTCTCTGGTGGGCCTCTGCTCGGCTACGAACCGGACCGCAATTTTCCTGGTATGGCAGGCACCTCCTACCTAAGTGCTGCTTTGAGCATGGGGACCCTCAGCCCACGCCAAGCCTGGTGTGAGGCCCAGCGTTCCCGCGATCAGGCCCGCAGCGAGGAACAGCTTCATGCCATCGCAGTCTGGGAACAGGAGCTGTGCTGGAGGGAGTTCTACCAACAGGCGCTGTTTCATTTCCCGGAATTAGCCGATGGTCCCTACCGGGAGCAATGGCGCCGTTTCCCTTGGGAAAACAGCTCGGACTGGTTTAGCTCCTGGAAGGACGGCCAGACCGGCATGCCGATCATTGACGCGGCGATGCGGCAGCTCAATCAATGCGGTTGGATGCACAACCGCTGTCGCATGATCGTGGCGTCCTTTCTTGTGAAGGATCTGATCTGCGATTGGCGCTGGGGTGAACGCGCCTTCATGGAGCTTGAGGTGGATGGTGATCTGGCAGCCAACAACGGCGGCTGGCAATGGAGTGCCAGCAGCGGCATGGACCCCAAGCCCCTTCGGATCTTCAATCCGGCCACTCAATCCAGCAAGTTTGATGCCGAGGGCGAGTACATCCGCCGGTGGGTGCCTGAGTTGCGGCATGTGAACACCAGGGATTTGCTCAGTGGTGAGATCCCTGCCTTGGAGCGCAGGGGCTATCCGGAACCGCTGATCAACCACAAAGCGCAGCAGGCCAAGTTCAAGGCGCTTTACGCGACCATCCGCCCCTGATTCCCGTTTCGGGGCAATTGCGTTGGAGCTTGCACCCGCAGCAGTTTCTGCAGTGTTGCGATCACGGTTTGCTGCTGCTGATCACTGAGCTCAGGGAAAATCGGCAGGCTGAGCACCTGCTGGCAAAGCTGTTCAGTGATCGGTAGTGAGCCTTCCGCCTGGCCGAGATGGGCATAGGCGGGTTGGCTGTGGATGGGGATCGGGTAGTAGATGATCGTGCTGACCCCCCTGTCCTGAAGGATCTGTCTGAAATCATCCCGGGCGCTGTTGATGCGCACCACGAATTGATTCCAACTGTGGCCCAGTTCGGTTGAGGGCAAGCAGAGTCCAGGCAGGTCGGCGAGTTGCTCCCTGTATCGCGCTGCGATCTCAGCCCGGCGCTCCACCCAACCTGTGAGCCGCGGCAGCTTCACATTCAGCACCGCGGCCTGCATCGCATCAAGACGGCTGTTGTAGCCAAGAGCAGTGTGGAGGTATCGCTCGGGCATTCCATGCACCGCCAGCTCGCGCATTGTTTGAGCGATGCCGGCATCGTTGGTTGTCGCCGCGCCACCGTCTCCCGCAGCGCCGAGATTTTTGGTGGGAAAGAAGCTGAAGCAGCCCACATCACCGAAGCTGCCCACCGGTTGGCCATTCCAACGAGCACCAGTGGCCTGGGCACAGTCTTCGACAACGTTGAGATGGTGAGCTTTGGCGATGGCCATCAGCCGGGTCATGTCCACCGGACGCCCGAACAGGTGCACCGGCATCAAGGCCTTGGTGGTTGGTGTGATGGCAGCTTCGATCTGATCGAGATCGATTAGATAAGTCGTTGGGTCTACATCCACAAACACCGGTGTGGCGCCCACAGCACTGATGGCTTCAGCAGTGGCAAAGAAGCTGAAAGAGCAGGTGATGACTTCATCACCTGGCCCGATGTCCAGGGCCCGCAACCCCAGGATCAGAGCATCGGTGCCGCTGTTGCAACCCACGGCGTGGGACGTTTCCACACACGTGGAGAAGGCATCTTCAAAGGCTTTGACCGCAGCTCCGCCGATGTACTGGCCGCTGCGCAGAACTTGGAGTACCGCCTCCTCAAGATCCGTGCCCAGATCGCTGATCTGCTGGCTGAGGCTGAAGGGGGGAACCTGCATGAAGCGAATCTTAAGGGGGGTTCAGCCGAACCACTCAGGTTCATGTCCGGGGTTCCACTTCACGTTGCAGCCCACAGAAGCCTGCTGGTCTGGATTCACGGCCGTTCCATCAAGTAAGGCATGCATGGCATCGCGCAGGTCCTGGCCATTGAGGGGCTGGTCATTGCCCGGCCGACTTCCATCCAACTGGCCGCGATAGCGCAGGGTCTGAAGGCCATCAGCCTGCTCGGCGAACACATAGAACTCCGGAGTGCAGGCCGCCCGAAGATCCCGGGCCAGGCTCTGCTGCTCATCCAGTAGGTAAGGAAACTGCCAGCCATGGCGGCGCGCCTGATCGGCCAACTGCTCCGGTCCGTCCTGAGGATGGGTGATCAGGCTGTTGCTGCTCACGCCCACCAGCTGCACTCTCCCGGCGAAGTCCTGCTCCAGCCGGGTGAGTTCCGGCTCCACGTGTTTAACGAAGGGGCAGTGGGCGCAGATCACCATCAGCAGCACTGGCTTCCCGATCAGTTGCTGGCTGTTGAGGCGTCCTGCGCTGACCAGAGGTAGATCGAATGCGGGCAGGAGAGTGCCGAGCGCCAGCATGGTGGAGGGTGTCAAAGCCATGACGCGGCGACTGAAAAAGCGAAGTTCCATCAGGATGGCGAGAGGCCGGAGCGAATGGATGCGGCGGGGGATGCTTCTTGGCGGTTTGTTGGGGTTGGCTGCCTGCGCTGCCCCCGCCGAGCCGCCCAGCTGGCGCCTGTTCGTGCTGCAGCGCTACGAGCCCCACGACGGGATTGCGGTGGTGAATCAACCCGATGGTTTTGGTCTGCACATTCATCTGGAGACCGACACCAGCTTTGAAGGGAACTGTCGCCCGCGCTGGTTGCCGGATCCCGCTCGATTGTTTAACGGCAATGGCAGCAGACCCTTCAGTTCCGGCCTCGCCGATCGAGCTGAATTTTTTGAAGCGGTCGCCCGCCCTGATGTGAGAGATCTGCTGGCCAAGGAGCTGGAAGCCCTCTGTCTGGCCCGCGTGCCTGAAGACCGCTGGCAGTGGACCGAGCCACCCCGAACACCTGAGCAGGTGGTTCCGGTGCAGCTGCCCGCCTTGGAGGAGGGGGAGCTGCTCACCAGCCCGGTGGAGGAACTGCGGCGAGTGGAGCAGCTTTTGCGGGATCAACCCGTTCGGGAATAGCTCTCCCAAACCACGGGTTCGGCTTCGCGCCAGTAGCGACTGAATCGTCCCAGTCGTGGCGGCCGGGGCAGCTCCACAAAGGGATCGGGGTCCAGTTCCTGCAGGGGCAGCACTGTTTTGATCGCTTCGGTGATCTGCTGCAGCCGCGGGTCCACCCCGGTGCTTGTCACCACGCCGTCGGCCCGGTGGCGATGCGCGAAGGCCAGAACTTCAGCGGCCACATCTCCTTTGCGCAAAGTTAGGGGCAATTCCAGGGCAGCTTCATAGAGAAACCCCAGCCGTTTGCGGCTGATCCGGCTGCGCTGAATCCACTCCGTGTCGAAAACGAACAGGGCCGGCGCCTGGGGCCAGGCCCGCAGCGCGGGATTGGTGGGGCCGAGGGCCTCCTCATGAATCCAAAGAATCGGTCGTTTCATCGTCGTGGCGTCCTACGGGGCTTTTCGCTTGGGCCGAGCCAAGGCGGCCCTGGCACCGCTGCGGCGTCTGTTGCGGCCATTCCCGCCATTGCCGCTGCTGCGGATCGCCGGCATTGGTGCAAACAACTGGCTCTCCAGCTGCTCATAGGTGCCGTCGAAAGGGCAACGGCCAACGCTGCTGCAGTCGTCGCAATGCCGCGTGCCGCCATAGCGCACCAGGTTGTCTCTGTTGAAGAAGTAAGGCTTGTGGCTGAAGGTGCTGGCCACCCACTGCCAGCTGAGGTTGTTGCTGGCAGGGTCGCCATCGACCAGGTGCTCCAGAAACCAGTCAGCTCCTGCTTTCCAATGCACGCGACGCCAGTGCACCAACCAGGCCGCCATCCACATACGGGCATGGTTGTGCAGCCAGCCTGTGGTCACCAGCTCATCGCGGAACCCATCCATACAGGCCAGCCCCGTGGTTCCCTCACGCACATCAGCAGGGAGCTCCTTGGCATAACTGCCTGCTGCATGGCCTGTCTTGGGCTCTTCCTGATCGTCGTGGATGCCTTCACCTAACTCCAGCCACATCCGTTGCCAGAAGTCGCGCCAGCCCAGCTCGTTGATCAGCTTGCTGCCGTCATTTCGGTTGCGGATTCGCTGAAACACCGCATCCCTCACTTCCGCAAGTGTGAGAACGCCATGGCGGATGTAAGGGGATAGACCAGTCACCGCGCCATTGAGATGGTTGCGGCTTTTGGCGTAGCGCGCCGGATTGACCTGGGCCAACTTGGCTTCGGCGGCCCGGTGGCCTCCTCGAATCGGGCTGAGGGATCCTTCCGCTTCGGGGAATTCCTCCGCCAGCAGTTGTTCAAGCGCATCTCGGGAGGCGAACTCTCTCGGAAGATCCCCAGGGATTGGTGTGATCTGGACGGTGGGCACCGGCCTATGCAGAACGTTGGATCGAGATCTTGGCGGGGGATAGGGGAGAATCGCGCGATGTAAACCGTTCCGGTCCGTTCCGATGCTGCTTGATCTCACCGGCAAGAAGATTCTCGTCACCGGCATCGCCAACAATCGTTCGATCGCCTGGGGAATTGCTCAGCAGCTCAATGCAGCCGGTGCAGACCTGGGCATCACCTACCTACCGGATGAAAAGGGCCGCTTTGAAGCCAAGGTTCGTGAGCTCACCGCACCGCTCGAGCCCAGCCTGTTTCTGCCCCTGAACGTGCAGGATGCCGATCAGATGGCGGAGGTCTTCGCTGAAATCAAGAACAAGTGGGGCGTTCTAGATGGTCTGGTCCACTGTCTGGCCTTTGCCGGCAAGGAAGAGTTGATCGGCGACTACAGCGCCACCACTGCGGAGGGTTTTGCCCGCTCCCTCGATATCAGCGCCTACTCCCTCGCTCCACTCTGTGCCCATGCCAAGCCGCTGTTCAGCGAGAAAGCCGGCGTGATCACCCTCTCCTATCTGGGGGCTGAGCGGGCGATCCCCAACTACAACGTGATGGGTGTGGCCAAAGCTGCTCTGGAAGCTTCAGTGCGTTATCTCGCGGCAGAGTTGGGCCCTGAGAAGCAGGTGCGCGTCAATGCCATCAGCGCAGGCCCGATACGGACACTCGCCAGCTCAGCCATTGGCGGAATCCTCGACATGATTCACAACGTCGAGGAGAAGGCTCCCCTGCGCCGTACAGTCACGCAGATGGAGGTTGGCGGCACCGCAGCTTTCTTACTGAGTGACCTGGCCAGTGGCATTTCCGGCCAGACCATTTATGTGGATGCGGGCTACTGCGTCAACGGAATGTGAGGCACGATGAGGACACTGGATCGTTTGTGATGGCACGTCAGGGAGACATCCATCGGGTCACCGGTGAAACCGACGTGAAGGTGCGCCTCAATCTGGATGGTGTCGGCCAGTGTCAGATCAGTACCGGCGTGCCGTTTCTTGACCACATGCTCCACCAGATCAGCAGCCATGGGCTGATCGATCTGCAGATCAATGCGGTGGGTGATACCCACATCGATGATCACCACACCAATGAAGACGTCGGGATCGCTTTGGGTCAGGCCCTTGCCCAGGCCCTCGGTGATCGACGTGGCATTCAACGTTTCGGGCACTTCGTGGCACCGCTGGATGAGGCTCTGGTTCAGGTGGCCCTTGATTGTTCCGGGCGGCCGCACCTCAGCTACGGGCTTGCTATTCCCAGCCAGAAAATTGGCAGTTACGACACTGAACTGGTCAAGGAATTTTTCGTGGCCGTGGTGAACAACAGCGGCATGACCCTGCACATCCGTCAGCTGGATGGCGTCAATTCCCACCACATCGTGGAAGCTTGCTTCAAGGCTTTTTCCCGTGCCCTGCGCATGTCCACCGAGGTGGATCCGCGCCGTGCTGGCGCCGTTCCCAGCAGTAAGGGTGTGCTGGAGCAAGCCGGCGCGAACTGACTCTGTTGCCGCGCTTCACAGTCCGTTACGAGATGATGGACGAACGTTGAAGACTCACCTGTGACCGTCGCCCCCATCCGCAGCTACAGCCGCAGCGACTGGGCCAGCGCCTTCGTCAACGTGGAAGAGGAACTCACCGCCGTGGTGTTGAACCCGGTGAGTGGAATGGTTCCAGCTGAGCTAAATGGCACTTTTTACCGCAATGGACCCGGCAGGATGGAGCGGGATGGTCACCGCGTTCATCATCCTTTCGATGGCGACGGCATGATCGCGGCCATGCGGTTTGACAAGGGCACTGTTCAACTGAGCAATCGCTATGTGCGCACCGAGGGCTGGCTGGCGGAGGAAAAGGCCGGCAAGGTGCTTTATCGCGGTGTGTTCGGTAGCCAGAAGCCCGGTGGCCGGCTCGCCAATGCCTTCGATCTGCGTTTGAAAAACATCGCGAATACCAACGTGGTGCGGCTCGGCGATCAACTGCTGGCCCTGTGGGAAGCCGCCGAGCCCCACGCTCTCGACCCTCTCAGCCTCGAGACCCGTGGCCTCTCCCATCTTGATGGCGTGTTGAAGAAGGGCGAGGCTTTCAGCGCCCATCCCCGCTTTGATCCCGGCCATAACGGCCGTCCCTGCATGGTCACTTTCGGTGTGAAGACCGGACCGCGCAGCACCATTCGCTTGATGGAGTTCGCCACAGATGGTTCGGATGCCGGAACCCTGCTGCATGACCGCTCCGACAGCTTCTCCGGTTTCGCCTTTCTGCACGACTTCGCCATCACACCCAACTGGGCGGTGTTCCTCCAGAACGCCATTGCGTTCAATCCTCTTCCGTTTGTCACCGGAGAAAAGGGAGCGGCCCAGTGTTTGAAGTCTCAGCCCGGCGGCAAAGGTCGCTTCTGGCTGATTCCCCGGGATTCAGGTTGCTTTGCCGGCCAGCAGCCGCGCATCCTTGATGCGCCGGATGGATTTGTGTTTCACCACCTCAATGCTTTCGAGGATGGCGATCAGGTGGTGGTGGAGAGCATCGTCTACGACGACTTCCCCTCCATCGGACCCGACGATGACTTCGCCCAAGTCGATTTTGACAAGGTGCCGGAGGGGATCCTTCATCGCTGCCGTCTGGATCTCAGCCGGGAATCTGTGCAGACCGAGCGCATCAGCAACCGCACCTGCGAGTTCGCCATGGTGAATCCTCAGCGTCAAGGCCTGAGCGCCCGGTATGCCTGGATGGCAGTTACCGAGCGGGAGTCTGGAAACGATCCGCTGCAGGCGATCCAGAAGCTTGATCTGGCCACTGGATCCACCCACACCTGGAGTGCTGCACCCAGAGGCTTCGTCAGTGAGCCGTTGATGGTGCGTCGCCCTGGAGCTGACTCCGAGGATGACGGCTGGGTGCTGGACCTGGTCTGGAACGGAGCCCGCGCGTCGTCGGATCTGGTGATTCTCGATGCTCGAGATCTCTCAGAGGTGGCAGTGTTGGAGCTGCCGTTGGCCGTACCCCATGGTCTTCATGGCAGCTGGGCGGGTGCCAGCTGAGGCGCATGCCCCCGAGTCGGACATCGTTCTGTTTCCTTCGCATGGTCGATTGGAGCTAAACCTCGACTAGTTGCTGAGCTCTGATGGTCTGCTGTCGGCTTTTGTCGCGTTGCGGGGTTGGTTTATTGCTGATCAATGCGGCTGTGACCGGCCTGGCCACGAGTGTCCAGGCTGCGTCTGCAGCTTGTAACGGCACTCAGCTGGAGCTTTCGGTGCGGGAGCAGGCCGCCAGCCCCGCCGTCCGTTTTCGGTTTTCTCTTGCGGTGACCGGTGAAGGTCGTAGCGAACAGGCGGTGATGCAACAGCTCAATCAGCGCCTTGGGCGACTGCGGCGGGAGCTTCAGCCCCTGGTTCAGGGGATACTCACGGTTGCCGCTCCAACAAGCCACCAGCGAGTCAACGGTGTGGAGAAGCGGTTCGTGGCCAGAGCAGGGGTATCGGCTGATGTGACTCCCGCCAACTTCAATTCGTTCATCCAGACCGTTGGCGCCATGCCGGGGGTGCGTCAGCAGGGGATGCAGTCGATGGCGGATGAAGACGCGGACCGTAAGTTGCAACAGACCCTGATGGCGGAGGCACTGTTGCGTGGGAAGGCCCAGGCGAAGGCCACGGCAGCGGTGATCGGTTTACAGCAGGTCAGCCTGATCTCCATTCAGCGTGGAGACAGCATCCAGGGCCCCCGACCAATGATGGTGAAAACCTCCCCTGAAGGATTTGATCCACAACAGGCTCCTTCGCCTCGAACGTCAGTCGGTTTGAGATTGGTGTACTGCCTCAGCTGAGTCCCTCCCGCTTGGCTTCCTTCCAGGCCAGCCGCGGCGCAGACCACAACGTGGCAAGCACCAATGGTGTAACGGGCACTGCCGTGATCACGATGAAGGCCTGCAACGCATCGATGGAGGTGCTGTCTCCCAGTCCGGATCCGATTCGCAGCAGCACCAGGGTGAGGCTGCCGATCATCAGGGCCCAGAACAGGCGCAGAAAAGCAGGTGGCTCGTTCCTTCCACTCACGACCATGGCCGCTGCATAGCTCATTGAATCGGCGCTTGTGCACATGAACAGCACCACCAGTACGAGGCCCACCGGAATCAGCAACGCCGCCAGTGGTAGCTGGCTGAGAATGCTCAGCAGTGCTGCTGCGGCACCGTTCTGGGCCAGTGCCTCACCGATGCCACCACCTTCCAGCTCCATGTGGAGTCCGGTGCCGCCCAGCAGCGTGAACCAAATGTTTGTCACGATCGGGCAGAGGATCGCTACTGCCAGCACAAGCTCACGAATGCTGCGGCCGCGGCTCACCCCGGCGGTGAACAAGCCCATCAGCGGGGCATATCCCAGAAACCAGCCCCAGTAGAAGACCGTCCATCCGTTGATCCAGTTGTCCGGAGCCACATTCGGCGTGAGGGCCATCTGCGGCAGTTGAATCAGATACGTCAGGAATCCGCTGAAGAAATGCTCAATCAGCCATAGCCCCGGCCCCAGCAGCAAGAGCCCCGCCGCCATCGCGAGTGTGAGCCAAACATTCAGCTCTGAGAGCCATTTGATTCCCTTCTGAATGCCACTGACGGTGGATGTGGCGAACACAGCTGTCAGCAGAAGCACCACCAAAGATTGCAGGCCTGCACTGTCGGTGAGCCAGGGCAGTTGTCCAGCAGCGTTACTGAGCTGAAGTGAGAGAAAACCGAGGGGGCCAACGGTGCCGGCAATGGCAGACACCACCGAGAGACCGTCCGCCAGGTGACCCAGCGGTCCGTCCACCCAGCTGCGGGGGACGATGTTCACCAGCAGGGTGCGCGGACGCAACGGTTCACCGCGCTGCTCGAGAATGGAGAAGGTGATGGTGGTGGTCGTGGCTACCAGGGCCCAGGCCAGAAATCCCCAGTGCAGAAAACTCACTGCCAAAGCAGGATCAACTGCGGCGGCGGTGCCACCTTCGATGCCTTTGAAGATGGGCGAGGGCGTTTGGAAGTGGTACAGGGGCTCTGCCGCTGACCAGAAGACACCACCACCCGCCAGCAGGGTGCAGATCAGTACGGCGCACCAATCGAAGAATTTGAGACTCGGTTTGGCTTCCGCCCCTCCGAGACGGAGTTTGCCGGCAGGGCTGATGGCCAGAATCAGGGCGACCAGGAACAGCAGGACCACCATCCACTGCCAGACCCCACCCAGGGCATCGCTGATAACGGCTTTACTATTCTCGGTGAAGTGCTTGGCCAGAGCCAGGTCGACGGCGGAGACCAGCAGGAAAATCAGCAGGGGGACGGCGCCGACCCAGAGGGGTGGCTGTCGCCACCAGGAGCGTTGGCTCGCGGGGATTTCAGACATGAGTTGGCGGGGGAGGGGTCAGGCGCTGACGGCGTCGCGGTGATGGCTCCAGCAGGAGAGGTCCACGGCTGGTTGTTCGCCTGCGGCGAGCCGCGCCAGGGAATCGCCGATCAGGGGGGCGAACTTGAAGGCCTGGCCGGAGCCTCCAGCGAACAGGCTGAGCCTCGGTGTGAGTCGATCCAGCACAAAATTCACATCGCTCGCCATGGAATAAGGGCTGATCACGGTTTCCACGCGCTCCCTCACACCCTCCAGCTCATTGAACAAGAAGGTGTCAAGCAGCTCCACCAGGCGGGCCGGGGGTTCTGTGGCCATGGCATTGGGTTCAGCGACCCGAAGCTCCATGGGGGCCCAGTCGATCCCGGCTTTGATCCGCGGGCGTCCATCGTCGGTTCGGCTGAGGACGGGGAAGCCGTAATAGAGCCCACCATCATCCCCTCGCTCCCGCTGGAAGCAGAACCACTGGGGATAACGATCGGCCAGCTCTGGATCGACGGTGTAATGGGCCCAGAGCATGGGCCATACCTCCAATTTCGGCGCCAGACCCAGGGGAGCCAGCAGCAGCTGGCTCCAGATGCCGCAGGCCACAACCAGCTGTCCCGCTGCGATGTGCTCACCGTTCTCCAGGGTCACACCCCCTCCATCAGCATCGAGACCGGCCACGGGGCAGTGTTCGATCAGATGATGACCGGCGTTGCGGGCGGTGTTGATCCAGTGGGCGACAACCTTGTCGCTGCGCACGGCCCCCGCGGTGGGTTCAAACAAACCGGTGAAGTCGGCCCTCGGTTTCAGTGGGAAACGGCTGGCGATCTGGCTGGCATCGAGAGCCTCGTAGGGGATGCCCTGGTCGTCCATGACGCGACGGGCACCAGGGATGGATCCCTCGATCGTTTCCTGATCCCAGCTTTCGCCGTAAAACAGCAAACCGTGGGTCTCACGCAGCTGTTCTCCTGCGTGGATCTCTTCCTCACGCCAGAGCCTGTTGGCCTCCTGCGCCAGTCGACAAAGCACCGGGTCGGAGTACATCTCCCGGAACATGCGTGTTTCGCCGAAGCTGCTGGCTTTGGCGTGGGCCAGTGTGTGTGCTTCCAGCAGAACCACGTCCGTGATGCCACGACGTGCAAGGGAGGCAGCGCAACTGAGGCCGGCCATGCCGCCGCCCACGATCACGATCGCTGCCTTGCTGGGCATGGAGTTGGGCATGCTCATTCGCTGTCTCCGAAGCTGAGGCCAATGGGTTCATGGCTCGGAGTGGCCGCCACTTCTTCCAGGGCGTCCCCCGCCGATAGGCCCTGGTCCCGCTGGTTGAGGTAGTCAGCGGCGCGCTGACGCACTTCGTCGCGGACAAAGGCGTAGACGTCCTTGGCGCCCGCATCCTTCCAAACATTGGGTGAGAAGCGCTCGATCGAGTCGGCGATCACTGCTCCGGCATTGACCAATGGGTCCGGCAGCACGCGCACTCCGCGACTGCGCAGGTCGTCAGCCAGCTGCGGCTGCTGGAAGGGGGCATTGGCCGCTGGAACGACAGCAGGGGTTCGAAGGGTCGCCGCCATTTCACTGTCGATCAGTCCTGAAATCGAGCAGGGCAGGAACAGATCCAGCTGCAATTCCCACCAGGGGCAGTTGTCTGGCAGCGGGGTGGCTCCGGGGAATGCAGCTTTGTCCCGGTCCAGATCGACGGTGAACACCGTCCAGCCATGGTCCACCAGATGGCGCGCCACCGTTCCACCTACCGCACCGCAACCGTGCACAAGAGCACGCCCGGGTTCAGCATCCTTCAATTCTGCGTCCAGCACAGCTTCCACAGCGCCGAGGGTGCCGTGGGCTGTGGCGGCGCTGGCATCAACCGGGCTGCCGACCGCTGCCAACACGTGGGGTGTGAGCGCTGTCAGACGCTCCATGTCCTCCAGGCTGGTGTTGAGATCACAGCCGGTGATCATCGCGCCGTCAAGCGACTCCAGAAGCTCCGCGGTGACGCTGATGAGTTCATCCTTGACCGCATCGGGTTCTGCGGCGCGAGCCACGATCTTGCCGCCGGCGAAACCGGTGCCGTAGAGGTCATGCTTGTGTGTCATCAGACCTGCCAGGCGCTCTCCGTCGGCGATGCAGGCTTCATCGCTTGGGTAGTTGAGCAGCCGCAGTCCGCCGTTGGCAGGGCGTTTGGAATCGGTGTTTTCGGCCACCACGAACACCGAAAGATGCTCAGAGACGTGTTCGGCCAGAACCGAAACTGACGGCGTGGAAGGGTCGCTGCTCTGCATCAGGCCACCTTCTCCATCATCTGATGGTGCTCCACATAGTCGAGACTCCATTCGCTGGGGGCCTCAGCAATGCGTTGCTCCAGCCGGCTGTAGACCGTGTCGGCAGCAGCATCGCCGGCGGAGCTGGCAAAGCTGTGACGGCTCCAGCTGCGGATGGTGGCCATCAGTCCTGATGCAAAGGCAGCGGTGTCTCCGTCTTCATTCCAGCGGCGCCGATAGGGGCATTTCACATACACGGTGCGCTCATCCACCAGTCTCAGGCCGTTCTTGTACGGAGCCGATCCCTCATCCTTGAGCGGAGCCATGAACTCCTCGGGCGATTTATAGAAGTTCAGAACGGTGCCGTTGCGGTACTGCTCCTCACTGATTGCTCCTTCATCAGCCATGCCGCGCCAGATCTGATGCAGCTGGTCGTGCACATTGCGGGTCTCGCCGCCGTTGTGGCCGAGGTAGCGACCGTCTTCATCCCGCGAGAGGTTCACGGTCAGCAGGCGGCCGCCCACCTTCAGCTCACGGCTGCGCAGTTCAAGGACGTCAGTCCAATCTTTCATGGCCTGCGCGGTGAACCGCTGTAGCGCCTCCGTATCTCCAGAGGCCAATACGTGGGTGTGGTTGTTAAGTGGCCCCGGAGATGCACTCAGCCAATGCATTGCAGTGGCTGAGAAGCCGAAACTCACCGTGTCCGGCCCCACTGAGGGTTCATAGAAGCTTCGGGCGCTCACCAGAACCGTTGGCTTTGGTTCTCGAGGAATCTGTCGCGCCAGGTTTTCTGCCAGGGCGACGTTGTCGTTGCTTGGAAGATCGTTGCCGATCAGGGTTAGATGGGCCTTGGGTTGCTTCTCATGCAGGCGATCCAGCACCTGGCTCCAGAGCCCTACAGCCGTACCGCCATCAGCGGCGCCGTAATCGATCAGAACGTGGCTGTTCGCGTCATTTAGTTGATTCACACAAGTCAAGGCCCAGTCCGAGGCGGCTTCGATGCAGAGGAGAGCCCCTTCGGTCTGTGCGCTGTAACCCGTGGTCATGGCGATGGCCATAGACCTCGTCAGCGTCAAGCCTCACCGTACAGACCAAGCTTAGAGGCGACCACGGATCGGTTCTTGGCGTTGTAATCGAACTGTTGTCATCAGCTTGTTTCCACTAAATCGTGGCAAGCAGCTTTCGAAGTTTCGGTTCCAGTGCTGTGAAGGCTCGGCCGCGATGGCCGTGTTGTTTCTTTTCTGCCAGTGCCATCTCCGCAAAGGTCAACCCCGTGTCCTTGACTTCAAAAATCGGGTCGTAGCCAAAGCCCTGATCTCCCCGGGGGGCAGTAGTAATGCGTCCCTGGCAACGCCCTTCCACTTCCAGCAGCACACGGCCGTCGGGGGCGGCAATGCAGAGCGCTGCACAGAAGTGGGCCTCTCGCTTGCTGCAATTCTTCAGTGCGGTCAGTAGGCGTTCAATGCGTTCGGGATCGGAGTTGGCATAGCGGGCGGAGTGAACTCCGGGGGCACCATCGAGCGCATCCACACTTAGGCCGGAATCGTCGGCCAGGGCCCATTCCCCTGTGACGCAAGCCACGGTTTTGGCTTTGAGCTTTGCATTGGCTGCAAACGTGCTGCCCGTTTCCTCGACCTCCAGTCTTTCAGGCTGCGGCCGAACGTTGAGGGGCAGAGCCCGCAGCAAATTCTCGAATTCATGGACCTTGCCAGGGTTACTGCTGGCGATCACAAGCGTCTTCACGCGGCCTCTGCAAACTGCTTGGCCCAGGCCAGCACAGTGCCGACCCGTTCGGCATCTGGCGCCTCGCAGTAGAGCCTCAGCAAGGGTTCGGTGCCCGAGAAGCGCAGCATCAGCCAGTGGCTTTCCCCCATTCGCAATTTGATGCCGTCAGTGGTGATCACCTTCTGAACAGCCGTTCCGGCAACCTCCTTGGGCGTGCTGTCCGCCAAGAGACCCTCCAGACGCTTACGCGCCTCCATATCGGCCAGTCGGAGGTCCAGTCGGTCGTAGTGGCTGTTGCCTCCATGCTGATTCTGGAGAGCATCCAGGCGTTGCCCCAGGGGTTGTCCCCCCTCGACAAGAGCCTCGAGCACCAACATGGCTGCGAACAGGGCGTCCCTTTCCGGAAGGTGCATGCCGAACCCAACTCCACCGGATTCCTCACCGCCGATCAAGACCTGCCCCGTGAGCATTTCACTGGCGATGTATTTGAACCCGACGGCCAGTTCCAGAACGTCGCGACCTTGGCTTTCCGCAATTCGTCGCATCAGATCAGAACCACTGACGGTCTTCACCACCGTGCCCGGCAGGTTGCGGGCCCGACCCAGGTGATCGATCAACAGCGGCATCAGCAACTGAGTGCTGCAGAAGCGGCCGGTCTCATCAACGGCAGCGATTCGGTCGCCGTCGCCGTCGAACACCAGTCCCACAGCCGGTGTCCCTGAGGTGGTGGAGGCCTTGACAGCTGCGATCAGTTCAACCAGGTATGGGGCCAGCGGTTCCGGCGGATGACCTCCGAACAGGGGATCCCGTTCGCTGCGGATTTCCTCAACCAGACCGCTGGCTTCGGTCCCGAGCAACTCAGGAACACAGCCTGCGGCAGAGCCGTGCATCGGATCGACGATCACCTTCAGGTTCATCGCTTTCAGGCCGTGGATCAGTGCCTTGAGATCGAAATTGCTTTTCAATCCGTCGAGGTGTTCCCCTCGGCAATCGAAGCGGATCACGTCATCCCGAATCGATGCTGTGATTCCCCCTGCGGCCAGACGCTTCTCCACAGCAGCGGTGAAGTCCCCTTCCACCGACCCGCCGAACGGTCCCTTGATCTTGAGACCCAGCCATTCAGGTGGGTTGTGGCTTGCGGTGATCACCAGGGCTCCCAGGGCTTTGCGTTGCACCACCGCCCAGCTGCAGGCAGGTGTCGGTACCGACGTTTCTGTGAGCAGCGGCTCGAGTTCACAGCCCCGGACGGAGCTGGCAATGGCCTCCGCCAGCTCCGGTGCCAGAAAACGCCGGTCGTAACCGATCACCACGATGCGGCTGTCGAGGTCTGGGGGGGCGCGATGGGCGAGCTCCTGTGCTGCTGCCGCAGCGACTGGAAGCAACCGTTCAACTGTGATGTCAACGCCCAGTACGCCGCGCCACCCATCGGTGCCGAACCGGATCGGAGCTGGACCGAGCGGCAGAGATGCGGAAGCCATCGAACAGCCTGTGCTGACCTGGATCTAGCAGCTGGTGGCCCTAGGGTCGCGCCATGGGTGACACCCCGCCTGCCGCCAACGTGCTCACCGATCGGTTGCTGCGCAGTTGGCTGCGCTGTCGGCGTAAGGCCTGGTTGGATCGCCATGGGGATGCGACCCAGCGGCGATGGAGCGCCCATCGCAACCTGATGCTGGACGACCAGCAGCGTTGCTTCGTTGCCTTGATGCCGCAAAAGCCAGCCCACGGCCAGGCGGGTTGTGCGGCTGGGGCTGAGGGTGTTGTTGGTCTGCGCCTGAAGGGTCGCGGCCCCGGTGGAGAGCTTGTGGAAGCCCATCCGCCGTTGCTGCGCCGCGTCTCAGGTCGAAGTCGCTGGGGCGCGTTTTCCTATCAACCGGTCTTGGCGCGTCAGGGTCGGCGAATGACCCGTGAACATCAACTACCGCTGGCCTTGATGGCGCTGTTGCTGGAGCAGGAGCAGCAGGCTCCGGTGCGGGATGCGCTGGTCGTTGGTGGTGGCGGGATGGGTCGTCGGCCGGCACGGGACCGTGTCGGCCTGTCAGCTGGTTTGCGTAAGCAGCTGGGAGATGCCTTGCGCAAGCTGCGTGTTGATCTCGATCGATCCGATCCGCCGCCGCTTGCGGCCGACCGTCGCAAGTGCACGCTCTGCAGCTGGCGCGGGCTGTGCAATGCAGAAGCTGCAGCTGAGGGGCATCTGAGCGAGGTGAGCGGCATCGGCGCTAAACGACGCGAAATGCTCAAGGAGCTCGGGATCCACGGTCTCCATGATCTCGCGGCTGCGGATCCCGATCGTCTGGCGGAACAGATGGAGCGGTTCGGGGAACAGCACGGTGAGGTGGCGCGAACGCTTGTGGCCCAGGCCCGTTGCCAGAGGGACGGTCAACCCGAGCGTCTGCAGAACACACCTGCTTTGCCGGAGCTCGTGGGTGCGCCCGGGGTGCTTCTTTACGACATCGAATCAGACCCCGATGCCCGCCATGATTTTCTCCATGGCTTCTGGCGACTCCCCTGCCGAGCTGATGGATCCTGGGATCTGACCGCTGCTCGCTATCAGCCGTTGCTGGTGTTGGCCGAGCACGGTGAACAACGCTGCTGGGAACGGCTCGATCGCTATCTCAGTGTCCATGAAGGTTGGCCTGTTCTCCATTACGGAGAAACCGAGTCCTTGGCTCTGCGGCGGATGGCGGAGCGCCAAGGTGTTGCCGAGCACAAGCTGATGTTGCTCCGAGCTCGCCTGGTGGATGTGCATGCACGGGTCCGCAGCCACTGGCGCCTGCCCCTCAACAGCTATGGGCTTAAAGCAGTCGCCGCTTGGCAGGGTTTTCGCTGGAGCCAGACCGGGGTTGATGGTGCTCACGCTCTTCTGTGGTGGCGGCAGTGGCAGGGGGATGGCCCAAACCGGCGCGGCACCACCAATGCCCTTGGCTGGATTTTCACCTACAACCGCGACGACTGCCGAGCCACCTGGGCGGTTGCCGACTGGCTCTTGCGCCAGACCCCTGCTTCGTTTCAATCCGGCGACGGCGGATCCTGAAACAGCTCGGGTCGCTCCAGGGTCACCATCTGTCCGTTCGGGCCATTCAATGCACCAGAGGTCAGATATTGACGCCGAATCAGCGCCAATCCAACCAATGAATCACTCTCCAGTTCCAGGATGCTGGTCACGACACCAGCCCGGGTTTCTCCGTCAAACAGCGGGTCTCCGCTGTTCAGTCGGTTTGAGCTGACCCAGCAGCGCAGTTGCTGTTTGATGCCACCCCTTCCGGCCAGTTTGGCCATGGTCTCCTGGCCGAGGTAGCAGCCCTTGTCGAGGCTGATGCACTGCGCCAGTCCCAGTTCGAATGGGTTGGTGTTGCCTGTCAGTTCACCCGGCCCAGGCGGAAATCCCAGCCTTAGCCTTCGCTCTTCAAGCTCGGTGGAGAGCAGACGGCGGCTGCCAGCGAATTCGCTCGGCTGGATCGACTCGTCGTCGATCCAGGCCGCAGGGCTGTCAGGTCGTAACGCCTGAATCCGTCGTTGCAGCCGTCGCTCCCCCATGCGCACGCGATCGGCGGGAAAGATCACCTGATCCAATCCCTGGGCCATCGCGTCAGCGTCTCCGGCCAGCACCAAGACATCGGCTCCGTCATCATCCAGCCGAAGCTCGAGCACGGCACGTAGCCGCCCGGTGGCCGTCAGCCAACAGCTTTGCTGCAGCCTTCCATGCACTGTTTTCCGCAGGTCTGCCGTGGTCTGTCCCTGCAGAAAATCCTTGGCCCCCGCGCCGTTAAGCCGGATGATCGGGAACGCTTCGTCCCAGTGCATGCTCATTGTCAACTCCTCAATGTGGCGGCGCAGGCTGACACCTCTGAGAGTCGGAACAGGCTGATCAGCTCGAGGCCCGCCTTCTCCATAGCGGCAGCACCTCCTTCTTCTCTATCCACGATCGTGACCACTCGGTTGATCTGGTAGCCGGCTTCCTTCAACTGGTTCACAGCTTTCAGTGAGGAACCCCCCGTGGTCACAACGTCCTCAAGAACTGTCACGACTGATCCCGCAGCGGGCAGGGGGCCTTCCAGCCAGGCTCCTGTGCCATGGCCCTTAGCTTCTTTGCGCACGATGAGCGCGTCGAGGTCACGCCCATTTTGTGCAGCGGCCATGGCCACTCCGCTGACCAGCGGATCAGCCCCAAGGGTGAGTCCGGCGACAGCCAAGGCGTCGACTTCCACGTTCTTCAACATCGCCGAGCTGATCAGCGCCAGTCCAGAGCCGCTGAGACTGACAGGTTTGCAGTTGACGTAGTGCTCACTTGACCGTCCCGACGCGAGGGTGAACTGGCCGCGGCGGTAGGCAGATTCCGCCAAACGCAGCAGCAACAACTCGCGCTGGTCCTCGGAGGATCGGGTCGCCGTTGACATAGGGACTGGCCGCAGAGGGAAACGTTCTTTAGTTTGCGCAAAGAGGTTTTCCGGAACTTTGGTCGTCAACGAGTTCCGCATCATGGCGGTTCTGTCTCTGGGGGAACTGGCGGTGATTCCTGTTGCTGCCGGTCCAGTGGTCTGTACGACAACCCTGGAAGCACCTGATCCCGCTGCTTCCGCCATGGCGCCTGTGGAGGTGACCGTTTGCGGACCCGAAGAACGAACAGCTGAGTTGATCGAAAGGCGGTTCTTCACCTGGACCGCGCCCTATGAACGGGGAGTGGATCTTGTTCATCAAATCACCGATCTGTTCGGACTTGCCGTGGCGGGTGACAACGGCAACCGCGTGATGGGGTTCGGGTTCCCTGATCAGACTGTGATCTGGGATTCCGCAGCGGTGGGGGCCACCACCCGTGCATTGGTTGAAGAGCAGAGCCCGTCCCTCCCCTTGCGCACCAGAGATCTGAACAATGGATTCGGCAGCAGCCTTGCGGCTGAGGCCATCAACGTGGACTCAGTGCAGGTCAGTTCAGACTTCACACCAGTTCAGCCCCTGTGGTAACAATCGGTGTGATGGGGGTCTAGCAATCTGGTGAATGCAGCGAACTCATAATTCGCCTAAGGCGAGTTCGATCCTCGCGACCCCCATGTATTCCGACTGATGCGTCTGCTCCTACTGGGGTTGTTGCTGGTGTTGCCGGCCTTTTTCGCTGCTGCGGAAATCGCCTTGCTGCGGCTGCGCCCCAGCCGCGTTGAGGTGTTGGTGGAGGAGCGTCAGAGCGGCGCCCTCCCTCTGCAAC
Organism: Synechococcus sp. AG-679-B05; assembly: GCA_003210795.1. Classification (GTDB taxonomy): domain Bacteria; phylum Cyanobacteriota; class Cyanobacteriia; order PCC-6307; family Cyanobiaceae; genus Parasynechococcus. Next base: position 36,509 of record QCUJ01000003.1, on the reverse strand, counting down.
GCCTTCAGCGGCGGCTTCGGCGTGCCCTCACCCTCTCGCAGTTGGGCAGCAGCCTGCCTCTGATCGCCCTGGGCTGGACTGGAAGGGGCCTCGGTTTGCGGCTTTGGCCCGAGGGAACAGCCGGTGCTGCCTGGCTCGACACGGTGCTGTTTCTCACTTTGGTTGTGATGGCCACCTTGGTGGCGGGTCTGCTGCCGAAGGCCTGGGTGTTAAGTCGTCCTGAGCGGGCAGCCCTGTCCCTGGGGCCGATGCTCGAGATCGTGATGCGCTGTCTCGCTCCTCTGCTGAATTTTCTGGAGGCCCTGGCAAATTTGATGTTGAGGCTGGTGGGGCTGCGTCCTCAGTGGGACGAACTGGTCCCCGCCCTATCGGCCGGAGAGCTTGAGACGTTGATTGATGGAGGGCGTGTCACCGGCCTCTTCCCCGACGAGCGCAACATTCTCGAAGGGGTTTTCGCTTTGCGGGACACCCAGGTGCGTGAAGTGATGGTGCCCCGCTCCGGCATGGTCACTCTCCCGGTGGATGTTTGCTTCGCCGAAATGATGGAAGCGGTTCATCACACCCGTCATGCCCGTTTCCCGGTGATCGGTCTATCACTAGATGATGTGCGTGGCGTGCTCGACCTGCGGGGCATGGCTGAACCCATCGCGCGAGGGGATTTGTCGGCTGATTCACCGCTGGAGCCTTACCTGCAGCCCGCTGTGCGCGTGCTTGAGACCAGCACCCTGGCCGAGCTGCTGCCGATGATCCGCAGCGGCCAGCCGCTCTTACTGGTGGTGGATGAGCACGGCGGTACGGAAGGTCTGGTCACCGCGGCTGACCTCACCGGCGAAATCGTCGGTGATGAGCTGCAGGACAACCAAGATGAGCCGGAGCTGCAGCCTGAGGAGGATCGCAGTGGATCCTGGCTGGCTGCCGGTGATCTGGAGATCTTCGAACTCAATCGCCAGCTGGAACTCGATCTGCCCGAAGCCGATGACCACCACACCCTGGCTGGATTTCTGCTGGAACGGTTGCAGCACATTCCTTCGCCGGGGGAGGCATTGCGTTTCAACGGCCTGCAATTCGAGATCACAGCCATGGCCGGGCCCCGCATTGAACGGGTGCGTGTGGTGTTGCCGGAGCCGGAGCAGGAGCCTGGACCGACAGAGGCCCGATAACCTGCCAGGAATTAATACATCCGCTGATGACCCTCGCCCCCATGCATCCAGTGAAGGTGGGGGTGATCGGCATCGGCAACATGGGTTGGCACCACGCAAGGGTGCTGAGTCTTCTCAAGGATGCTGAGCTTGTCGGCGTGGCCGATCCAGACCCCGATCGCGGTCAATTGGCCCAGGAACAGTTCGGTTGCCAGTGGTTCCCCGATCACCACACATTGCTGGCGGATGTGGAGGCCGTCTGCATCGCCGTTCCCACTCTGCTGCACCATTCGGTGGGATTGGCTTGCCTCGAGTCCGGCGTTCACGTGTTGATCGAGAAACCGATCGCCGCCAGCCAGGACGAAGCCACCGCTTTGATTCAGGCCGCTCGTGAAGCCGGTCGATTGCTTCAGGTGGGCCATATCGAACGATTCAATCCCGCCTTCCGAGAGCTCACCAAGGTGGTGGCCAATGAGGAGGTGGTGGTGCTCGAAGGTCGCCGTCACAGTCCGCACTCCGATCGGGCCAATGATGTTTCAGTCGTGCTCGACCTGATGATTCACGACATCGATCTGGTGCTCGAGCTGGCCCAGGCGCCGGTGGTGCGGCTGGCAGCGGCTGGTGGTCGCAGCGGCGAGGGACCCATCGACTACGTCAACGCCACCCTGGGATTCGAGAACGCTGTCGTTGCCAGCCTCACCGCCAGCAAAATGAGTCACCGCAAGATCCGCAGCCTCAGTGCTCACTGTCGCTCAAGCCTTGTGGAGACTGATTTTCTCAATCACACCTTGCATATCCACCGCCGTGCCCATGAGTGGTATTCCGCCGATCACGGTGAGTTGCTCTATCGCAATGACGGCTTCATCGAAGAGGTCAGCACCACCTCGATTGAACCTCTCTATGCCGAATTGGAGCATTTTCTTCAGTGCGTGCGTGGTCGCGAAACACCAGCTGTCGATGGTTTACAGGCCTCGAGGGCACTTCTGCTCGCCGATTTGATCGAGCAAGCGGTGGAGCATCCCGATATGGGCGTCCCGCTCAGGCAACCGATCTGACTGTTACACCAGTGCCCTCTGTTCGGTCAATTCTTTCAGGGCTGCGATCTGCCAACGACGGCAGTCCCCAGGGGACGCTGCGTAGAACTGCCCCCAGGCCAGTGCCTTGTACTGGCTGTAATTTCCATCTGCCAGGGATGGATGGGTCAGCAGCCAGCCCACGCGAACTGCGTGACCGATCACCACATCCAGGGCGAGATCGTCGGCAAAACGCACATCCGGGTTGGCCTCCACGAAGGCCATCAGAGACAGCAAACATTCGTTGCAGAGCTGCCGGTATTCCGGTGCATCGATCCGGCTGAGCAAATGCTCCACCAAGGTGGCGAAATTGCGCTCCCCTGCTGTCTTCTCCAGGATCAGACTGCTGTTTAGACGGTTGCGTCGTTCGAGCTTGTCGCCGATCACCAGGCCGCGGCAATGGCGAAGCAAGCTCCAGATCCCGGCGTAGAAGTCGCGCGGCACCTTCTGCAAAGTGCCCAGCCGGATCCGGTGCTGCAGCCAGTCCCCACCGCTTGGAGCCACCTCCAGTGGATCGGGAACTTTCCACTGCACGCGCCCGCTGACGTGCAGTTGCTCACCGCGTTGCAAGGCGGCTCTTCCGTGGTCCACGTCGCTCAGAAGGCGGCGCAATCGGTCGCGGATGAGATGGGGTGAGGTGCTGCAAAGCGCTTCGAAGGCTTCGTCCTGGCTGAGTCGCTGCTCAACGGCCAGTTCCGAGGTCAGCAGAAGCAGCAACTGGCTCAACTGCAGGGTGAGACTGCCCTTGAGCAGCGTGGGTTGGCGTCGGGCAATGCTGTCGAGCGCCAGCAGCAGCTCCTGCTCGAGCATCCGTTCCCTGCTGTCGGTACCGCTGGTGCGCGCAATGCGTTCGGCAATGGCGCTGTTGTCCAGAGGGCGGATCAGGCGTGAGTCCGCGGTGTAGTTACGCCCCACCACCACCTGTGTTTGACGCATCAGTAGGTCGGTGAGGGCATCCTCCAGCTGGGGGTGCACCATCCCCAGTGCACCGGCACAACGGCGAACCACGCTCCACTCCTGGCAGCGAAGTCCCCGGGTATAGACCTCCTCCAGCAGATGCCTCAGGCTCACAGGCCCGGCGCCTGGGCTTGTTTGTGTCGCTTCCACGCCGAAACGGCGTTGCAGCAATTCCAAGACCTCGGCCTGTTCGTGAAGAGAGTCACTGGCCCAGAGTCGTGCCTGCAGAGCATCCGTTTCGGTTTCGTCCAGTTCCTGTTCCTGAGCGGCGGTGAGGTCCGCCAGGTCTGTGGCTTCACGCAGCAAGGCTGTGCTGAGTGCCCTGCTCGAAACCTTCCCTTCCGGGCTGGGCGCTTCTCCAGGCAGCTCAAGCCACTGCCCCATGCTTCTGAGTTGCTCTACTGTGTCGAACTGCACGCTGATCCCGCCGATGCTGCCTCTGCTCAGCGTTCGGCCCAGATTGAGAATGGCTTCCGGGTGGTGTTTAAAGGATTCAGAGCTGATCGGGATCAGCAGCAGTGGCAGTCCGGGGCCCCGCCAGTGGCGTTGCAGTAAATGCAGTTCATCAACAACGCTGTCCACCAGCTGCAGCGGGTCATCGGCTAAGTAGCTGACGCTGTCTTCCAGCACGGCTGCGGTGAAGGCCAGATCACGTCTCCCCTGGCGGTAAAACCGGGCTGTGTCTTCCGTCTCTATTCGCTTTGGTGGCAGGCCGCTGAGGTTCAGTCGTGGATTGGCCCCTAGCTGGGCCAGGCTCTCTCCGAGGGCATCGGAGCACTGCACGCTGATCGTCCCACTCAGGCTTAGGGGCAAACCAGCCTCAATCAAGGTCGTGCCAACGGCAGCATCCTGGACAGCGAAAGCCACCAGGACCGACTCCGCTCCCAGGGCTGAGGCCTGACGGCGGTTGCAGGGGTCGAGGTCAGCGGGTGTCACAACACCTTCCAGCAACATTTCGCCCAGCCAGGCGAGGCTCTGGGTCCAGATCAGGGGCAGATTTGTGTTGGCCTCGCGCTCCTGGCTTCCAGGCTGCTTGCGCTCTGCTTCGACCTTTTCATCCGGCACGCGATAAAGCTCGGGGTACAACGCCTCGCCATCGCATTGCACAGAAAGAGCCTGCAAGTTGTTGTGCAAGCGTCTGGCCTCCTGCCAGCGCTCTTCACAGCAGGATGTGACCAGTTCGAATGCCAGAAACAGAGGCCATTCCGATTCGATGCCTTCGAATTCGGCCAGTTCCTCCGGCTCGTAATGCAGCCGGGTGCCATCTTCCACGGCGGTTTGGTGGCCATCGCGCAGGAAGCGCTTGTAGCCATAGGCCCCCCCCAGATCCCGTCGGATCCGACGCAGGGTGCGCTGGACAAGATTGTTGTTCTCTACGGCCCAGGCTGGATAGCCCACCACGGAAAGACAGGCGCTGTCGGCCTCCTTGCTGGCTGATTCCCGTGGCAGCAGACTTTCCAGGGCGCGTCGCAGCCGTACCAGCGCTCCCTGGGGAATCAGCACTCGGCAGGATCCATCGCCATAGACGCCGAAGAGATCCAGCCCCTCGAGGGCTTCCAGTGCGGCCTTGGCCATCCCGATCGAGCTGGCGTTCCGCTCCGGTAGTCCATGGTTGCCCTTGTCGCCCCGTTCCCAGATGCCGTAGTCGGGGGTCCGGTAGGCCCGAGCGATGTAGAAGACCAGGTTCTGGATGAAATCCGCTTCATCACGGCTGTGGATCACGGTGCAGCCGCTCCGCGTCAGCTGAGCCAGCTGCAATAAGAACAGAGAGGTGGCATCGAGCTGCAGGTGACCCCAGCCGTCATCGGCCACCACGGGATCACCACTGCTGCTGTCGTATTTGGCATGCAAGGCGTCCAGAGGATCCAGGCTGTGCTTGAACCGCTCCACCTTTTCTGCCTGGCGCAGCATCGCTCGCAGCAGTCCACGCATCAGTGCGATGACCCGTTGTTCGAGTTCCCAGGCCCGGCTGTTCTGGCCCCCCCGACCCCGATGGCGGCGGATCGCCAGGCTCAGTGCCCAGACGCATTGAATGGAATACACGCAGTCCCGCACCCATGCATCGCCGTAGTTGCCGTGAATCGTGTGCGCGGTGCTGGCGGGAAGCAGGCCACTGATCGGGTCTTGGCGTTGCAGCACCACCTTGCTGATGGAGCGGTCAAGCCGTTGGATCACCGCCTCAATGCGGCTCTGTTCTGTGGGGGTCTTTGCCGACTTTTCCACCATGCCCAGTCGATTTGCCGCCCTTAAATTCTCCAATGCGGAGCGGTGCCCATGGATTCGTTAACAACCCCTGATGACCGTCGCCGTTGTGAGGTTCTTGGTGTCCCTGTGGATGCCTGTCGTGATGTCTCCGCAGCAGCGATCGGCCTGCATTCCAGCGGCGGTGGCCGTGTCGTGACCCTCAATGCGGAAATGACCATGGCTGCTCGCAGTCATCCCCAGCTGGGTCTGGCTATCGCTTCAGCGGAGCTGGTGATCCCCGATGGTGCTGGGGTGGTGTGGGCGCTATCTCGCCAGGGCGTGAGGGTATTGAAAACGGCTGGGATTGAACTGGCCTGGACCCTGCTGGGCTATGCCGCTTCCCATGGTTGGCGCGTTGCGTTGGTGGGGGCGTCTCCGAAGGTTATGGGCAACCTGCGCCGGACTCTCCCTGAGGCTTTCCCAGGTTTGAACCTGGTGATGGCTGTGGATGGCTATCAGCCGGAGCAGGCCTGGCCGGAGATTGAGGCGGAGTTAGCCGATGCAGTACCGGATTTGGTGTTGATCGCCCTTGGGGTTCCCCGCCAAGAGATCTGGTCCCAGCAGCAACAGATCGGAAAAGCGGGTCTTTGGATAGGCGTTGGTGGCAGCTTCGATGTCTGGGCTGGCGCCAAAAATCGTGCACCGCGATGGATGTGTAGCCTGCAGATCGAATGGCTGTATCGGCTAGTGCAGGAGCCCAGTCGCTGGCGAAGAATGCTCGTTCTTCCTGCGTTTGTTTGGGCTGTTCTCCGCGACAGCTGATCAGCGGAAACCCACGGAGGCTTGCCAAACAAAGGCAAGCAGCAGGAAAAACACCGGAATCAAAGGCAGGATGTCGATCAGCGGTGAGAAGGCCTGGTAGGCCTCGGGCAGCTGTGCCAGCAGGTCGAGGGTGAAGGCGGCCATCCCTTGTACTTCAAATAAGGCGTTGGTTGGACGCTACCACGTGTGATGGGCTGGTGAGTCGGGCTCCCAGGGAGCGAAATCCTCTGAAAAACAACCCTCCCGAATTGCTTGCCCCATGGCTGTGGTGAAGCGCAAAAGATGGGTGATGTTGTGAAGGCTGAGCAGGGTCAGCCCCAGCAACTCTTCGCTGCGAATCAAGTGGTTCAGATAGGCCCGGGTGTGGTTGTTGGAGCAGGCTGGGCAGGGGCAGCTAGTGTCCAGGGGTGTGTGGTCGTGTCGGAATCGGGCATTGCGGAGATTCCAGCGTTCTCCACCAACCAAGGCCGTGCCATGCCGTCCGAGCCGGGTTGGTAGGACACAATCGAACAAATCGATCCCATTGGCCACAGCCACGGCCATTTCGCGCAGAGTGCCGATTCCCATCAGGTAGCGGGGTCGAGCATCGGGCAACAGCGGCGTCACATCCCTCACGATCCGGTGCATCTCCTCGATGGGTTCGCCCACGCTGACCCCGCCGACGGCGATTCCCGGCAGGTCGAAGTCGGCTACGGCTCGAGCGCTCTCCCGACGTAAATGGGGGAAGCATCCGCCCTGCACGATGCCGAACAAGGCCTGGCTCTCACAGGTGTGGGCCTCAACGCAGCGCGCCAACCAGGCATGGGTGCGCCGGCAGGCATCGATCACATCGTTTTCGGTCGCTGGATAGGGGGGGGCATTGATCGAAGGCCATGGCGACATCGGCACCGAGTGCCATCTGGATCTGTGTTGCATGCTCCGGCGTCATGTCGATGATTCGACCGTCCCGTGGATTGCGGAACACCACGCCACGGTCATCAATTTTGTTCAGGTCTCCGAGGCTGAAAACCTGAAAGCCACCGGAGTCGGTGAGCATCGGACCGTCCCAGCCCATGAATTGGTGCAGTCCTCCACCCGCGGCAACGATCTCTTCGCCGGGCTGCAGATGAAGGTGGTACGTGTTGGAAAGCACCATCTGAGCGCCGGTGCGTGCCAGTTGCTCGGTGCTGATGCCTTTAACAGTGGCCAGGGTTCCCACGGGCATGAATCGTGGGGTTTCCACCGGACCGTGCGGTGTGTGGAAGGTGCCGCACCGGGCTGCTGTGTTGGCACAACGGGCCGAGATGTCGAAGCCGAACAAAGCAGGATCGTCACCGGGTTGAACCTACGGTGACGCCAGCACTCACGCGCTACGGAACCATCGCTCGGAATGCTCCACCGTGGCTGGCTGATCTGGCCGGTGCCTGGATTTTTTATTCGGTGCTGCCGGCATGGCCCTGGCCGGCGCCACGCTTCGAGCGCATTGCCCGGTTTGCTCCCTGGATCGGTTTGCTGATCGGAGGGCTGCAGGCCTTGGTGTGGATTGGCCTGGTTCGTCTGGGGTGGAGCCCGGTGGCCTTGGCACCGCTGGTAATTGTTGTTGGTATTCGCCTCAGTGGTGGCTTGCACCACGACGGGTTGATGGACACGGCCGATGGGGTCGCTGCTGGTGAGGAACGCCGGCTTGCGGCAATGGACGACAGTCGCGTCGGTGCCAGTGGCGTGCTAGCCCTGGCGGTGGTTCTGCTTCTGGAGATTGCAGCGCTGCTGCAACTCGGACCTGCTGCTCCGGAGGCCCTTGTGCTGGCTGGTTTTTGGGCTCGTGTCGCCCCGCTATGGGCGATGGCACAGTTCGACTACATTCGAATCGATGGAACCGCTGCTTTCCATCGTTGGCATAGTCGTCCTGCCTGGGATGTGCTGCCGATTTTGCCGGGTGTGGTGTTGCTGGCCGTTTGTGGCGTGCAGCCGCTGGCATTGCTTTTGGGTGCTCCGGTGGCTGTGCTGGTGGCGGACTGTCTGGGTCGGCGCCTGGGTGGTCATACCGGCGACAGTTATGGAGCCTCCTTGGTGCTGAGTGAAGCGATCACGCTTCTCCTGCTGGCAGGGCTGCTCGGGACCAGCTGAGTTGGAAGGCATTCCCCGTTGCCGGCAGGTTGGGGTGAATCGACTTGGGTTCGGTGCTCAGGGTCAGATGTCCGCCGTTGCGTTCTGCAAGGCGGCGGGCGAGGGCTAGGCCAAGGCCGGTACCCGGACGGTCTTTGGCGGAGGATCCGCGTTCTCCCTGATGGAAGATTCGGGATTGTTCAATGTTCGGAATCGGTGGCCCTGAATCCCAGACGCACAGTCCGTTATTGAGAAGTTCCAGGCCAATGGCGCAGCCACCTGGGCTGTAGCGGAAGGCGTTTTCCAAAAGATTGGCCACGATTTCCGCCATGAATCCATCTCCGGCTGAACCTTCACTCCAGACGGGCCAGCTGCTGGGTCCTCGCCAGGGTCGGTTCTGCAGATTGGCGGTGGCTTCGGCGCGTTCCACCAGAGGTTGGATCAACGCGGCCAGGGTGTCAGTTGTTGTGGTCCCTCCCGGTGGCAACAGGGTTGGACCGAGCATGTCCTCTTCGGAGTGGGGCAGAGCGCGCTCTCCAAGAGCATCAAGAGCGTCGATGTAGCGCCCCAGCTGGCGCTGCTCGCTGAGCATGTTGCTCAGCAAAGCCTGATGGGCGCTGTCCGGTTCCAGCCGCCGCATCAGCAACTGGGCATAGGTGCGAAGAGCAGCGAGAGGATTGCGCAGTTGATGAACAAGTGTGCGCAGCTGTTGGTTCTGGCGTGTCAGTTCATCCTTGAGCTGCTGACACTCCAGATCTCGTCCGAGCGCATGACTGATGGCTGCGGAGCAGCGACGTGTCTCTGCGTCGACTTCGCTCGTCCAGCTGCTGGTGGACTCGAGGTCGACTCGAAGCGCCCCCAGGATCAGGCCGGCATCCTGGAGTGGAAACCAGCGGCGATGGGCGTCCGGTGTTCTCAGGTTGGGGTCGGCATCCGCCGGCGGAAGGCTGAGGGTTCCTGAAGACCACTGCCGGATCAGAATCAGAGGTGGACCGCTGCTATCGGGTGGGGTGCTCACATAAAGCCCCAGATGCCGAATGGGTCCGCTTTGGACCTGGGGGGCCAGCTGCTGATCGGCAAAGTCATGGAATCGATCGGTCAGCTGAATCCCGTTGTCGTAACGGGGGTTACCCACGGTTAGCCGATGGTGCTGTAGTGGAGGGACTTGAAAAATCTTGGAAAAGTCTTAAAATATTCATAACGACCGAGGCGCAGCTCGTCAAGGGTTTGCTCTCGCCAGTGTCCCGAGGGGTTGCTTTTTTGCAGCTACCAAAGCTACAGCAGAGGTTGAAGCATCTTTTGCTGGATGTCACCACGGCATCAATTCGGGTCTTGGTGATCTTCTGAATGGACGCAGTTCACTTCGTCCATCCTGACGCGGTCTTTCTGTGTCTGACGATTTCCGTCGGCCGAATCTCTGGTGATGTCCTGTTGGCGGCGATTTGCCGCATTGGATACGACTGACTGTTCACCATCAAGTCCACCCCCCCCTGTCCCGGAGCCTCCATGTCCAAGAAGCGCAAGCGCATCAGTCGTCGTCGGTTGGCTGGTCAGCGTGTTTTGGCTCACGTTTCCATGCACAACCTGGAAACCGGCGAATACAAGCCCGTCACTGCCGCGAGGCGTTATATCGCTGAAGCGGCTCTCGTACCACCAGCACTGCTTCATGTGCGCCGCAATGAGCACACAACGGATCGTTTCTTCTGGGGTGAGAAAGGATTGTTCAGTGCTCAGTACGCTGAGGAAAATCATTTCCTCTTTCCCTCTCTTCGCACCATCGTTGATTCGATTGGGGAAGACAAACTGTTTGAAGGTCTTGATTTGGCTTCGGACGACTGGGAAGAAATGGAGGAATACGAGTACGCCTTCGTTTGATCTCGCCTATTGAAGTTCGGTCAACACCGAGCTGATGAAGTTCTCAATCGGTTGCATCGTTTCTTCTGGAATGGTGTGACCGTTTTTGAATGGAAGGGCTTTGCATCTGTGCGAGTCGAGTTTGTCTCGTATCTGTGCCATGGCTTCAAACGGAACGACCGTATCGTCTTTGCCGTGAAATAGAAGGACTGGTGGATGTCCTGAAGGGGGTTGCCAATTCGGATGGGGATAGCCACTGCAGGAGATGACGCCAGCCAGAGGCAGCTCGCAACCAGCGTGTATGGCCATTGCACCACCCTGAGAAAAGCCGAACAGCACGGTTCGTTTCAGTGCTGGCTCGCCACCGTCAAGTTGATGCAGCCGCTGTTGAAGTTGGTTGATGGCTGCGGGTACGGCGTCCCACTGAGCGGGGAATAGGCCATACCACTGACGTCCGCTTCCCTGAGGGTGAAGCTCCGGCGCATCGAGGCTGACCAGATCAAGTGATCCGCCCAGCCTGGCCTTTAAGGCATCCCCCAGTGGACGTAGGTCGTCACCATCGGCTCCCCAGCCATGCAGCAGGACCAAGCGTCGGTTCATGGAGACATGTTCACTCCTGCGTAGGTTGGCTGAGGATTCCAGTCATGTCGTTTCGATGGCCCCTGTCGCCCTGCTGAGTGTTTCCGACAAGACCGGAATCGTGCCTCTTGCGGAGGCTTTGCATCGCGTCCATGGCTATCAGCTTCTCTCCAGTGGCGGCACCGCCAAGGTTTTGGAGACGGCTGGTCTTCCGGTGACCCGCGTTTCAGAGCACACAGGCGCTCCGGAGATTTTGGGTGGTCGGGTCAAGACCCTTCATCCTCGAGTCCATGGGGGAATTCTGGCCAAGCGCAACGATGCCTCCCATCAGGCTGATTTGGAGCAGCAGAACATTGCTCCGATCGATGTGGTGGTGGTCAATCTGTATCCCTTCCGCGAAACCGTTGCCAAGCCTGATGTCACATGGGAACAGGCGATCGAGAACATCGACATCGGAGGGCCGGCCATGGTGCGGGCCGCCGCCAAGAATCATGCCGATGTTGCCGTTCTCACCAGCCCCTCTCAGTACGACAGCGTCTTGGCGGCTCTCCAGGATTCCGCTGGTCGAGTTCCCCCGGAGCTTCGACGTCAGTTGGCACTCGAGGCTTTTCAGCACACGGCTGCCTACGACACCGCCATCAGTACCTGGATGGCAAAGGATGTTGAGGTGGCTGATGGACCATGGTTGGGAGCCGTACCGCAGCGTCAGACGCTCCGGTACGGAGAAAATCCCCATCAGAACGCTCGTTGGTACAGCCAACCGCGGCAGGGCTGGGGCGGTGCCATCCAGCTACAGGGCAAGGAGCTCAGCACCAACAACCTGCTTGATCTGGAAGCGGCGCTGGCCACAGTGCGTGAATTCGGCTATGGGCAAGGAGGATTGACTCCGGCGCAGCAGCCCGCGGCGGTGGTGGTGAAGCACACAAATCCCTGTGGCGTTGCAGTTGGAACTGCGGTTTCGGCGGCGCTTACGCGTGCTCTCGATGCCGACAGGGTCAGTGCTTTTGGGGGAATCATCGCCATCAATGGTGAGGTGGATGCACCAGCAGCACGCGAGTTGACCAGCTTGTTCCTCGAGTGTGTGGTGTCGCCTGGATACACGCCTGAGGCTCGGGAAATTTTGGCGGGCAAAGCCAATCTGCGTCTGCTGGAACTGTCTACCGACGCCATCGATGCAGCTGGCCCTGGTTATGTGCGTAGCATCCTGGGTGGATTGCTTGTTCAGGATCTGGATGATCAGATGATCACCCCTGATTCCTGGAGTGTTGCCACGCAGCGTCCGCCCTCACCACAGGAGCATCAGGACCTTGAATTTGCCTGGCGATTGGTCCGTCATGTTCGCTCGAACGCCATCGTCGTTGCCAAGTCGGGCCAGAGCCTTGGCGTTGGGGCCGGTCAGATGAACCGTGTTGGCTCTGCTCGTATTGCCTTGGACGCTGCCGGTGAACATGTCAAAGGCGCTGTACTTGCGAGTGATGGATTTTTCCCATTCGATGACACGGTGCGTCTGGCTGCCAGTCACGGCATCACAGCCGTGATTCACCCCGGGGGCAGTATGCGGGATTCCGATTCCATCAAGGCATGCGATGAGCTTGGGATGTCGATGCTGCTCACCGGTCGTCGTCATTTCCTCCATTAAGTCAGTTGAGGAACGCTGCTGATTAGCCTCGTCAGGTCGATCCGAAAACTGGATGCTGGAATCGCTGTCCTTCGGCCTCAACTTCGTGCACCCTCTGATGGAGTGGATTCTGTTGGGTCTGGGTGGCTGGGTGCTTTATCTCGGAATCAAGGCGAAGAAGTTCCGAACAGGCACTTCTGAGCAACGCAAGGCCCTTGTTTCAGGAAAATTCGCTCAACGTCATTACCTCTGGGGAAGTTTATTTTTATCAGCCATGGTGATCGGCAACCTGGGTGGAATGGCTGTCACTTACGTCAATAATGAAAAATTATTTGTTGACGCTCATTTGCTCGTTGGTTTATTAATGTCTGGCATGGTTGCTATCGGAGCATCTCTTTCGCCCTTGATGCAACGTGGCAATCTCATGGCACGTAAAATACATGTTGGCCTGGGAATGGCGATGTTAGTACTCTTCTTGTGGCAAGCTTTTACAGGAATGGAAATTTTAAATAAAATTGTCGGCCTTGACTGAATTTCGTTTTGCATGTAATTACCGATAAAAATCTTCTCTTTTCAGGGGTGTTTTACGGTCGTTATTTTTTACATAAAAGAAAGCTGTTGCTGCAACAGCAGCAAGGGGTACTGCCGTAAAAAGCAACAATGCAATTGCAGTATAATCTTGATACATGAGATAGATTTTTTTACACTTTAAATTCCTCCTGCTGGAGGCCTTGTGCCAAATCTAACATTGGAGTTGAACTTAAAGATCTTTTCCTTCGTGCTAATTGATCAAAATATTATTGAATTGGTTCAAGTTTAAATTGTTTTCAATAGTGAGCACTATAGTTTTTGTTGATTTGATTAGTGCTTGATCATTGCAGCAAATTTATTTTTGGCTAAATGTATGGTGCGCAGTAATTTTTACTGGCTTGATGATGGGTATGATTGTTGCATGGATTGCAAATTCAGGTATTAATTGATAATAATATTCCTAAGTTTACCGATCTTGATTGATTCTGCGGCCTTCTTGAAACGCCTCTAAATCTTGTCGCGCTTCCCACCATTTGATGAGTCGCTCACTGCTCTGGCATTCCATCCAGTTTGCTTCTGATGCAACCACTCTGGCGTGAAGTGCTCGTTCAGTTTTTGTTTCAAAGCGAATGACACCCTCATCCAACGGAGCATGAATAAAGTAATCCCAATTGGGCTCGATCAACTGTTTATATATTCTTGTACAAATTTAGAGTTTCTCATCACAATCACCACTCATATTTGACGATATTTTGTAAGCCTGTTAATTAGAGAACGTCAAATATGCATGCTGTACAATGATGCATACGATTGAATCAATTCAGCGTTCTCTCTGTTTGATGAGTTCCTGCATTGGCATCATTTTGGCGGCTTTGCCTGAAAGAAATGATCTAGCATCACATTTCGATTTTTTAGTCCCATGGATTTTCGAATCTTAGTTGTACTCTTCCCAGTGATTCTGGCACTGTCTTGGGCTGGATATAATATTGGGCGAGCTGCTTTGGGCCAGCTTCAGAGAGCATTGAATGACTTCAAGCAAAACACTCAAGGTCTATGAAAATTACATTGTTTGCGACTCTATACATATTAATGTGTGCAGGAGTTCTTGTTTTAGCTACTCAACAATCAATACCCCAGCCTATCGGATTATTAGTAGTGGCCATGGTAATGACTCCGGTAATTGTTTCAGTATGTGGAGGGCTTCCTATGGATTTTATGAGCGTAAAGCAAGCTAGTAAAACTAATGTTACTTCCGAAGCGAAGTAACATTATAGTAAGTTATTAAAATTTTAAATAAAGGCCTTGCTTGTGTTAGTTAATAGTTTTTAATTCATTTCTTTTAGTAAGCTTTGAGCCCAAGCTTGTAGGCGATTATCAGTTTTTTCTGACTCATTGTCCTCGTCAATGGGAAGCCCGCAAAACATTCCGTCGATAACACTTTTTGATTCATCAAAAATATATTGATCGACGGACACATGTCCAATCATTCGACCTCCTGCAGATTGGAAAGACCTGTAGAGCTCTTCCATCGCATCACAGAAATATTTACTGAAAGCCGCCGAATCACCCAAGCCAACAATGGCAATTGGCTTATCTTTTAACGCAAGTTGAGGAATATTGTCGATATGTTCGTCCCAAGTTGTTCCGGATCTCTTTACATCAGATCCTGTATTCCAAGTTGGCGTGCAACAAATTAATGCCTCAGCTTCCTCTAACTCTTTTGTGAAATCAATTCTATCCAAATCTTTTAATTCTGAGTCTGGCAATAATGTATTTAATCGTTCAGCTATATCTTCTGTATGACCAGTTGCCGATGCGTAAACAATAGTAAAACGCATGACTTCATGCAAAATCTGTTCTATTTTGGACGTTTTTGGGCAGAGCTACGACACTTATGTGACTTCACGGTGTTATGCAAGCTACTAATATATCTGCTCTTCCACCCCAGCTTCGATATTGAGATCAGATGTGGGAAAACAGACGCATAACAGGGCAAACCCTGCAGCCAATTGATCGTCGTCCAAAAAGCTTTGATCGTGCTGGTCCACGCTCCCTTGATTTATTTTTCCTACACAAGTCGAACAGGCACCTGCACGACATGAAAATGGTAGTTCGATTTCATGTCGGTCTGCGGCCTCTAAAATATATTCGTTGTCAGCACATTCAAATTCATAGAGGTTGTCATTATAAGTTACAGAAATTTGATAGTTACTCATTGATTGACAAACTATAAATTGATTCTCTAAAAGATAGATTTCCAGACTTTATTGCGGGTTAAATATTTTGCCCAAAAATAAATTGTCAAAACGATTGTAGCCATAAATCCCATCCCTGTTCCCCATTCAAGAGTCTGCTCAACTCCAAGAAAGTCGACGCAATGAAAAAATGCACCGCACATGAAAAATGAAAATCCCAAACCTCTGAATGTTTTGGACAAATTGTTGTTAGAATCAAACATTTCCAGATTTGTTGAAAAGGCGTCGAACTACAGTGAACCAAGCCATGATGATAACTGTTGAAGCTGGTATAACAGCTATATAAGCACTGAGTTGATCCTCAGTGCTTATTAGTATTTGAAACAAGGCACTAGTCATTATCACTATAAACGAAATGCTTATAAAAGCCTTGGAAGATATTAAACTTGTCATCGATTTTGCTAAAGCAATCTTTTGCTCCTGCATTTGAATCAAATTGATCGAACTTTCAAATGATGGCAAATTATAAGCCTCTGCAGGTGTCAAATAATCCCTAGTGACGTGACAAAATGATGTCACTCTGCATCGCGTATTGACCGATGTTTTGTGACAATTTGGTATTTGAGCCTAGTTCGATTTCTTTTTTTTACTAATGCAGCGCGACATTGTTTACAGCATGCTAGTTGTCTTGGACTACTTGCATAAAATACTTGCTTACAGATCACACATGCTTTCAAAGTCACTATAAATTAGTTGCTGATTAAAGTAATCCGATCCCAGTAAAGAGTCCACGACTAAGCACTGTTAAAAAAGCAATTGAGGTGAAAGCGATCAAACTTCCATTAACTATTTGAAAAATTAATGGGCTTTTCCCAACTTTGACATTTTCTTTCTGTTTTTCGTTTGACTCTGCCCCATCCCAATAGCCGAACACAAATGCCTTCTTGGGAGACAAGACATCCAAAGAAGTGACGGACTGATATCCATATTTTTCAATTGCAGTTTGTTGATTTTTTATTTTTCGGCTTTCTTGGTCAAAAATATTAACCACCCAATCTGCATGTGTCTTAATTCCGATAATAATCCAAGCTATTGCTGTAAGTCCTAGGATGACGTTTAGTACAAGCATCTATAACCTAAAAATGTATTATCCTAGCTCTTGGCTTATTGAATATAGCTAATGAGCGTGCTCGCCTTCGCATTTTATACAAAATGGCTGTTATTTTCTTGGTGTGGCCTTCATTTTGATCAGCTCTGATGGGCTGTAAATCTCTTGATTCATCCCATGGTTTTCACTCCCCAAGCTCGATGATCCTTTCAGAAGTATTCGGCTCAGCGGCAGCGCTGCTCTCGACAGGGGCCTTCATTCCACAGGTTCTCAAAACCTGGCAATCCAAGAAGGCTGAAGATGTCTCCTATGTGCTTTTGGTTGCCTTCTGTAGCGGCTGCTTTTGCTGGATCATATACGGGTATATGACGAAAGCCTATGCGGTGTTAATTGCCAATTCAATTACGTTTACTTTGAATCTTTTAATTCTCGCAATGAAGTTTGTCTTTGAAAGGACAATTAGAGAAGAGATACTTTGAGATTAAATGTAGAAAAGCATGTTTTAAGTGTGTTGCTGCGGTATCATTTGTGTAATTTTGGCGCTAGTTTTAACGGACTTTCTTGTGTAGCACGTTGACTTGATTTCTGAATTTCTGCTTTAGTAGAAATGATTTGAGTACTGACGTCTTGATTGAACCAAAGTTACCTAAAAGAGAGTCTCTCTACGGCGAATCAATTGGCTGCAGTCCTAAGGTCAAAAAAGATGAACTTAAGCCTGAAGAAGTAAAGTTTGATTATATTCAAAATCCAATTATTGCGGCCCGTGAGAGAAAAAAGAAACGGTTTGAAAAATTCAATCCAACGATCTTATTGGCTATTGCATTAATGATCGGCGTTGATATATGCTTGATTTCATTGAATTAGGTTGCTTATATCAATCATTATCGCCAAAACCATTGAATAATTCTTTATGAATTATAAACGTATGGTATAAAACAGTCCCTGATTCAGGCTCTAGCCTATCTCCATCACAATTATATCCAATGCTGCAAACAAGGTTGCCTTTCCAGGCAATATTGTCTGGGTTTTGCTGCTTAGACCATTTAAATAGTTCATTCGAAATTGTTGATAAATGAATTGCAATCTTTTCGCAGATTTTATTTAGTCGATATAATGCTGGTGGCTTTGAAGGCAGTGACAAAGCCTTTCGTAAGGACAATTCGTCAAAAATACCATTATAACGTATGTATTCGAGGATATCTATTTCAAGTTCTGTCAAGCCTGCATTTTCAACTGCAATTTCGAATTGGAATTTATCAAGTTTAGGTCTCTCCATTCTGATCCTCCGTTAAATCGAGGCCCACATCCTGCAATGATTTAACGGTATCAGAAACTGCTGGTACATAAGCAACTTTACGCCTAAGTTTGTCCATTAAAAAGTTAATCTTTTCCTTGATGATTTTAAACATTGCATCTAAAACTGTTAAGTAAATCCATGAGTTTTTTGTGACACATTTTCATGCCCATGGTTGAATTTTTTCAGGTAGAAATGATTTAAATAATGAAGAAATACTGAACGATCCGCTACCCCATATTGTCAAACCTGCAAAAATTGCCAAGTACAGCGCTGAAGTCTCGTATTCATAATTGTGTGCATCAACGATGCCAAGGGGTGCTCCCTGTAAACCGGTATCAAGTCCATGAAATGCCAATGCAAAAACCATTGTTGAAGCCAAACCGATCGCCGAAGCTCGTGTTACGAGGCCAGCTAAAAGGCAAATTGACCCAATAATTTGGGTGTAAGCGGCTGCCGTGGTCCATAGAGCGTGGTTAAGAGGCAGGAAGGCAAAGTATTGATCAACGATATAAGTTGTGAAACCCTCAACATCAGAAAGCTTTTCAATGCCATGGTGAATCATCAGTGTTGATGCAAACAGTCTTAAAACCAGCAAGCCAGCACTTGTGATTTTTGGGTTAACGCTTTCAGTCATGAGGTTTTGAATTTGACTATATTATGCCATCTGTCAATTCATCACGTGGATTGGTCTTATGGTTCTGTGCGCTTATCGGATATAATTAGTTGAATTTTCACGCAAATGCTCTTGCCACTTTTTCTTACTAGTAATTAATTTAGATTCAAAATCTTGAGTTTCTTGGTCATAGTGATCTGAGCTGATTGGAGATTTGATCTCTTCGCATGTATCAAACTCTTGGCCAATCGGCAACTTTTTAATGATGTCAGTTGGCGCCTCTTTCCACGTCATTTTGAATTGACGCTTTGTTGGGCAGAAAATAAAATCAACCATTCTCTTGCCTTGAGCTTCTAGGTATCGTTTGTATCTCATATCATCAACAAGAAACCAATGCCATGTATTGTCTTGTTTTTTGATCCTAAACACTCTGATACTACTTAGATTCAAGATTTTGTAGATTGCCAATGTTGAGCATTTGCTTTTATTTGCGAAAGGATTGTGTTCTAATGCTTTTGCTTTCTTCCAGTCGACTTCACCAATTTCATTGGCACACCCTGCTTCTCGAAGAATAACTCGTTCTGTGTGCCAAATCAAACTGGAGAGGTCGCTTGTGAGGCGATTTTGAATGCCAGGCATAGGTTTTAACTGCTTATTCGTTGTAGAAAACTCGGCTGAATTTTAATTTTTTCGCCAATGTCTTCTACCATTTTTTGAGAATTGTTGTGAACAACAACATCAACTGCGTTGACGACAGAATGTATTTTCCACAACCCAACTTGAATCTCAGATCGGGCGTAGGTTATCTGCCACGAGTCGGGAGACGGCCGACCAACCTGTTTAACGGTGATCTGTGTCCAGAACGATGTCCGACGATTCTTAGCTTCATAGCAGTAACGAACAGCCCCGTCAGCGGATTTGACTTTCTGAAATCCTATCTTCAGAAGTTGATCGTGCCAGCTGGACATCGCTTGTAGCTCCATCATGATGATTTTAGTACGTGGAGTGGCATCGCCTATATGCGTTTGCGTTTGTAGCTCAGTATTGCTCAAGCGTCGCAGGGGTGATCACAAACATTTTGAGGAAACTGTTAAGGTGTATAAGCGTCTAAAGGAAGCGGCACAGTGGATCAAATTGAACAAACCAATTGGTTGAAAATTGCAGAAGCCATGGAGACAGCTGGAACGACCGAGAGCTGGTTTTATAAACGTGCGCGAGCAATAGCCGATGGGGAACCGGACCCAATGCCCAATGTGAATGAATTAATGCCGGACAATCAGTCGGCAGATAGATGACTGAATGGCATAAAAAATTTGAATCTGTTTTAACGATTGGTGGTAGTGATTCCTCAGGTGGAGCTGGGATTCAGGCTGATTTGAAGACATTCAATCGTCTTGCTATTCATGGTGCCTCTGTCATTACATGTGTTACGGCTCAAAATAGTCAAGGTGTTTCTCATATTGAAGCTATCAGCTGCGATTTGATTCGTCACCAAATGAGGGCTGTGCTCAGCGACCTTTCTGTGAAAGCACTCAAGACAGGAATGTTGTTTTCAGTTGAAATTATCGATGAAATTGTTGGTTTTTTGGTAGATTTTCCTGGGTTTAAAATCATTGATCCTGTCATAGTTTCCAGGGCTGGATCTATCTTGTTGGATGAAGAAGCCGTATCATTTTACAAGAAATCGTTGTTCCCTTTGGCATCATTAATTACTCCCAATATTTATGAAGCCAGTTTGTTGACAGATTGTTCAATATCAACACCAGCGGATGTCGAGCAAGTTGCTTATAAACTCCTTGATTATGGCGTTGAAGCTGTTCTTGTTAAAGGTGGTGGATTGCAGGCAATTGCTGGTCAAGATTATTTTTTAACAAGTCAGGGGGTTGGCACATGGCATGTCAGCCAATTCCTGCCTACGCCTCATACACACGGTACGGGCTGCACTCTCAGTGCAGCCATCACCGCATTGTTGGCTCGTGGTGCTACATGGTCAGATGCAATTGCAGACTCAAAGCACTATGTGAGTGAAGCATTGCTTCATTCAGCTCCTTTTGGTAAGGGTCCAGGGTGTGTTTGTCACTTTTCTTCTGGCCTTTAAGTAGCTTAGTGAGTCGTTACGAATGAGATTAAATGTTCAGTGATTTAGGTGTTGGCATTGGGCAGACTGGCTGACGCTCAGGTGTTGGCATTGGGCAAGCAGGTTCAGTCATGGCTGATGGTTCTTTGTACGTATCTGTCAAAGCATTGCCAGTAAAACTTCGCCATAAGCTCAAGTACTCAAATCAGCCCGCCCCTCTGTGTGCCATAGGATCCGCTTGCAGGTTCTTATTGTCTGCCCTCTTGTATTTTTTGCTTTTGATGTTTATTTCTTTTTGCTCATAATTGGATAGGACTTTTGTAAGCAATGAACGAAAATTCCAAGCCATTGTCGACAGTCAGGCCTTTTCAAGATCCTTGTGCTGGGGATTTAATTACACCAGTTAATAGCAATATCGCAGTTCGATCAATCATTAATCTGCTGCCGATGTACCGGCAAGGTCTATCGATTAAGTCTAGGGGGCTTCAGCTGGGTTCAGCATTTGGTTTTGTTTTGTACGGCCCATTTACAGTTCTTGGGCCGATGCGTAACACTGAATTTTCAACGACCATTGGTTTGTTTTCGACCATTGGCGGTGTAACCATACTCACTACATTGTTTTTCCTCTATGGCCAAGCTGGAGGTAAATTTTATCAGCCTCCCGCAAATCCAACTGTACCCAACCCTCCCAAGGAGTTGTTTAATTCCAAGAGTTGGACACAGTTCCAGACTTTTTTCTGGCTGGGAGGAAGTTTAGGCGCTCTCGTTGCTTGGTTTATTTACTCCAACGAATTTATCGGAAAGTTATATCAAGTAAGCCTTGGCGGCTAATTTAATGCTATTTGAATGCATGAAATTACATCAATGAATTATCGATTTTTGATTTTTATATTACAATTAGTCAAGGCTCGAAATTTGATCGTTTGCGACTTTTAATCGCAAACTATTTCTCTGATGATTCAGGATCTTTTTTGGCTGCAGGAGCTGGTTTCTTTTCAGCAGCGGCAGGATCTTTTTTGGCTGCAGGAGCTGGTTTCTTTTCAGCAGCGGCGGGTTTTTTGGGCTTTAACTTGGAAGCATCGAGATTCTTTTCGCCAAAGGCCTTAAAGCCCAAGAAAATCAGGCCTCCAAGAACGGGGATCGAGCTAACCCCCCCCATCGCGATTTCGAATCCGCTCAGTGCCATTTAGATCTTTTTCCTAGACCAAATTTTATCACCAAAGCCTGACCGCCCTCCTCCAAGTTCATTTGGCTTATTGCCGTTAATGCGTGGGCGACTTATTTAATGCAATATAAAGTATAAAATGCTGCCCCTGCGCCTGCTTTAATGCCGGCGGCCCTCCTCTCTTGATTCGCTTGTTGGCGTGATTTGGATCGCTTGTATTTTCCGCTTGGTTCATAATTAGCATCTTAATTTTGAATAGCCCTGTGGTTAAGAGTTCGGTTGGAAATCAGCTCCCTTTCAGGCTTGTAACCCAGAACGCGAGAGTTAAGCGGCTGTCAGACTCTTTTCCGGATATTCGTCCGGACCAGTCCACTGAAGCGGCCGCCGAAGTGATTGATAAATGCTATCGCCAAATCTTTTTTCACTCCATGTCCTGCGACAGAGAAATATTTCTCGAGTCTCAATACAAAGACGGGAGTATCACTATTCGTGATTTCGTGCGGGGGTTGTTGCTGTCGGATCGATTTTACAGGGGCTATGTAGCCTGTAGTTCTAATTATCGTCTTGTTGAGCAGGTTGTTGGTCGTGTCCTCGGTCGTCCAGTATTCGGTGAAGATGAAAAAAGATCTTGGGCAGTTCTGATTGCTGAAAAAGGTTTTGTTGGATTTGTGGACGATATTCTTGATAGCCCTGAATATATGAATCGCTTTGGTTACGACTCCGTGCCAGAGCAGGTCAGCCGAAAGATCCCGGGGCGTCCGATCGGTGAAATGCCGATTTATCAGCGTTTGCCCCGATATGGAGAGGATTGGCGTGATCGTTTGATTAGTGAAAGTTTGATGATGTCTGTTGTTGAGTTCAATAAAATATCCAATCCTCTGACAGTTTCTAGGTTGATTTATGAGAAGCCAGAGGGCCGAATCCTCAAGTTTTGGTTGGCATTCTTGGTGATAGCAGCTTCAACCTCTGTTGTGGTCGTGCTTTCTGTCGTTAACGCGATGTTCACGATTCGCTGATTCTTTTTGAGCCGTGGATGATGGATCCTTCCAGGATGAATTAGGTGTTGTTCATGCTTTTTCAACACCTTTAACTCTCAATGAGTCACTGCAGACTGGCGATGAGCCTGTCTTGGGAGGCGAATTGCGTCAGAAGGCTGTTTGGGTTGAAGAATCAGATTGCATCGGGTGCCGTTATTGCGCGCATGTAGCTTCCAACACCTTTTTAATGATTGCTGAGACGGGTCGTTGTCGAGCCATTCGTCAGGACGGAGATTCAATTGAAAGGATACAAGAAGCAATCGATACATGCCCTGTTGATTGCATTCACTGGGTTGATTTTGAACACTTGATTGACCTCAGGCAACGTCAGTTAGAGACTGCCAGGAGTCGTGGTATTCCACAGGCCTGAACGTCTGTTGTGGCAAAGGGTTAAGTTAAAAAGCAGCCCTAATCCTTTTCGGGTATTTCAAGCCTTTAGACACGTGAAAATACTCTTAAACTTTCCATATAAGTCGGCGAGAGATTTGATGCACAATTTGTCGGAGCGGGTGATCACTTTCGGTAAGTGTATCCACACGCTTAGGTCATGATCCCACTGCACGGTTGCGTTGACTGACTGGTTTGACTCGCTGGGCTACAGGAGCATCTTGGCTTCAAAATCGACGTCGTAATGGCTGTGCGGATTGATCGATTGCGTGATCACCTTCCACTGTTTCCATCCGATAAATATTATTCTTTTGAGGTAGCAGTTTCAGGGCAATGGTTGGCTCAATTTCGAAGCCAAAGTTTCCGAATTGGCCGAGTGTCAGGACATAGGTCTGATCGTCCATTTCGCGGGCAGCCATGGGTTCTTTACAGCGTTGAAACCAAGGCTGATGTTTATCGAGATGATGCGTAACCGTTTCAGCAGTCGAACGCACCTCCATCGAGTCGGAAAATCTGCTGATGTACCGGCGCACTTGAGGTCCTGCGGCGTGTCGCAGGCTTTCGATATTTAGGCGCGAGGTATTGATCACGACTGGAGAAAGGCTGGTTTCGGTCCACTAGAGGTGCATCAATATCAAGCTCTTCGGCTCTCACTTTTCGCTCAATTGCATCAGTTTTCCAATGACCTCCTCGACAACTCGGTCTGGGGTGGAGGCTCCTGAGGTGATCCCCACATTCACTGGTCCTAAGGGGAGAAATTTTTCGTCGGTTCGCAACGCTTCGCTCAGAGGCATGTGTTCCACTGTGTTGGTGTTCACATCGATTCGATCGGGGGTGTCGATGTGGAAGGAGCGGATGCCTCGGGTAATTGCGATCTCTTGGAGGTGTGTGGTGTTGGAGGAGTTGAATCCCCCGATCACAACCATCAGATCCAAGGGTTCATCCACCAATGAGAACATGGCGTCCTGACGTTCCTGCGTTGCATCACAGATGGTGTTGAAAGCAAGGAAATGATCGTTCAGCTCCATAGGGCCATACTTCCGAAGCATTGTGCGTTCAAACAGTCGCCCGATTTCTTCGGTTTCGCTTTTGAGCATGGTGGTCTGATTAGCGACGCCGAGGCGGACCAGATCTTTATCGGGGTCGAATCCCACTGAGCAGGCCTTGGCAAAGCGCTGCATGAAGTCAGCGCGATCACCTTTCCCAAGGATGTAATCCGCGACGATCTGGGCTTCCTCAAGGTCAAGGACCACTAAATAGGTGCCTGCAAAAGAACTTGTGGCGAGGGTTTCCTCATGCTTCACCTTGCCGTGAATGATCGAAGTGACGATCTGCTTCTTGTGCTTCTCGACGGTGTTCCACACCTTGGACACCCAGGGGCAGGTTGTGTCAACGATGTGGCAACCCCGCTCGTTAAGCAGCTGCATTTCCTGCACCGTTGCTCCGAAAGCCGGAAGGATGACCACATCACCGTTGCTGATGCCTGAAAAATCCTTGACGCCTTGTTCCACGGGGATGAACTGAACGTCCATCTCGCGCAGATGATCGTTCACCGAGGGGTTGTGAATGATTTCATTGGTGATCCACAACCTTTCTTCCGGGTAGTGCTTGCGGGTTTCGTATGCCATAGCAACGGCTCGTTCCACGCCCCAGCAAAAGCCGAACGCTTCTGCCAATCGAATATTCAGCCGGCCGTGGCTGAGTTTGTAGTTGTTTTCACGGATGGTGCCGATGAGGCCACTTTGATAAGCCTGCTCAAGGCTTTCGGCCACTTCCTCGGCACGCCCGAAGCCTCGCCGGTTGTAACGCTCTGAATTGTGAAGGGAGCGCTTGAAGGCGTGGGTGTCCATTGGGAGCGCAGGATTGCTTTGACTCTATGGGGTCTGGCTTGTGGACCAAGCAATTAAAAAGCCCGGCCTGATGGCCGGGCTGAGAACCGAACCCTGAATGGGATCAGTTGTTTGTGGTCGAGAAGCCTGCGTAGGCCTCCATTCCGTGCTCGCCGATGTCGAGACCTTCGGTTTCTTCCTGTTCAGTGACGCGAATGCCTCCGAACAAGGCTCCGATGATCTGCCAGGCGATGAAGCAGGTCACAACAGTCCAGATGGCATAGGCACCAGCGCCCAGGGCTTGAACGCCGAGCTGATTGATGCCGCCTCCAACAAGGAGACCCAGTCCTGAACCATCGCCCTGAATGTCGTAGCCCCAGAGGCCGATGACGAGGGTTCCCCATATGCCGCACACACCGTGCACGGAGAATGCGCCGACCGGATCATCGATTCCAGCAGCATCCAAGGCTGCGACGGAGAAGACAACGATGATGCCGCCCACCAATCCAGCCATCCATGAGCCGGTGAGGGTGAGGTTTCCGCAGCCGGCAGTCACGCTGACCAACCCGGCCAGGATGCCATTGATGATCATCGTGAGATCAGGCTTCTTGGAGGTGATCGTGGAAATCACGGTGGCGCCGATGGCCCCGCCTGCAGCTCCAAGGGTTGTTGTGACAGCGACATAGGGCACCCACTGGTCCATGGCCAGTTGGGACCCCGGGTTGAAGCCGTACCAGCCGATCCAAAGAATCAACGCGCC
This sequence comes from Synechococcus sp. AG-679-B05, assembly GCA_003210795.1. GTDB lineage: Bacteria > Cyanobacteriota > Cyanobacteriia > PCC-6307 > Cyanobiaceae > Parasynechococcus. The sequence continues at coordinate 11,199 of QCUJ01000003.1, read as the reverse complement.
CAGGGTGGCGATGGACATGTTGTGGCCAGGAATCGCCTGAACCTTGCCGCCGACGTATTTCCCGATGCGGGGTCCAAGCAAGGCTGCACCGACCAGACCGGCCCATGCGCCAACGGAGTGGACGATCGAGGAGCCTGCAAAGTCGATGAAACCCATCTCGCTCAGCCAGCCACCGTTCCACTGCCAAGAGCCAGCAACGGGATAGATGAACGCAGTGAGCACTAGGGCGAAGATCACAAACTCTCCGAACTTGATGCGTTCAGCGACCAAGCCGGAAACGATCGTTGCCGCTGTTCCTGCGAATGCAGCTTGAAACAGGAAATCAACGGTTGGAACCAAACCGGCTTCGCTGATCGTTTCAGCTGTGACGGTTGGGTCAAAGAAAAGTCCGCCGAAATAGAACCAGCCGTTCGAGCCATCGCCGTACATCAGCGAGTAGCCGATGAACCAGTAGGCCGTCACCGCGAGAGCGAAGACGAAGAGGTTTTTGGCAAGGATGTTGACGGCATTCTTCTGGCGACACATGCCTGCTTCAACCATGGCGAAGCCGGCGTTCATGAAGATCACCAGAATCGTCGCCACCAGCAACCAGAGGTTGTTGGCAAGAAAAGCCGCTGAGAGCTCTGGAAGCTCTTCGGCCTTGGCTGAGAGGGTGAAGATCCCCAGCCCCATTAGAGCCAGTGGCGCACATGCCATCCAGGTCATGGCGCGATTCGAGCTGAATCCCCTGATGCTCTTCATCAGCATCATGGGGCCTTCCAAAAGGCTGGCCTCTTGAAGGGTTTTACGCCGCTTTTTCGGTGGCGCTTGGTATGCAGTTGTCATGAATGAGAGAGCAGAGCTGCTGTTGAGGTCTTATGCACAAAGTGCACAAAGACCGACGGCTCCAACGGTGGCCTGCAGTGTGCAGCTCAAGTGTTCGTTTGGATACCAAAATCAAATCTTTGCCAGTGGCCGTCGCCCTTGCCAGCTGATTTTGTTCGCGTTGAAACCAAAGCAGCAGGGCAGAATTTCCACTCCGGCTGCCACGGCTTCCCGGAACAGCGTGCCGTAGCGCGGGTCGGCCCGATCCCCCGGTGCAAAGTCAAGTACATCCGGGCGGCTGAGACAGGGCACCAGAACCGCCCGGGAATCAGGCAGCATCCCCATCAGTTCCACCAGGTGTTTCTGGCCACGTTCGGTGACGGTGTCCGGGAACAGAGCCGTGTGTCCATTGGTCCAGGTGGTGTTTTTGACCTCCAGATAAATCGGTCGCTGGTCGGTGTTGTCGTCCGCTGGAGTCAGCAACAGGTCGATGCGGCTCCTTCTGTTGGTTCCGTAGGTCACCTCCGCCCGGATTGACGCGATGGGGCCCAGCGGTTCCACCAGGCATCCCGCTTCAATCGTTGCCTTGATCAGCCTGTTGGGCAAAGCGGTGTTGATGCCCACCCAGCAGGGCTCGCCATTGGTCCCCGGAACTTCCGCCTGCTCCCACGTCCAGGCCAGCTTGCGTTTTGGGGAGGGGGCATGGCGGAGACGCACGCGCTGCCCTGGTATCAGAACCCCAGTCATCGGGCCGGTGTTGGCGCAATGGGCTGTGACCGTTTCGCCATTGGCCAGCTCCACGTCCGCCAGAAAACGCTTGTAGCGCTTGATCAGCACCCCTTCCTGAAGGGGCTCGAACTCGAGCAGCGCAGTTCCAAGGGCAGGACAACCGGTCATGGCGGAGGCCAGGGGATGTCCATGGTCCACTGCCGCCGCCCCCACAATGCGGCCAAGTTGTTGAGCCGCGATGGCGCGTTCACTCAAGGGGATCGCTCTGGTGGTCACCCTCGGAACCCTCTTCAGCAAATGTGGCGGCCTCCTCCGTCAGCTTGTGATTGCTGCGGCATTTGGAGTGGGCGCGGCTTACGACGCGTACAACTACGCCTATGTACTGCCTGGGTTTCTGTTGATCCTGCTCGGGGGAATCAACGGGCCGTTTCACAGCGCCATGGTCAGCGTGCTCAGCCGCCGGCCCAAGCGCGAGGGAGCCCACATCCTTGCGGCCTTGAACACCAGCGTTAGTGCCTTTCTGCTGCTGGTGACGGTGATCCTCGTGCTTGCAGCGGATCCTTTGATCGCTCTTGTTGGGCCAGGTCTCAGCCCTGAGCTGCATGCCATCGCCGTCGTTCAGCTGCAAGTGATGGCGCCGATGGCGCTCTTCGCCGGCTTGATCGGTCTTGGCTTCGGCTCGCTCAATGCGGCAGACGAATTCTGGATTCCAGCGATATCACCGCTGATGTCCAGCCTGGCCATGATCACTGGAGTGGGTCTGCTCTGGTGGCAGCTCGGTGGGGAGATCGCGCTCCCAGCTGCTGCCATGACCGGTGGTGTGATGTTGGCGGCGGCCACCCTGGTGGGGGCCATCCTCCAGTGGCTAATTCAGTTGCCCGCATTGATGCGTCAGGGTCTGGCCCGCTTTCAACTCGTCTGGGATTGGCGGCATCCCGGTGTCCGTGAGGTTTGGGCCGTGATGGGTCCGGCAACCCTGTCTTCTGGAATGCTCCAGATCAATGTGTTCACCGATCTGTTCTTTGCATCGGGGATCGCTGGTGCCGCTGCTGGTCTCGGTTACGCGAATCTGCTTGTTCAGACGCCGCTTGGCTTGATTTCCAACGCTTTGCTGGTGCCGTTATTGCCCACGTTCGCTCGACTCACACAGCCTAAGGATCGGCCTCAGTTGATTCATCGCATCCGCCAGGGCTTGATGTTGTCCACGGCGTCGATGTTGCCGCTGGGTGGTCTGTTCATTGCGCTCGGGACTCCCATCGTTGCGCTCGTGTACCAACGGGGCGCTTTTGATGCCGATGCCGCGCGGCTGGTGACAGGCCTGTTGATGGCCTATGGCCTTGGGATGCCGGCCTATCTCGGCAGAGATGTTCTGGTTCGGGTCTTCTATGCCCTTGGCGATGGCACAACACCGTTCCGTTTTTCAGTGGCAGGGATCGGTCTCAATGTGCTGTTCGATTGGCTGCTGGTCGGTGGTCCCACGCCCTGGGGCAATCAGTCTCCGTTCAACTTCGGAGCGCCGGGGCTGGTGCTGGCCACGGTGGCGATCAACGTTCTCACCTGCCTTCTTTTGCTTCTGACTTTGCAGCGAAGGCTGGAGGGTTTACCCCTTCGGCAGTGGGGTCTTGATGCGGCAAGGCTTGCTCTGGCAACAGGTTTGGCCACATGTGCGTCCTGGAGCCTCATGGCATGGGTGGTCTGGCCTTCCGGTTGGATGGGCTTGATCTGGCAGATCGCCGTTCCGGCCAGCCTGGGACTGTTGGTGTACTGGGGAGCTGGAACAGCCTTTGGCAATCCTGAAGTGACCCAGATCGCCTCTGCTCTCCGTCGCCGGCTGCGAAGGCGCTGATGGCAAGGGTTCAGTCGAGTTCTACCTCTTTGATCGCTCTCACCTGGAGGGGAACCTCAAGCCTGTCGCGGCCGATGGTCTGGGGACCTGAAACCGAGGTGATCTTGGCTTCGATACCAAATTCCTTAAAGGCGTTTTCCATTTCTTGAATCAACGCCTCCTCCACCTGCTGTTCGGGGTCCACGACCTTGCCGATCAGCCGTGCTCCCAACCGACCAATGCGTTGACGAACCACCTCACGGGCGTTGGTGACCTCAATGATCAACACCTCTTGATCGTGCGATCGGTTTCCGACTTTATCGGCAGTACGGCTCCAGGATCTCCTCAAGGTCCCGCAGCTGGGCCGGAGGTATCAATCGTGCCAACGGCATTTGACTGGCCCCCCCTGCAATCGGAACTGATACGGCTTCAAGGGATTTGCGTGCAGCCACCGCCGCGCTTTCGTTGACTCTGGCGCTGCATTCGATCGCCAAGGCCTTCGCCAGGTTGGCGTCGCCCAAGTACAGATGCCAACCAGAAATCTGGATGTAGAGGCGATCGGAGAGGGCACTTTGCAAATCTTGCAGCTCGGTAGCTGGCAGAGACATCAGCAGATCAGCAAGGTTGGGCTCAATCCTGACGTCAATCTGCGGGTTCCGCTGCTTTGGGTCGCCGCATGATCACGCTGATCAGCTGCCCGATTAGAAGAGTCAGCCAGCTTCCAGTGATCCATGGCAGGGTCCCATCGGCCAAGGGATGGCGCATCTCCTGCAGGAACCAGATGCCGCTGTTGATGGCGGCAAAAACACCTGCGTGAAGGCAAAAGTTGACGATCCGCTCGAAATGGCAATAGGTCGGATCATTTTTGTCAGCGGGTCCGTACCAGCGAATCGGCATCTTTCAGAGTGATTCGGAACTGTTTCAATCCTGGCGCGGGTTGGGTTCGAGTTGACGCCGGGACCCTCGATGGGGTCTCATGGATTCACGCCAGCGCTTGTAGCTCAGCGGATTAGAGCATCTGACTACGGATCAGAGGGTCGGGAGTTCGAATCTCTCCAGGCGCGCTGTTAACTGCCTTTCGGGGCAGTTTTTTTTGTCTTAACAGGACCCAGTGCCGTAGCGATTTCTTACCCTCAGCTCACGCACGATTGTCAAAACCAATGAGCCAGGTCTCCGGCAGCTCCATCGATGCTGAATTAGCCCAAGCGGATCCAGCCATCGCGGGGTTCATTGAGCAGGAGCTTCAACGCCAGGAGACGCACCTCGAGCTCATTGCTTCTGAGAACTTTGCATCTAGGGCCGTCATGCAGGCTCAGGGTTCCGTGCTGACGAACAAATACGCCGAGGGTCTCCCCAGTAAGCGTTATTACGGGGGTTGTGAACACGTCGATGCCATCGAAGAACTGGCGATTGAGCGTGCGAAGGAACTCTTCGGCGCTGCCTGGGCGAATGTTCAACCCCACAGCGGCGCTCAGGCCAACTTCGCAGTTTTTCTTGCCCTGCTTCAGCCCGGCGACACAATCATGGGTCTGGACCTCTCCCATGGAGGACATCTCACCCATGGTTCGCCCGTCAATGTCAGCGGCAAATGGTTCAACGTCATTCAGTACGGAGTTGATCGGGATACCCAGCGTCTGGACATGGACGCGATCCGTCAGCTTGCTGTCGAGCACAAGCCGAAACTGATCGTTTGCGGCTATTCCGCATACCCGCGCACGATTGATTTCGCGGCGTTCCGCGCCATCGCAGATGAAGTGGGTGCCTACCTGCTGGCGGATATGGCTCACATCGCAGGCCTTGTGGCAGCTGGAGTGCATCCCAGCCCAGTACCCCACTGCGACGTGGTGACCACGACAACGCACAAGACGTTGCGAGGTCCACGAGGTGGCCTCATCCTCTGCCGTGATGCGGAGTTCGCCAAGAAGTTCGACAAGGCGGTTTTCCCCGGAAGCCAGGGTGGACCGCTTGAGCACGTGATCGCAGCCAAGGCTGTGGCATTCGGCGAGGCGTTGCAGCCCTCCTTCAAGGCCTACAGCCAGCAGGTGGTCGCTAATGCAGGCGCTCTGGCGGAGCGATTGATCGCTCGTGGCATCGATGTTGTGAGTGGAGGCACCGACAACCATGTGGTGCTGATGGACCTTCGTGGCATTGGAATGACCGGCAAGGTGGCCGATCTACTCGTTAGCGATGTGCACATCACCGCGAACAAGAACACGGTTCCCTTTGATCCTGAATCCCCCTTCGTCACCAGTGGTCTTCGACTGGGGACAGCAGCACTGACCACCCGTGGCTTCGATGCTGATGCGTTCCGTGAGGTCGCGGATGTCATTGCTGACCGCATTCTCAACCCCGAGGATGATGCGATTCAGCAGCTCTGCCTCGCACGGGTCGAGTCGCTTTGCCAGCGCTTCCCCCTCTATGCGGATGCACGTGAACCGGCGCTTGCCTGACTGGACCAAGAGAAGTTGGTTCCCATCGTTCGAGCTTCCTAGGATCTGAACATTCCCTTGTCGAAAGGGCTGTTCTGATCCCGGAGCCCGCGTGAATCTCGCTGCCAGCCCGCTAGCGGTTGCCACGCTGAGCTTTGGTACGGCTGCTGTTGTGACCACTGGCTTGGCTCCGATGGTGCGAAGTTTCGGCCTGAGCCTTGGTCTTACCGACAAGCCTGATCCGCGCAAGCAGCACGACAGACCAATGGTGCGTCTGGGCGGCATTGCGATGGTGCTGGGCTTTCTCCTTGCCCTGACGGTTATCTGGGTGCTTGGGGGATTTGGCCTGCTCGCTCCCGAGCGTGATCAGTTGATCTGGAGCACGCTCGCCGGATCACTCTGCTTTTTTTGCATTGGGTTCGCCGACGACCTCTTCGAGCTTTCTCCCTGGCCGAGATTGATTGGCCAGTTCGCAGTCGCCAGCATCATATGGAGCCAGGGAGTCCGCATCGGAGCCATCGATCTGCCTTGGTTGAACAGTTCAGGGTCCGCTCTGGTGCTCAGTGATGGGTTGAGTCTGTTGGCCACCGTGGTTTGGTTGGTTGGTATCACCAATGCGATCAACTGGCTGGATGGCCTGGATGGTCTCGCTGCAGGCGTTGCCGGTATCGCTGCGGTGGGTCTGATTTCTGTGAGCTTCTCGTTGCATCAGGTTGCGGCTGGCTTCCTGGCCGCAGCACTTGCTGGTTGTTGTCTCGGTTTCCTTCGCCATAACTTCAACCCGGCCCGGATCTTTATGGGCGATGGAGGGTCCTACTTCCTTGGGTTCACGCTGGCGGCGGTCAGCATTGTTGGCCCAGCCAAAGGATTGACAACCGTCAGTCTCGTGTTGCCTTTGTTGATTCTTTCGCTGCCTTTGGCCGATATGTCTGCAGTGATCATGGGCCGTCTGCGGGAAGGCCGATCACCGTTCTATCCAGACCGGCGCCATCTGCACCACCGGTTGCTTCGAGCCGGTTTCAGCCATCGACGCACGGTTCTTTTGATCTACGTGTTCACCCAGTGGCTGGCGGCGCTTGCCCTGGTCGTTGCCAATGCAGAGATGAGGTTTCTCTGGTTGGGTCTGGCAACAGCGATTCTGGTGGCCACGGTTGTGATCAGCCGCAGGCAACTGCAGACGGAACGGGCTCTGTGCCAGACATCTCCTTCAGCCGTGGCTGACCCGGCTTCGATCCGTGATCCCCATGGCTGAGGCCGGTGTTGAGATTTTGTGTGTGGGTACTGAGCTGTTGCTCGGAGACATCCTCAATGGCAACGCACGCTGGATTGCACAACGACTCGCGGCTCTGGGATTGCCTCATTACCGCCAGACCGTGGTGGGCGATAACTCGGAGCGACTGGCAATGGCTGCGCGCGAGGCGGCGACCCGCAGTCGTGTTCTGATCACCACCGGAGGGCTTGGCCCAACGCCCGATGACCTCACAACGGAGTCGCTGGCGGCCGCGTTTGACACACCGCTGCGGGAACATCCGGAGCTTTGGCAGGAGATTCAGGCGAAGTTGTCCAGCGGTGGACGCCCCGTAGCCCCTTGCAACCGTCGTCAGGCCTCGTTGCCAGAGGGGGCTGATGTTCTGCCCAACCCACTCGGTTCAGCCCCCGGGATGATCTGGTCTCCGAAGCCTGGTTTCACAATCCTCACTTTCCCGGGAGTGCCTTCGGAGATGCGGGCGATGTTTCAGGAGACTGCTGAGCCTTGGCTGCAGCAGAATGGAGGGACAGTGGGCGTTTTCGTCAGTCGGGTGCTGCGGTTCAGCGGTATCGGTGAATCGAACCTTGCCGAGCAGGTGGCTGATTTGTTTGAGGGCTCCAACCCAACAGTGGCGCCCTATGCATCCCTCGGCGACGTGAAACTGCGGCTCACCGCTTGTGCAGCATCTTCAGTCGAGGCAGAAGCATTGCTGCACCCCTTGGAAGCGGACCTGCGTCAACGCACTGGAGTGCTTTGCTACGGCAGTGATGACGACAGCCTGGCGTCAGTTGTCTTGGACCATTTGCGCCGCCATCACCAGACCCTGGCGGTGGCGGAGTCCTGCACCGGGGGTGGCATTGGTGCAGCATTGACCGCGGTGCCAGGTTCATCGGCGGCATTTGCCGGTGGGGTAATTGCCTACAGCAACGCGGTCAAGCGGCGTCAGCTGGGTGTTCCGTTGGATCTGTTGGAAGTTTATGGGGCCGTCTCGGATGAGGTGGTCAGGGCCATGGCAGAAGGAGTGCGTGATCGGCTGGAGACCGATTGGGGGGTGGCTGTGAGTGGCATCGCTGGCCCTGGTGGTGGTACCCCCCAGAAGCCCGTTGGCCTGGTTCACGTGGCTGTGGCAGGGCCTGATGGCTGTGAATCGGCAGCACTTCGTTTCGGTGAACGCCGCGGGCGTGGGGCGATACAGCAACTCACACTGATTCGTGCTCTTGATCTGTTGCGTTTGCGCTTGCTGGCTCAGTCCTAGGGTCAATCCTCTGCGCAGAGCGACTGTTGAGTTCCGGCACCCTTTACGACAAGGTGTGGGATCTGCATCGGGTGACGGAACTTCCCGGTGGATCCACCCAGTTGTTCGTGGGTCTGCATCTGATCCATGAAGTCACCAGCCCCCAGGCCTTTGCTGCCCTGAAGGACAAAGGACTGACCGTGCGTTGTCCGGAGCGAACCGTTGCCACGGTCGATCACATCGTCCCCACCATTTCGCAGCAGCGCCCGTTTGAAGATCCCTTGGCTGAGGAGATGCTCAGCACCCTGGAACGCAACTGTGCTCAACACGGCATTGTGCTGAACGGCCTGGGCAGTGGTCGACAGGGAATTGTGCATGTGATCGCTCCAGAGCTGGGTCTGACTCAGCCAGGGATGACCGTGGCGTGTGGCGACTCGCACACCTCCACCCATGGTGCGTTCGGTGCGATCGCTTTCGGTATCGGCACCAGTCAGGTGCGTGATGTTCTCGCGAGTCAGAGCCTGGCAATGAACAAGCTGAAAGTGCGTCGAATCCAGGTGAATGGCCAGCTCACCGATGGTGTTTCCGCCAAGGATCTGGTGCTCCATGTGATTCGCACGCTCGGGGTTAAGGGCGGTGTTGGTTATGCCTATGAATTCGCTGGCCCTGCCATTGAGGTTCTGTCGATGGAGGAGCGGATGACAATCTGCAACATGGCCATCGAGGGGGGCGCACGCTGTGGATACGTCAACCCCGATCAGGTGACGTTCGACTACCTCAACGGCCGAGTCCATGCCCCCAGGGGGGAGGACTGGGATCGTGCTGTGGCCTGGTGGAGCTCCTTGGCCAGTGATGCGGATGCCGTGGTCGACGATGAGGTGGTGTTCAATGCATCAGCCATTGCTCCGACGGTGACCTGGGGCATTACACCGGGGCAGGGTCTGGGGATTGATGAATCCATCCCCATGCCTGAAAGCCTTGAGGTTGGTGAGCGTCCAATGGCCGAAGAGGCTTATCGGTATATGGATCTGCAACCGGGAACTCCCATCGCCGGTGTCCCGGTGGATGTGTGCTTCATCGGTAGTTGTACAAATGGTCGTCTCAGTGATCTGAGGGCTGCTGCTGCCGTCGCCCGAGGTCGTCAGGTGGCAGATGGAATCAGGGCCTTTGTGGTGCCTGGTTCTGAGCAGGTGGCCAAGGCGGCGGAGGCGGAGGGGCTGGATCAGGTGTTTCGGGCGGCAGGCTTCGAGTGGCGTGAGCCGGGTTGTTCCATGTGCCTGGCGATGAATCCCGATCGTCTGGAGGGGCGTCAGATCAGTGCAAGCTCCAGCAATCGCAACTTCAAGGGCCGTCAGGGCTCCGCCAGTGGCCGCACCCTGCTGATGAGCCCGGCCATGGTGGCTGCTGCTGCTGTTCACGGTCGTGTGACCGACGTTCGCTCCCTCTCCACTCAACCGGATTTGTGATGTCCAGCTTCCCTTCCGGGCCGATTCAGCTGGTTGAAGGCCGTGCTCTCGTCGTCGCTGGTGAAGACATCGACACCGACAGGATCATTCCTGCCCGCTTCCTCAAGTGCGTCAGTTTCGATGCCCTTGGAGATCAAGTCTTTGCGGATGACCGGAAGGAGCTGAATGGGGAGCATCCCTTTGATCAGGCTCGGTTCCAGGGAGCGTTGATCCTGATGGTGAATGGAAACTTTGGCTGTGGCTCCAGTCGGGAACACGCACCTCAGGCGCTCATGCGCTGGGGAATCCGCGCCGTGGTGGGGGTCAGCTTTGCCGAGATCTTTTTCGGAAACTGCCTTGCTCTCGGGATCCCCTGCATGACTGCGGCACCGGATCAAATCAAGGCGATCCAAGCGCTGGTTCAGGCCGATCCCTCTCGCTCCTGGTCGCTGAACCTCGAGGAGATGAAGCTGTCGACCGAGGAGGAGAGCTGGGAGGTTGCAGTGGATTCTGGCCCTGGCGAGATGCTCCGCAGCGGGCGCTGGGACGCCACATCCCAATTGCTCGACAACGGTCCACAGGTGGATGCTCTGATGGAGCACATGCCCTATCTCAATGGGTTCCAAGCGGTCCTCTGAACCCCTGGAAGTTTCTGCTGATTTCCTTTAGATTTGAGCAAAGCTTCAGCCTTGTTCGCTGATGGTTGGCCTTTATGACAGACAAGGGTTTCTCCGCTTCGCTGGCGGGAGCATTGATGCCTGTCTGGAATATGCCGCCCTCTTCGAGATCCCGCTGACCTCAGGATCCCTGCAGGATCTGCCGGAGCCCGTCGTGACCTCCTTCAGGATTCGGGGGAGTCGTTTTCTGGAAGGGCGCAGCAGTTGAAGCCGTCACGGCAGATTCTGCCGTTATCCATAGCCCAGTTGAGAAGGGCGACCCTGTTCTTTGATCCAGTCTTGGTAAAGACGTTGCTCACGTGGTTGTCGACCGTGCGCTTGCTGATGGTCAGCTTGTCGGCAATTTCCTGATTGGTGAGCCCATCAGCCACCAGCTCGATGATTTCAATCTCGCGAGCTGAGAGTGCGATGGTCAGAGGATCTGTTGGATCGTCTGTGGCCATGGGTAGCAACACCCCTTTGCGCAAAGCTTAGTGCTGATTTGGGCTAGCGATCCTGCATAGTTATTCGGATTCACGAGTTACGGTTTGACAACGGCGCTCCAGCGCACCATTGAGTCTGGGCAACAGATTTTCACAGCTGAAGTGATGCCTCCGAGGGGTGGGGATCCCTCCAATGCCCTCGCGATGGGCGACCTTCTCAAGCGACGTGTTCATGCTGTCAACGTCACTGATGGCAGCCGGGCGGTGATGCGCATGAGCAGCCTGGCCGTTTGTCGCCTGCTTCAGGACGCTGGCCTGGAGCCTGTGTTGCAGATGGCCTGTCGTGATCGCAACCGGATTGCTCTCCAGGCCGATCTGCTTGGTG
>QCUJ01000002.1 GCA_003210795.1 Synechococcus sp. AG-679-B05 | reverse complement strand
TCCTTCATGGACGCCATGTCAAGGACGCCATTGTGACCTCCCGGCCATCAGGATGGAGAGGCGATGCCCAGCCTTGACCTTGACCGGTGCCTCCAGAGAGGAGTTAGAGGACCTGCTCCAGCAGCTCGATACCGATCGGGCTTGGTTGCTGCAACAGATCGACAGCGGACGTTGGGTTGATCTGCGGCTTGATCTGGCAGCTCTGGAAAGGGAGCTTGGCCAGATGATCGTGCGCGCAGGTGAATTGCTGGAGGATTCAGGATCCCGGTGAGATCAGAACGGGATCTCGTCGGTGTCCGGCACCAGGGGAGCCGCATTCCAGTTGGCGGCCTCCGGTTCCGCCTTCGCTGGAGCAGGTGCGGATGGCGCCGCTGCTTTGCTCGTCGGGTTGGATGGAGCTGCGGCGCCACCGACATGGTGCATCCTTGCCAGGGTGAATTCCGCCCGCTTTTCCTTCATGCCGTCCTGTCGGGGCACCGTGTTCATGCGCAGACGCCCCTCAAGCATCAGTCGCTGACCAACCTGCACCTTGTTCTGAAGCTCCTGGGCCAGGTTCCCCCAGCCCACAACCTTGAGTTCCCCGGGGGGGTCACCATCCCGCAGGGCATCGAATCGAACGGTCATTTCGCCGATCGGGGTTTGATTGTCCTGGGTGTATCGAACCGTCGGAGCGTCGATCACTTCCACTTCCAGCACGCAGTGGTTCATGGTCATCACCGTTTTCGGGGGTCATCCTGATGCAAGGTCGCGGCTTTCGCCAGGACCGAATCTGGCTTTTGGCTGGAACGGGGGAAGGTCCGCAGCTTGCCGCAGCTCTGGAACGTCATGGTTGGCGAGTGTCCGTGAGCGTTGTCACGGCTGCAGCGGCATGCGCCTACTCAGAACTCGATCTCGATCAGATCAACGTTGGAGCTCTTCAGGGGCCTGAAGACATCACGGCGGCACTGAAGGCCGATCTCCCGTTCCGCTGCGTTGTGGATGCGACGCATCCGTTTGCGTGCCAGATCAGTGCTGACCTGCAACGCGCGTGTGCCGCTGCAGGTCAGCCATTGCTGCGTTTCGAACGGTCTCTGGAACGCGGAGATAAAGGGTGCTTGCTGAATCAATGGGGTGACCTGGCGCAAGCCGACATACATGGACGCAGTCTCTTTCTGGCGATCGGTGGTCGTCATTTGTCGATGGCCCATGCGGTTGCGCGTGCCGCGGGAGCTGAGGTTTTCGCCCGCTGCCTTCCCTCAGCCACAGGTTTACGCCTGGCGTTGGCGGCCGGATTACCTCCAGACCACCTAGCGGTCCTGAGGCCCCTGCAGGGAGCGGAGCCAGGTTCGATTGAACGGGCTCTCTGTCGGAGATGGGGCATCACCACCGTCCTCTGTCGACAGTCCGGTGGTGTCACGGAGCGGCTCTGGCGGCGTGTCAGTGATGAGCTGAATCTGGATCTGCTGCTCCTGCGTCGGCCAGCCCCACCGGCGGGTGTTGAGACTGTGGACTGTGAGGCGGATCTGTTGCGCTGTCTTTCCGGTCCCTCGTCATCACCCCTCCAATCAACCCATGACTGAAACCTCCCGCCTTGTTGTGGCTTTGACCACGGAAGGCGATCAGGGGCGGGCTGAAGCCCTGGCTGAGGCTTTGCTGGAACGCCGCTTGGTCGCCTGCGTCAGTCTTCAGCCTCAGAGGTCGATGTATCGCTGGAACGGTCGGTTGGAGCGGGACAGCGAAGTCCAGTTGCTCCTCAAGACCAGTTCCTGCTGTCTTGATGTGTTGCGTGAGACCGTGATGGACCTGCACAGCTACGAAACGCCCGAATGGCTGAGCTGGCCGGTGGATGCCGCATCGGCCTATGGCCAATGGGCTCTTGCGGAAATCAGTTCAGGTGGGTCGTCGCAAGCTGCTGGAGAGACACCTGGGAGCGAGCTCCCAACTGGGTGACGATTTGTCCTGCACAGAGCGCTCCCAATTCCCCGCAACGTTGCAGCTCTTCCCCCTGGGTGTAGGCATGCAGGAAACCACCGGCGTACAGATCGCCTGCACCGGTGGTGTCAACAAGCTCACCGAGGTTGACGATGCCAATGTCCAGACGCTGCTCACCGCTGAGCACCACGGAACCCTCACTACCTCGGGTGATGGCAATCACTTCACAGCATCCCCGCACAGCCTCGATGGCGCTGTTGATGTCTTCGGTTTTGTAGAGAGACATGATCTCCACCTCATTGGCAAACAGCACATCCACATGACCGTTCACTAACTCCAGGAAGCTTTCGCGGTGACGGTCCACGCAGAACCCGTCCGAAAGAGAAAGCGCAACCTTGCCTCCGGCGGCGCGGCACGCTTCGGCTGCTGCGATAAAGGCGCGTTTTGCAGCTGGGCTGTCCCAGAGGTAGCCCTCGAGATAGAGAACCTTGGTCTGTTGGACCATCGAAAGATCCAGGTCCTCAGGCTCCAGCTGTGTTGAAGCGCCGAGGAAAGTGCACATCGTGCGCTCGGCATCGGGCGTCACGTAGATCAGGCAACGTGCGGTCGTGGCCCCTGTTGTTGCGGCAGGGGTGTCGAAGCGAGCCCCTACAGCACGGATGTCTCGGCTGAAAATCGTGCCGAGCTTGTCATCGCGCACTCGACCGATGAAGCCGGCACGACCGCCCAACTGGGCGATTCCCACAACGGTGTTCGCCACTGATCCGCCGGAGGTTTCCAAGCCATCACCTCCTGCGGAATAGAGGGTTCCGGCCTGGGTCTCGTCGATCAAGGCCATGCCACCTTTTTGCAGGCCGTTGTCGTTCAGGAAGGCATCGTCGGTTTGGACGAGCACATCAACAATGGCGTTGCCGATCCCAACGACATCCAGGCTGCAGCTGCTGGGGAAGCGGGAATCGGGAGCCATAACAGGTATGGAAACAGCAACGCAGTATGCCCTTTAGTGGATCAGGCGCTGAGCAGCGCGCGCTTGGGGCCGTGGATGGGATCCTCCACCACGATGGTCTGATCGCGGCTCGCGCCCAGCGAGACAATGGCGATGGGGACTTCCATGAGATCAGCCAGGAACCGCAGGTAGTCCATCGCGGCCCTGGGAAGGTCTTCGAGCTTGCGGCAATCCTCCGTTGAGCACTGCCACCCGGGCAATGTCTCGAAAATGGGCTGGCAGCGGGCGAAATCTTCGGAGCTGCTTGGGAAGTGCTCGATGCGTTCGCCGTCCAGTTCATAGGCCACACAGACCTGGATCTCATCGAGTTCATCAAGCACGTCGAGCTTGGTCACCGCCAGGCAGTCAAGGCCGTTCACCTGAACGGCGTAGCGTCCGATCACACCATCGAACCAGCCACAGCGCCTACGCCGCCCAGTTGTGGTTCCGAATTCACCGCCCCGTTCGGTGAGCTGATCATTCAGGTGACCGCTCAGCTCGGTTGGGAAGGGGCCTTCACCCACACGGGTGGTGTAGGCCTTGGCCACCCCGATCACTCGATCGATCAGGGTTGGACCTACCCCAGCGCCGATACAGGCGCCCCCGGATACCGGATTGGAGGAGGTGACATATGGATACGTGCCGTGGTCGAGATCCAGCAGGGTTCCCTGGGCTCCCTCGAACAAGATGTTTTGTTTGTTCCTTGCTGCCTGATGAATGGCACGCGTGCACTCCACAACGTGGGGAGCGAGCCGCTTTCCGTAGCCCAGATATTCCTGCACGATGGCTTCAGCATCCAGTGCCTCGACGCCGTAGATGGTTTCCAGAAGCTGATTCTTCTCCTGCAGAGGGCCTTCCAGCCGGAGTCTCAGACGCTGTTCATCCAACAGGTCGATCACACGGATTCCGCTCCGCTGTGATTTGTCGGCGTACGTGGGACCGATGCCACGACCTGTGGTTCCGATGCGCCGCTCGCCGCGTTGCTTTTCCATCGCCAGGTCCAGCAGCCGGTGGTACGGCATCGTCACGTGGGCGGTCGATGCCAGCTGAAGCCCGGAAATGTCGATGTCGTTGGCGATGAGCATGTCTAGCTCGCCCAACATCACCTTCGGATCGATCACGGTGCCCGATCCGATCAGACAAATTGTCTCTGAATAGAGGATTCCGGAAGGAATCAGATGCAGCTTGAGCACACGGTCGTCAACAACGATCGTGTGCCCGGCGTTCACTCCACCCTGGTAGCGAACCACCACATCTGCAGAGCGGCTGAGGAGATCCGTGATCTTCCCCTTTCCTTCGTCACCCCACTGCGCTCCGATGACGACAACGTTGGCCAAAGACATTGCGGCCCGAAGCCGCGAATCTGCACAATCCGCGACTATCTCAGATTTGGCGTGAACCTGTCAAAGGAGTGATGAGATCTGTGCTTCAGCTGCCGCGAATAACCGATTTTTCAGCTTTGGACAGTTCCTTGGCAAGGCGGTCGTGCAGGGCCTCCGGTATGGGGCGATTCGCGTAGGAGGCGTAATGGCCTGCAAGCGAATTGAGCGCTGTTTGCATCGTTGTGAAAGAGCTCAAGCCATTCACCCTGGGTTGCGGTCTGTAGCGCGACACGTATTCGCTGATCAGCGCCCGTGCTTCGGCTTCAACCTCAGCGTGATTTTCTGAGTCCTGGGGTAGGTCGATCACCTCCCGCAAGTTCCGGGACACCGCCACGGTGTCTTCCACGTAATCACCTGTGAGCCGCGCATCGGCCTCACCGCTGCAAGCAGTGAGCAGCAGAGACAAACCAAGCATTAGGGCAATCGCCAACCGTGATAACGACTGCGTAAGGCGGGCCAGGGCGCTGAGCATGGCAAAGGCGATTTTGAAAGACTTTAGGGGCGCAAAGCCCTGAGAAGGCTGGAGGTGGCTTCAGCATGGGGCAGCTTGCTCATCTCGCGATTCGATCTCTGAATCAGTTCAACGTTGCCCTCAGCTGCATCGCGGCCAATCACGATGCGCCATGGGATTCCGATTAGATCAGCATCCTTGAATTTCACCCCGGCACGCTCTTTGCGGTCGTCCAGCAGAACGTCGATTCCCGCCTCAAGAAGGGTTGAGTAGGTGGCTTCACCAAGGGCCAGCTGGGCCTCATCTTGAATGTTGGCCACCACCACGATGGCTTCAAAGGGGGCAATGGCCGTTGGCCAGCAGATTCCAGCTTCGTCATGGTGCTGTTCAACGGCAGCTTGCGCAAGACGCGAGATCCCGATGCCGTAGCACCCCATCCAGAAGGCTTCATCGCGTCCGTTTTCATTGGTGAAGCGGCTGTCCATCGCTTCTGAGTACTTGCGGCCCAGTTGAAAGATGTGACCCACTTCAATCCCCCGCTTGTCCTGCAAGCGGGCCTTTGGGTTGTGCACGCATGCTTCACCGGCGCGGGCATTGCGCAGGTCTTGCCCCTCGGGTCGCCCCCCCAGAGTCTCCCAATCGCAGTGGCAGCGGTGAAGCTCGTGGCTGTTGCCGCCGCAGTGAAACCGATCCAGTTCAGTGGCGGTGGTGTCGGCCAGACGAATGAAGGATGGCGCCCAGCTGCTTGCACCTTTGAGTACAGCATCGTCAAGGTCGGGGCCGATGGCGCCGAGCGGAAGAGGGTCCAGTCCTTGGCGGGCCGTCTCCTCCACGGTGATCGGACGGCAGTCCAGAACCCCTTGATCCAGCAAGCGACTGAGGGCATTGACCAGCTTGACCTGATTGAGATCCTGGTCTCCCCGCAGTGCCACGAGGAGAGGTTTTTCGCTCTCGTCTTCCATCCGGGCCAACAGCATCAACACCTTCACCACCTGGGAGGGATGCCAGCCCTGGGTTTCGCAGAGCGATTCGATGGACCCCTGTCCGGGTGTTTTCAGGGTGGCTGACTCTCCAGTTTCGAGAGGAATGGGTTTGTGGGGACAGGAGATGGCCTTCTCCTGATTTGCGGCATAGAGACCGTCGTCACTGATCAGAATCAGGTCTTCGCCTGCGTCGGCGGTCACCATGAACTCCTGTGACGCGGCACCGCCGATGGCTCCGCTGTCCGCATCAACGGGAACGGCATCAAGTCCGCATCGGGAGAAGATTCGCCGATAGGCCTCGTCCATGGCTGCGTAGGAGCCTTGAAGGCTCTCTTCGCTTGCATGAAAGGAATAGGCATCTTTCATGATGAATTCCCTCCCTCGCATCAAGCCGAAGCGAGGCCGGATCTCATCGCGAAATTTGGTTTGGATCTGATACAGATTCACCGGCAGTTGGCGGTAGGAGCGCAACAACTCCCCAGCGAGGCTTGTGATCACCTCTTCATGGGTCGGGCCGAGTCCCAGTTCCCGTCCCTGGCGGTCCTCCAGGTGGAACATGATTCCCTCCCCTGCCGTGTAGCCCTGCCAACGCCCACTGCGTTGCCACAGCTCAGAGGGATGCAGCTGTGGAAGAAGGGTCTCAAGGGCGCCTGCGCGACCCATCTCTTCCCTGACGATTTTGGTGATGCGTTGGATCACCTTCCACATCAAGGGGAGGTAGGCGTAGATCCCGGATCCCACGCGGCGGATGTAACCGGCACGGAGGAGCAATTGATGGGAGGCGATCTCGGCTTCTGCTGGCACATCGCGCAGCGTCACCAGCATTTGGCGGGAGACGCGCATGGCAACACAGGAATCGAGGATGCGAGAAGCTATCATCGCTCAATATCCGGTCGATTCGAAAACTGTCTCCTGCCAGACGAAACCTCTGTGCGGCACGAGCCTTGGCTGCTACCGTCCGCGGAGTCCAGCCTGTCCTAGGCCTGTCTCATGTTTCCTCGGTCGGTTGAATCCGTCACATCCCAGGTTCAACAATCCGTGGAGATGGCCATCGAAAATATTGCTTCCGGATCCAGTGGTGACGCACTTGTTGGCATCGACGATGTTCAGAAGTCGCTGAACCGCTCCAGGGCTTCGGTTTACCGATACACAAATACAGATACAAGAAATCTCAATCCCCCGTTCAACCCCCGCAAGCTCAATCCTGAATATCGAAGTGATCAGAAGGATCCACTTCTTTTTCATCCAAACGAGGTTGCTCGTTTCGCCAAAGATGTTCTTCGGATCAAGGAAGTAACGGTTGAGGTTCTGAACTCTCCTTCAACGGCAACGCAGCAGATGCTTGGGGCCATTCTTGAGGAGCTCAAGGGAATTCGAATTCATCTCGAATCGTTCAACGAATCACCTGCGGATCTTGCGTCCCGCCGTGAGCGGAAAGATCGTCCTGCTGCGTGAATGTCCCGTCGGTGACAGAATCCGTTGATATTTGACTGGGATGAAAGGTCCGGCGTGCCGGACCAACAACATGGCTTCACAACCTGCAGTCCCTCTACAAGACGACAGCCATCCGTCGTCTGAAGCCGGAGAGGAGCCGTTCAGTCCGGGCTTGCCTCTCCGAGCTCTCAGAGGTTTTATTCTCGCTCTAATGAGCGTTTCGCTCCCTTTGATTGCGGTATTCACCGATCGCGAATCCACGTCGGACCGTTTGATTCCGGCAGCTCTTGAACGCGATGGATCTCAGTCGACTTCCTCCCTCACCGTCCTCCGGCCTGGTGCACCTTCTGGTGGTGAACCCAGCGGGCAGTCGTCACCTGTACGACTACTGCCCTGATGCTGGTCTGATGGTTTTGAAGCGGGTGCTGGATTCCTCCATCCGTCATCCCTTCGATCACGGGTTTGTGCCCAATACCAAGGCCTTGGACGGAAGCCCACTGGCCGCCATGGTCATTGCCGCAGAACCCTTACCCACCGGCTGTCTGATCCGAGCTCGTCCGATCGGACTCTTAGAGCTGCATGAGCAGAATCTGTGCGTCAGCACCCTGCTTTGCATTCCTGATGCCGACCCGCGCCAGGATGCCATTCGGAGCATCCGTCAGATCGCTCCGGCCCAGCTGGAAGAGATCGCTGAATTTTTCCGGACGATCCGTCATGTCGAGGGCGGTTTAGTTCTGCGTCAGGGCTGGCGTGATGCAAATGCTGTGCCGCCGTTGCTGAAGACCTGCGCAGCAGTTTCACGCTGACGGATCAGAGGCCGTAGCCCTCTGCCGAATGCTTGTAGGTTGGTTCGCACCCATACCACTGTTGCGCCGTGCCCACCATCCAATATGAGCAGGAAGGACAGCAAGTTGGATGCATTGAGGGTGCCAATTTGCGCAAAGCGTCGTTGGACGCAGGCGTCAATCCCTACAACGGTGTCAACAACCTCAATAACTGCAGTGGTGTCGGTCAGTGCGGCACCTGCGTGATGGAAATCGTCGAGGGTCTCGAAAATCTTTCGCCTCGCAGTGACGTTGAAGAGGTCTATCTGGCCGATCGTCCGGCCAACTTCCGCCTCAGCTGCCGCGCCAGCGTCTTCGGTGATGTCACGGTTAGAACCCGACCAGCAGATGGAGTTGGGCGGGGTTCCAACAGCCTGGTGGGTGCTGTGAAAGCCCTGTTCGGACGCTGATTTTGAGCGAGTCCTTAACGGTCTTCAGCTACAGCCGCTGCAGCACTTGCCGTAAAGCCCTCGCATGGCTCGATGCTGAGGGCATTCCTTATTCAGTGGTGGACATCACCTTGAATCCCCCCTCACGCGACCAGATCAAGGCCGCCGCTGATCAATTTGGGGATCGCAAGCCGCTGTTCAACACAAGCGGCAAGAGTTATCGCGCCTTGGGAGCAGCTGCTGTCAAAGCGATGACGGAGGACGAAGCGCTCGATGCTTTGGCAGCAGATGGCCGCTTGATCAAGAGGCCTTTCCTCCAGAGATCCAATGGTGATGTGTTGGTTGGGTTCAAGGCTGATCTCTGGGCAGAGCAGCTGAGGGGTTGAAATTCAAGCCGTCCAGTTCGCTGATCAGTTCTGCCACCCCGCCCTGATCACGAAGCTGACGGAAGCTCGAGAGTTTCAGTTCTTCGAGCATAGAAGCCATCAGGATTTGGCTTCGTTCCAGAACCGGTCCGTCCTCGAGCACCCGAGCCAGTTCTTCCCAGAACCGATCCAAGGTGTCAGTTCCGAGGCTGCTTAAGACCTCATCCTGTGTTCCCAGGCGTTCCCCGGTGCTGCGCGACACATTCAGCAGGGAATCCACCGCACCGCTGGCGAGTTGCCGACTGATCGATTCCGGCGCCAAACCATCAGCGAGGTTGTTGCGGAGCACGTGATGAAGCAGTTCCACCAGTTGCGGGCGCAGGGATGGTCCCACTTGGACCATGAGCAGCGGCACCCATAAGCGCAGCAGTTCAATGAGTTCAGGCTGTGCCCTCAGGTCTGTGCTCTGGTGTGAGCAAAGGCTGCGGATCCTTTGGGGCAGCTGAGGCGAGCGGATGAGCTGCTGCAGAGCGTCCACAACGCGGATGGTGATCACTTCAAACAGCTCGAGGGCCAGCAGCGCCACCACGCCTCGACTGATCACAGCTCGCAGGGGCTCCAGCTGAATCAGATTGGCTTCAGACAATCGTTCCGTCACCGGAACGATTCGCAACACCCGGCCGATCGGCAGCAGCAGGGGGAGATCGATCCATCGCCTCAGCAGCGCATCCCGCCAGCTGATAGCGGGGTAACGCCGTCGCAGGCGAAGGCTTCGCAGGCCAATATCCAGCAGAAATAACAGTTGAAAGGGAAGGTCAATCCGCCAACTCAGATCGGTTGGCTGACCGCTGGCATCGATGCTTCTCCAATAGTTGATCTCAACCAGGGGCAGGATCTGTCTTCGCCAGAACTGCCTTTCATCAGTCCAGCTCACCTGCTTCAGGTAGTCCGTACCCAGCAGCTGTGTTGCTGCTGCGCGTGCCGACTCCTCGTCGGCCCTTGTGCGCAGCAGGCTTTTGATCTTTTCGAGTGCACCGGTGTTTCCTGAACTCACAAAAGGGTTGGTGTCCATCAGCCGCTGCGTGAGCTCCAGCTGTTGTTCCAACAGCGAAATGACCAGCGGATCGGTCAATTCACGCTTGTTGAGGGCCAGATCCAGGGAATTGAACTGCTCCCTGTAGAGACGGGTGCTGCGATGCGGCTCAATACCTTTGACCTGGTCGTAAAACGGTGTGATGTCTGGCAGCCAGGGCAACGGCACCACCAGTGGCAACGTGGGGAGTGGATAGAGATTGCGTTGAAGCCAGAAATTGCGCAGGGGGATGTAGGAGACGTCAAAAAGCACCCAAGCAAGGTTGGCCACTGCAAGCAGGGCAATGGTTTGGTCCCAGCGATGCCACGGTCGCTGATGCGGTCGTTGGGGCAATCCCTGCCAGCGCGGTCGGATCATCGGCAGATGCTGGGCTGCAGGGCTGCATAGAACATCACCCCTATCGTGAACCAACTCTCCCCGGACAGGCCCGTTGGCAGTCGACGAATCAAAGACGAAGGGGGCGCAGCCTCATCCCTTCTGGGACTTCTGGGGCCCGATCGTGTTCATGCTGGCCCTCTATCTGGGCATTCGTCAGTTTCTGGTCGAAGCCCGCTACATCCCGTCCGGCTCGATGCAGCCGGGTCTGAAGATTCAGGACCGATTGCTGGTCGACAAAATCACTTACAAAACCAGAACGCCGCAGCGCGGCGAGATCGTGGTGTTCAATTCCCCCTATGCCTTCGATCCTGCGTTGCGATCGCCGCAGAAGCCTTCCCCTCTTCTCTGCGGCCTGGTGAATCTTCCGTTGCTGGGTCTGATCCCCGGTCTCGGGGATCCGGCCTGTGATGCCTACATCAAGCGGGTGGTCGGTGTTGCCGGAGACCGGGTCGTTGTTGGCCCAACCGGTGCGGTCAACCTCAATGGCGTGCCATTGGAGGAGCCTTACGTCGAACAACTCTGTCCGCTGAATGCTCAGGGAATGAGCCCCTGCCGCACCCTCAGCATCACCGTGCCCGAGGGATCAGTGCTGGTGCTTGGCGACAATCGCAGCAACAGCTGGGACAGCCGCTTCTGGCCAGGGAGTCCCTTCCTGCCACAGCAGGAGATTCTCGGCCGGGCCGTCGTTCGCTTCTGGCCGCCGAACCGGATCGGTTTACTCAGCGACTGAGGCCGCAGGCCGTGACGCGTCCCTTGAGTGTTTCCCCAAGCCAGGGGAGATTGGCGGCTCCCGGTGCTGCAGGATCGTCGCGACGCACCGTCCAGGGATGATTGGGATCAAACAGCAACCAGCGTCGACTGCCGATCGTCAGCGTTTCCGCTGGTCTGTCCAGGAAGGCTGAGGGGCCGAAGCTTAGGGCCTGCCACAGCTCTTCAACGCTGAAATGTTCCTCTCGCACCAGGGCCGACCACAGGGCGGGAAGAACCAGATGGTGGCCACTCAAGCCTGGGGGGCGTTGATCGATCGGCAGCAGCATGTCCTCCTGATCCAGAGGGACAGCGTGGACCGCAACGGCCTGAATCAGCCCATCCCGCAGCGCCGATCGCAAACGGCTGCGGTCCCTCGTCCCCCCAAGAGATGGACGGACCCCACATCCCGGTTCAGCGCCTCCTAGAGAGCCCCGCTCCGCCAGAAGGTGCCACCAGCACACGCTGGATAACGGTCGTGCTGCGACCTGTTGCAGCGCTTCAACGGCCTCACTTGTGGAAAGGTTCATCAGGCGTAGTTGACGATCCGGATGGCGATGCTGAAGCGTCAGCAGCTGGTTCAGGGGTTGCAGCTCACTGGCCAGGGGATCCGGCGGCCATCCCGCCCTGAGGGTTTCGACGCCCTCTCGCACGAAACCGTCTCCCTGCAGCAGGGGATCTCTTGCGGCAAGAAGCACCGGGCAAGAACCCATTTCCCCAAGGGACAGTCCCCGTTCCAGCAACGCCAGCGGGATCATCTGATCGTCGTCTGCCAGTCCGATGGCGCCGTGTTCGAGCAGGTCCGCGTGGGGTGCCAGCTCCTCCCCCCGTCCGCCGGTGCTGAAACTTCCCCAGAGCGGGAGGTGGACATCCGATGGGCCAATGCTGTGCAGACCGAACAACCGCTCCGGCTGGTCTCGCCAGCTGTCTGCTTTTGGGAGCAGGGCCACCTGGCCGTAGCCAGCTGCTGCTGCGCAGCGGCGAAGGCTCGTCAGGGTCTCCACCGTTCCACTCACTGGGGTTGGCAGCAGTGAATGCGGGTCCACCAGGCAGGGAGCCACGAGCTGCTCAGGTGCGGGTGTTGGGTTGAGACCCAAAGCGTTGCCGCGCTGTCGGGCCTCCTCATCGAAGCCGATGAGGAGGCCCGCTTCGATTAAAACCGCTCCCTGCTGAAGCGGGATCCCAGGACCACGCAAGATCCGAACCGGATCCAGCAACAGGGTGTCTTGCATCGGATCAGAGGGCGCCCGCCGCGGTGCGGTCGATCACGCTTCCGAAGTGGGAGGTGAGATTCAGGCAGGTCACGACCGCAGGCTGGCCTGGATCGGCAGCGATGTCGACCACCGTCACGCCGCCGTTGCCTTGCTTCACAGCCCAGATGTCGGCTGGCTTTAGGCCCAGGAGGTCGCACAGGATGGTTTTGTTGACGGCGTCATGGGCCACCACCAGCGCCGTTTCATCTGGTTTGAGCCCGGTCGCGATCTCTTTCCAGCTATTCACCGACCGGGTCCAGACGTCCTGGATGGTTTCTCCCTCCGGCATCTGCACCGTTTCAGGGGATGTCTTCCAGGTGTCGAGAAGTTCTGCCCAGTCGGCGCGGATTTCGGATTCAAGCTTCCCTTCCCATACTCCGTGCCCGATCTCCACAAGACCATCGATCTGCGTGAGAGGTATGTCGGCGTGCGCTTCGAGAATGATGCTTGCGGTTTCAGTGGGGCGGGAGAGGGTGCTGCTCCAGGCTCGATCGATCGCAACTTCCTTCAAAAAGTCCCTGGCCGCGGCTGCTTGACGACGACCGTTGTCGTTCAGAGGGATGTCGATCTGTCCTTGAAAGCGTCCGGCCTTGTTCCAGTCGGTTTCGCCATGTCGCACCAGGATCAGTCTTGCGCCGCTGCCCCGCGCCGGCAGAGGTTGCAGGTGGGTGGTGCTGTTGAGACACTCGATCTGAACCTGAGCTCCGCTTGTTCCGGGCCGCAGGTTGAACACCGAAAGCGAGGTGTTGTCGACCCGAAGGCGTCGGAATCCATGCTCGGGCTCCCCAAGCATGGCCAGCATCAGACAGCGCAGGATTGCATTGTGGGCGACGATCAGCACGGTGCTGTCCTGCTCCACCGGATGACGTTCGGTGAGCGCCTGGATGAACCCCTTGGCTTGCTCCATCAGCTCTCCAAGAGGTCTGTAGCGGCTGCCATCACGACGCTCTAATTCCAGCGCAAGCGGTTGTCGTTTCCAGATGCCGTAGGCCTCGGGATGCTGTTCTGTGAGTTCATCGATGCTCAGTCCTGACCAGGGCTCGAGATCCACCTCAAGCAGGCCGTCATCGAAAACAGTGGCGGGGGCATGGCCGCCGCGGGCTTCCAACAGAGATTCCGTGGTGGCTGCGGCGCGCTGCAGCCTTGAACTGTAGACCGCGTCCAGCGACACATCCGCCAGGCTGGCCCCAAGACACCGGGCCTGTTCATGCCCCTTGTCGCTCAGGTTGGATTGGTCGTCACGCCCCTGGATGCGCCGCTCAAGGTTGAAGCTGCTCAGACCGTGGCGGACCAGGAGTAGACGGAGGGTCACGGTGCGGGATCAGGGCGCGGCCATCGTATGGGTCAAGCGATTCCAGGGGACAATCGGCTGCAGTTGAGCCGACCGGGTGTCGTCCAGTTCCCAACGCCAAGCCCAGCCCGCCTGGAAAATTCTGCTTGGGCTGCTGTCCCTGCTCATGGCTGCCTTGATCTGGTTTTCAGGCCTGGTCAGCAGCCTTTCGCGTCCGTCGGTGGCCCCGAGCCTCAATCTGCAGCAGCAGGAGATCACCGTTCTGGCGGAACCCGCTGTGCCGCCCTCCCTGGTTCCGCTGCTGTTAGGGAATGGCGACCCCCGCATGGCTCTGCGGCAGTCGCTGGAGGGAACGTCATCGGATCAACGCAGTCCAAGGCAGACGCAGCTGCTTGAGCTGTTGTCCGGACGGTCTGTTGCTGTTCCAACAGATGCTGATGCTTTGTTGAAGCTGCTTGATTGCGAGGCCCAGGGTGGTTCTCAGGCCGAATGCAGTGACCCCGCCGTGGCCCGCACAGCCCTGGTGCGGCTGGCGCTCAGTGCATTGCTTCCGCTGCTGACGGCGCTCGCAGGCACGTTGCTGCTGGTCATCCAGTGGTGGCGTCGATGGCGTGGTCGCGCTGAAACCTGGCCCGAACTGCGCGGTCCGATGCTGACCCTGCTGGATATGGCGCTGTTGGTAGCGGGTGGCTTTGTGGTGGTCAGCGCCGTGGCAGTGCCTCTTGTGGTGCTTCCCCTGGTCGGAACGCTGACCGCATCCCTGGCCAGTCCACGCCGTGAAGCTGTGGGTGTGGTCATCAATTACGGCTTGATGGCGCTGCCGAGTCTGCTGATCTTGCGGCGTCAGCTCGCCTCCTGTCCGGATCAAGAGCGGCCATCTGAGGGATGGCTTCAGTGGCGCATCAAGCCGCTTGCCTCTGCTGTCATGGCAGCTCTGAGTGGTTGGCTTCGCATCACCCCTGTGGTGATGCTGACCGGTTGGGTGCTGGTCAAGGTCGTGGGCGATCCAGGTGGCAGCAATCCCTTGCTCGAGCTGGTGTTGGGCAGTCGCGATCCGTTGGCACTGGCTCTGCTCGCTTTCACCGCAGTCGTTCTTGCTCCTCTGTTCGAGGAGATCATCTTCCGTGGCGCTCTTCTCCCGGTGCTGGCCCGTCGCTTCGGTCCTCTCGCTGGAGTGCTGTGGTCGGGGCTGTTGTTTGGCATGGCCCACATCAGTATCGGGGAACTGGCTCCGCTCACCGTTCTGGGGGTTGGTCTCGGCTTGGTTCGTATGAGCACTGGACGGTTGCTCCCGAGCGTGTTGATGCATGGCACCTGGAATGCCATCACGTTTTTGAATCTGCTTTTGCTTTAAGGCTTGCCCCAGGCAGGTCCGAATGGTTCACTGACCCATTGATAGTTCAGCCAAGGGTGGCCGCATCCAATCAGCGCTTCTCGATGAGTGCTCTTCAGCTGATTCAGGGCTCCTTCTCCGCCGGAAGAATCACCCGACGCTCCCCCTTGGTGGGCGGATTGCATCGTCTTGCCGACGGCACGTTGCTGGGTGTTTTCGCCGCATTGGCTGTTCTTGCCGGTCTCACGCTGCATTGGCAGCACCGCTGGACGATGGCGTTTCAGCGCTTTGAGGCCACCAAGTTGTTGTCCCATCGGCTGACGGAATCCACAGCTCTCCTGGAGCAGCATTGGCTGGACAGCACAACGAGCCCGTCTCGATTCGTCCCCACCAAGGTGACGAATCTGATTCATCTCGAGCGTTCCCCTGTTGTGGTCTCTGATCCTTCCGTCGTCATCGCTCGGAATGAACAATCACAACCGAGGGTTCGTCCGGGGTACTGATGCGAGCAAAATCGTCTTCGTCAGTTCGGAAAAGGCCTCGTCCCCGGGTTGTTCCGTTGGCCCAAGTGCCGGCCCATCGCCTCTGGATTGTTTTCCTCATCCTCTGCACGGGATTGACAGGATTAATCGGGCGTATGGCCTGGCTGCAGCTGGTTCAGACAGGTGCACTCGAAGCCCGTGCCCGTCGGCTGCAGACGCAGACAAGCGCCCCCCTCGGAACACGTCGCCCGATCGTTGATCGCACCGGTCGGCTGGTTGCGATGGATGAGAAGCGGTTCCGTCTTTGGGCCCATCCTCGTTACTTCAATCTTCCCGGCGACGACCCTGGACGGGTGCGGCCTCCAGAGGATGTGGTGACACTTCTTGCGGCACCTCTGGCTCGATCGGCGGAAAGTCTGCGCATTGAACTGGGGAACCGCCGATCAGGGGTACGGCTTGCCGAGGGACTGGACTCTGAGACGGCAGATCGCATTCGTGGCCTAGGGATCAGCGGTCTCGACCTCGAGGCATATCCCCAGAGGATCTATCCCCAAGGGTCGCTCTTCGCCAATGTCGTTGGTTTCCTCAATGATGAGCGGGTGCCCCAGGCGGGGCTCGAGCAGAGTCGTCATGACGACCTGCTGAGGCATGAACAATCGCAACGTCTCCGCAGGGGAGCCGATGGCACCCCGCTTCCGGATGATCTCAACCCTGGAGCCTTCTACGGGGATGATCTACGCCTCCAGTTAACCCTCGATGCGCGTCTGCAGGAGCTGGCGGCAAAAGCTCTTGCGGCCCAGGTTGCGACATGGAAAGCCAAGAAGGGCGCTGCGATTGTCATGGATGTCACCAACGGCGAGCTGTTGGTGCTGGCATCGACTCCGACCTATGACCCCAACCGCTACTGGCGATTCTCACCGGCTCGCTTCCGCGAGTGGTCGGTTCAGGACCTCTACGAACCAGGTTCCACGTTCAAGCCGATCAATCTGGCCTTGGCTCTTGAGGAGAAGGCGATCGCGCCGGAGGATCGGGTCCATGACACCGGCAGGATCACCATCGGCGGCTGGCCGATCAACAACCACGACAAGAAGGCTAATGGACTTGTAGGGCTGGCCAAGGTCCTGCAGGTGTCCAGCAATGTCGGCATGGTGCGCGCCATGGGCCGGATGAAGACAGATGTGTACTGGGACTGGATGAACCGGCTTGAAATTGATCAGCGTCCGGACACCGATCTTCCCGGTGCCGTTGCCGGTCAGTTGAAAAGTAAGGAGCAGTTCATTACCCATCCGATCGAGCCGGCGACAACCGCCTTTGGGCAGGGATTTGCGCTGACGCCCCTCAAGCTGGTGCAGCTGCATGCGGTCCTGGCCAACGGTGGTCGCATGGTCAGTCCCCATATCACCAGAGGATTCCGCTCCGGGGGTGCTTTGGCTCCACCTGCATCGCCATCGGGGAGAAAATTGCTCACCCCTGAGGTGGCTGCAACGGTTCTATCTTGGATGGAGTCAGTTGTTGAGCAGGGCAGTGGTGTGGGTGTGAAGACGCCGGGTTATCGCATCGGCGGTAAAACAGGAACTGCCCAGAAAGCCCTGAACGGGATCTATCTGCCTGGAGCCAAAATCTGCAGCTTTGTGGCCACTCTTCCCATCGAGTCCCCGCGCTACGTGGTTTTCGTGGCTGTCGATGAGCCACAGGGTGCCCATGCCTACGGCTCCACCGTTGCCGTACCAGTGGCAAAACAGATCATTGATGGCCTGCTTGTTATCGAAAAAATCAGCCCGTCAAAACCTGCAGAATTGAACAAGACATTGATGAGCTGACGGATTGGCCAACCCCGCTACGTTGTAGATAACACGGCCTGTGTTTCCATGGTTTCTCTGCTTGATCAACTCTCCGAGATGACCGTCGTGGTGGCGGATACAGGTGATCTTGAGGCGATCCGCAAATTCACACCTAGAGACGCTACAACCAATCCTTCATTGATTCTGGCGGCAGCTCAAATTCCTGCCTATCAGAGCCTGATTGATGAAGCGCTGCGTTCTTCAAGACGGCTAATTGGTAGTAATGCACCCGTGGAGGATGTGGTGCATGAAGCCCTTGACGAAATCAGTGTGATCTTCGGTAAGGAGATTCTCAAGATTGTTCCAGGTCGAGTGTCCACCGAAGTTGATGCTCGGCTGAGTTGGGATACGGCCGCAACGGTGGAGAAAGGTCGGAAATTGATTCGCCTCTACAACGACGCCGGGATCAGCAATGATCGCGTGCTGATCAAAATTGCTTCAACATGGGAAGGTATTAAAGCTGCGGAAATCCTTGAAAGGGAAGGTATTCATTGCAACCTCACTCTTTTGTTCGGTTTCGGTCAAGCCGTGGCTTGCGCAGAGGCTGGAGTCACCTTGATTTCCCCATTTGTAGGTCGCATTCTCGATTGGTTCAAAGCTGATACTGGTCGTGATTCCTATCCAGGGCCTGAAGATCCAGGTGTGATTTCAGTCACCAGAATTTTTAATTACTACAAGACATTCGGTTACACCACCGAAGTGATGGGTGCCAGTTTCCGCAATCTGGATGAAATTACTGAGCTTGCAGGTTGCGATCTGCTGACCATTTCCCCCAAACTTCTTGATCAGCTACGCGAAAGCCCTGCAGTTCTTCAGCGCAAGCTTGATGCGGCATCGTCCAACTGTCAGGAAGCCCAGATTCATGTGGATCGTGAACGCTTTGATGCTCTGATGGCCGACGATCGGATGGCCTCCGACAAGTTGAGTGAAGGAATCAAAGGCTTCAGTAAGGCAATCGAAACCCTTGAGCAGCAGCTTGCCCACCGTTTGGCTGAAGTTGAGGGAGGCGCAGCTTTCGGCCATGCCGTTCAAGAAATATTTTTGCTGAATGATTTCAATGGGGATGGATGCATCACCCGTGACGAATGGCTGGGAAGTGATGCTGTATTTGATGCCCTTGATCTCGACCATGACGGTCGCCTCTCTCAGGAGGATATTCGCCGTGGATTCGGGGCTGCATTAACGCTAACCACAGCCTGACCAATTCATCACGATGCATGCGTTAGATACCATGCGCGCTCTGGCAAGCAAGGGTGAGTTGATCACCCTTCAGCCGGGAGATGTTGTGTTTAAGGCTGGCGAAACCGGTTCCACGATGTTTGGAATCCTTGAGGGGTCTGTTCGTCTCACTTGGACCGATTCATCGGCACATGATCGCCATGAAGATATTCCTGTTGGTCATATCTTTGGATCGG
The DNA here is from genome assembly GCA_003210795.1 of Synechococcus sp. AG-679-B05. GTDB lineage: Bacteria > Cyanobacteriota > Cyanobacteriia > PCC-6307 > Cyanobiaceae > Parasynechococcus. The sequence continues at coordinate 80,801 of QCUJ01000002.1, read as the reverse complement.
GATCGTTGGTTGTGGAGGATCACTGCCGCCTGAGCACGGCAACGGCGATGAGTTTTTGTCGTCTCATTGTGATGAACCGAGAGAAGTTCCTGTTTGCCGTTCAGGAAGCTCCGATGTTCGCAATTGGTCTACTGGCGTCGATTGATGTACGCCTGCGCGACATCAATACGGATGGTGCTTGACCCTTGGTGTTCGCTTCAATCTTGATAGAGATACGGCGGAGTTTTGAGGAGATCTGAGCCCCTTCGCTTATGCAATCCATGCATAATTTGCTCGATTTGACATTGGTTTGATGCGCCAGCGGCCCTTACTTCTGGGTCTCCAACTGGGATTGTTTCAGCTGGGTCTTGGGATTTTTGGGGTGCTTGCTTTTGGACTCTTCAATCGTCTACTGATCGAAGAATTTCAACTGCCGGCGGTCCTGGTTGCTGCGACGATCGGCTCACAACAGCTGACGGGGTTTACCCGAGTGTGGTTCGGTCATCGCTCTGATCGGATTCCTGTCAGTCGTTTGCGGCGGACTCCCTTCATCGTCTGCAGCTCATTTTTTCTGTCGTTGCTGTTTGGGCTTGCCTGCCAGCTGGTGTTGCGGCTCGGACGCGTCATGGAGAGCGCAGGGACAGCGAATTTGTCCTGGTTGATCCTCCTGTTGACGGCAGTGTTTGTTGCCTCGGTATGGCCATTGCCGCAGGGGGTACAGCGCTTTTAGCTCTGATTGCTGATCGCACAACGGAAGAGGAACGACCAAAGGTGCTGTCGGTGGTTTGGGGGATGCGTTTGCTGGGAGTTCTGTTCGGAAGTGTGTTGGTGAATCGGGTGTTTGGGGATGCCTGCACTACCGGTGCAAGCACTCTTGCTTTGTTGGCTGGTTTGGAGCGGTTGACGGTTGTCACACCTCCTCTGCTGCTGGGTCTCCGGGGTGGTGTCTGTTCTGGGTGTGGAGCACCCCAATACCGCTCAGATAGATAATCTCGCCGATGAGGCCACACCGAAGTCGCAGCGCGTTGCCTTGCCCCAGCTGCTGACGCGCTTGCGTTCCATTCCGGAAGCGGGCCGCTTTCTGGGCGTGCTTTGTCTGTTCACCTTCAGCATGTTTCTGAACGATGCGGTGCTTGAGCTCTATGGCGCCGCCGTCTTCGGTATGAGCGTTTGTGCCACCACCTCGCTCAACGTCTTGGTTGCACTCGGATTCTTCGGAGGATTGGCGCTCAGTGGTTTTGTCTTGATCCAACGTTTCGGCACAATCCGAATCGCCAGGGTCGGAGCTTTCTTGGCCAGCTCTGCTCTGGCACTGATGTTGCTTGCGGGAACCGACGCCTCCATCCCCCTGCTTCGGGTGGCAGTGACATTTTTTGGTTTGTCGCTCGGGGTGTGCATCAACGCCTGCCTCGCCCTGATGTTCAGTTTTGTTCAGCCCGGGCGCACGGGCCTTCTGCTTGGTATTTGGGGTGCGGGCTATGCCTATTCCTCCGGCCTGGCGATCATCAGCGGAGGTGGCCTGCTGACCTTGTTGCAGACGGTCAATGGTGGTGATGCCTATGGGGCCTATGGGGGCGTTTTTGGCCTTCAGATGATTTGTTTTATTGGAGCCGCCTGGATGACGGGGCGTCTGGACATTGCCAGATTTCGCTCCAAGGTTCGGACTCGGCTGTGCAATGTGATGGAGCTGAATCTTGACTAGAGATGCCTCTGAACCAAAAGCTAGTGGTTGGCGTGCTCCATCCACTAGAACCGGATCTGCTGAAGGGCAGTGAATGGCAGCGCTGCAGATCGTCTGGTTCAAACGTGATCTGCGCACCGTTGACCACCGGCCATTGGTCGAAGCAGCCGCATATGGTCCGCTCCTGCCCCTTTTTGTTGTTGAGCCCGAGCTGTGGTGCCAGCCGGATGCTTCTGAGCGGCAGTGGATGTTCTGCCGCGAGTCGCTTCAGGAGTTGCGTGAGTCGACCGCGGCGCTGGGTCAACCCCTTGTGGTGCGTTCAGGTGATGTGGTGGAGGTGCTGGAACGTGCCAGGCGCCAATTCGGTGTTGCGCGCCTCTGGAGCCATGAAGAGACCGGTAACGGCTGGACTTACCAGCGCGATAAGCGAGTAGCGGCCTGGGCGCGGCTGAACGGTATCGCCTGGATGGAGATCCCGCAGTTCGGTGTTGTTCGCCGGATGAAGTCCCGCAACGGTTGGGCTCGATGCTGGGAAAATCAGATGGCAGAGCCACTCGTTGCAGCTCCTCCGTCGCTCCAGCATCTTGAGCTGATTGATCCGGGTGTGATCCCAGAGCGTCCCTGCCGGGAACTGGCAAACGATCCATGCCCTCAGCGTCAGACCGGTGGCCGTTCGAGAGGACTCCGAGAGCTCAACGATTTTCTTCGGTGCCGAGCGCCGCGTTACCAACGCGCGATGTCCAGCCCGAATACGGCTTTCAAAGGGTGTTCGCGTCTGTCGGCTTATCTCGCCTGGGGCTGCCTCTCCATGCGGGAAGTGCTTCAGGCCACGCGCTCTCACAGTGGCCGTGGCATCCGCAGTTTTGAATCAAGGCTGCACTGGCATTGTCATTTCATCCAGAAGTTGGAGGATCAGCCCGCCATTGAATTCAGCGATTTTCATCCGTTCATGCGTGGCATTCGTCAGGGCGATGTCGAGAGGATGGAGGCATGGTGCGAAGGACGCACCGGCGTGCCATTTGTGGATGCATGCATGCGCGCCCTGCGAGCCCATGGCTGGATCAACTTCCGCATGCGGGCGATGTTGATGTCGTTCGCGAGCTACAACCTCTGGCTGCCTTGGCGTGAAACCGGCTTGCATCTTGCCCGTCAGTTCGTCGACTACGAACCCGGCATTCACTGGAGCCAATGCCAGATGCAATCAGGGAGCACGTCGATCAACACAATTCGGATCTACAACCCCATCAAACAGGGGCAGGATCATGACCCCGAAGGCCATTTCATTCGCGAGTGGTGTCCGGAGCTCAGCGATGTGCCAGCGATTCATCTCCACGAGCCCTGGTCCCTGGGCGGTGGAATGCCAGAACCGATCGTTGACGTCACCGCGTCGATGCAGATTGCGAAGGATCGGATCTGGGAAATTCGCCGTTCCGCTGGTTTTGATCGTCATGCCGACGCGATACAACGCAAGCATGGATCCCGCAGGGCTGGTTTGAAGCCAGTGACAAGCCGACGTCGCAGGCGTTCCCCCAGGCAAGACGATGGAACGCAACAGCTGGAACTGACGCTTTAGCCCCGCTGCAGCAGCAGTCTGTTGATCACCCGCTGTGCGATATCGCCATATCCCATCTCACCCGAGAGGATCTGCGCAATGCGGCGTGGTGCGGTGGGTCGCTTGATCCCCAACTGGTATCCAAGGCCTGGAAAGCGATAAAACACCTGTGCAATGCGCCTCCCCCAGGCCATCGATTCCCCCCAGCGTTGTCGCATGGCGATGGTGTAGCCCCTCAAATCATTGCTATCTCCCCGAAGCCAGCGATCGAGATGCCGTGCAGCTTCACAGCCACTCATCAGGGCAGGGCGTAATCCCTCCGCCAGGAATGGGTCGCAGAGCGACGCTGCATCCCCCACCACCACAATTCCATTGCCGTTGAGGCGGTGATGGCCATTCCAAACCCGAAGCTGTCCGCTCTGACGAAGGCCTGCGTCGGCAGGGAAGCCCAGGTCTGGAAGAAGTAGTGACAAGACCTGTTCAGGGTCGGCGTCCTGCTTGCCGATGAAGCTGCCGACACCGATGTTCAGCCCCCCCGCCACAGGGAATGCCCAGGCGAAACCCTGCTTCACCAGGCCGAATTCGAAGCGGGTCGTGCCGTTCTTCAACCTGCCCTGCCCCTCGAGTCGAACCGACATAGTGGTTGCTGTTTGAACGCGCTTGGCTCCCAGGCCGAGCCGTTGGGGCCAGGGAGACGCCGAGCCATCAGCAATGACAACGGATCGAGTTCGCCACCGTTGCCCATCGGCTGCCGTAACGCTCCAGTGGTCGCTATTCCGACCGATGTCAGTCACTGTTACCCCGGCACAGCATTCAGCTCCGGCCTGTTTCGCCTGATCAGTCAGAAGCTGATCCAACCGTTCCCGGCGCACGATCCAGAACGGTGCTTCACCGGGAAGCTCAGCCACCACTGGATCACCCAGGCACCAACTGAAATCAACCTGGCGAACCACCTGTTCTACAGCCGGTTCCAAAGAGAAGGGGAACCACTTCTGCACAGAGGCGGCCATGCCGCCGCCGCAAGGTTTGATTCTTGGCTCAGCGTTGCGTTCAAGCAGCACAACATCGTGGCCACTCCGAGACAGGTGGGCAGCTGCTGCTCCACCAGCGGCTCCGGCCCCAACGATGACCACATCGCGAAACCGTTCAGGACTGCCGTTCAAACCTTGAGAATGTCGGCTTCCTTGTTGGCCAGGTGCTTCTCCAGTTCAGCAATGAATTTGTCGAGGATCTTCTGCACGGCATCCTGCTTATCGCGACTCTGGTCTTCGGAGAAGTCCCCTTCCTTTTCCTGCTTTTTGATTTTATCGATCGCATCACGACGCAGATTTCGCAGTGCCACCTTGCCTTCTTCGGCGTATTTGGAGGCAAGTTTGCAAAATTCCTTGCGTCGTTCCTCGGTGAGGGGTGGAACGTTGATGCGGATGATTTTGCCGTCGTTGTTGGGGGTGAAACCGAGTTCACTCATGGCGATGGCCTTCTCGATTGAGGCCAGAGCACTGATATCGAAGGGCTGGATCTGAATCGTCTGGGAGTCGGGTGTTGACAAGGTGGCCAGTGACTTCAGCGGCGTCTCTGTGCCGTAGTACTCGACATTGATTCGATCGAGCAGAGAGGAATTGGCCCGGCCGGTGCGGATTGTGTTGAAGTTGCGCTGGGTGGCCTCCACCGACTTGCGCATGCTGGCTTCGAGGTCCTTGGTCGACATGGTGATCTCGGGTGACGGCGTCGTGAATTCAGGCGGGATTGCCGATACGGGATCCGATCGGTTCACCAGCAACGGCTTTTCCGATGTTGCCAGGTTCAAACAGGTTGAACACAACGATCGGGATGTTGTTGTCCTTGCACAGGGCGATGGCGGTGCTGTCCATCACTCCAAGTTCGCCGCTCAACACGTCCTGATAGTTCAGATGCTCGTGTTTAACGGCATCTGAATGCTTGGCCGGGTCCTTGTCATAGACCCCATCAACCTTGGTGGCTTTGAACACCACATCGGCGTTGATTTCTGCTGCCCGCAGGGCGGCAGTGGTGTCGGTGGTGAAAAACGGATTTCCGCATCCAGCCCCGAACACAACCACGCGACCTTTCTCGAGATGGCGCATCGCTTTACGGCGAATGTACGGCTCAGCAACTTCCTGCATGGCGATGGCCGTTTGCACGCGGGTGGGAACTCCCGCTCGCTCGAGTCCGTCTTGCAGGGTGATCGCGTTCATCACCGTGGCAAGCATCCCCACGTAGTCGGCAGTGGCCCGCTCCATTCCGGCGGCCGATCCTTTCAACCCACGGAAAATGTTGCCGCCGCCGACAACGATGGCCAGCTGAGTGCCACTCGCCACAACCTTGGCGACATCCGCCGCGATGGACTGAACAATGGCTGGATCGATTCCGTACCCCTGATTACCCATCAGAGCTTCGCCGCTGAGCTTCAGCAGCACACGGGAATAGGTCATCTGTGCCCCAGATCCAATCGACAGTAGCAAGCACTGGCCAGTGCCCTCCTCCCTCGCTTGCATGGTGCAGCCGCCAGCACTGGATGCCGAATACCGAATCGAGCTATAGCGGTGTGATGGCCAGGCTCACACTTTCAGCTCTGGAGAGGGCGAGCCGAGATCCAGGTTGTTGGAAAGACCCTGTGGTGCATCGAGCTCTCCTGATCAGTGGTTTATCGGTTCTGACTGACGCGACGCGCCTGTTGACCAAAGATCTCAACGATTCGGCCTTGGACTGAGGTCGACGTTTCCCTCAGTACTCAATGCCGGCCTGTGCTTTGACACCCTGTTCCCGGAAGGGGTGGTGCACCAGGGTCATCTCCGTGACCAGGTCTGCTTGGTCCAGCAAAGGCTGGGGAGCCCCTCGGCCGGTCACGGCGACGTGGGTGAGCTCAGGACGTTCCTTCAGTCCGGCAATCACGGTTTCAGAGGAGATGTATCCGAGCTTGAGTGCCACATTCAGTTCATCCAGCAGCACAAGTTTCACCGTTGCGTCTCGCAGATAGCCGAGTGCGGTCTCCCACGCTTCCTCAACAAGCTGCTGATCCCGTTCGCGGTCCTGGGTTTCCCAGGTGAAACCCTCTCCGAGCGCATGCCAGCTCACTTGATCTCCGAAGACGCGCAGGGCTCGGGCCTCCCCTGGCTCCCAGCCGCCCTTGATGAACTGAACGATGGCAACCCGTTCATCGTGACCGAGCGTGCGGAGCACAAGCCCGAGCCCTGCAGTGGTTTTTCCTTTCCCGTGGCCGGTGAACACCAGCACAAGGCCCTTCTCCTTGTTGCGTTCCTCCACACGCTGCCTCTGCACCTGCTGGCGTCGTTCCATCCGCTTGCGGTAGCCGGCCTCGTCGGTTTCCGGAGACACTCGCCCACCCATGCCCAGGCTGGCGGCGGTTTGGTCTAGGTCTTTCGCGGTCATGGTTGGGCTGATGGTGGTTTTCGGGCCGTAATTCGTTGCAGGGCCTGCCCGGCCAGAAGCTCCTGCTTCACGCTGCAGAACCCGAGCTCGTTGAGCTGAAACACCAGATCGTCCTCCAGCATGGCGGTCGCGGTGTCGGTTTCGAACAGAGCGCAGAACAGCTGCTGGGGCAGCTTCAGCCAAGGACCAGCGGGGTGAAGGTCCACCAGAACCAGCCACCCATCCGGTTGCAGAAGCCGCAGGCAGCTGGTGAGGACTTGCACTCTCTCCTCGCGGGGGAACTCGTGAAGCGCAACGCTGATTTGCACTGCAGCAAAGCGTTCATCTTCCAGCGGTGGATCCTCCGCCAGGCCTTCCACCAAATGCATTTGTGGCTGACGGATGGCAGCCAGGTCCAAAGCCCTGGGAGCAATGTCCAACCCTGTGACCGAAAAACCGGCTGCGAGCCAGGGGGCTGCAGCCTCCCCACTCCCACAGCAGAGGTCCAGAACGGCTGCACCTGCCTCCAGCTGATTCTGCAGAGCTTCAACGCCCAGGCCCCGGAGCCTGGACACGCCTCCCACACTGAGAGCGGAGACAGCGGTCACCGTGTCGTAGATCCAGCGGTGGCGATAAGCCAGTGGTCGTAAAAAAGACGTCATGTCTTAAAAAAATGGTCAGGCGCCCTGCCGAGCCAGAGCTGCGTCCACCGCCTGCTGTTGATCGCGGCGCGTGATCCAGTGGTGATAGGTGCGGGTATGAATCGCCACGGAGTGGCCCATCATCCTGGCGGCCACCGTGTCTGGAAGACCGATGTGGATGGTTCGCACCGCCCAGGCATGGCGCAGGTCATAGGGCGTGATCGGCAGCGCATAGCGCCGGAACTGCTCGCTCACCCTGCGGCCCACCTGCTGCAGCGTGGTCAGTCGCAGATCGGTCTGGATGGCGGGTAACGCCTTGGGATCAGAGCTGAGCCCGTTGAGATCAAATAGATCGACCCAGTCGGGCTGAAAAGGCCAGACCTGATGCTCACCGGTCTTGGTTGTGGGCAGAACCCGGATCACCCGATCTCCTGATCTGCTGAGGCTGCTCAGATCGCAGAAAAAAACCTCGTGGTTGCGCAGTCCGTAGGTCGCCATCAGCCCATAGACCAGCCGCCAGGCAGGGTTTGGGATATTCATCACGCCTTCGAGGATCTGGGCATCGGTGGGCAACTGTCGGAAGCGGGCCCTGTGCAGGCCATAACCGCCTGCCTCTTCGCGCCAGTTCTCCGGCAGGGGAACATCGAGATGGCGAGCAAGCGCAGACAGTGCCGTGGCGCATTGCTGCCGGCTTCGGCTTCCATCGGCGTAGCTCTTCAGGGTTTGCATCAGCAGGCTGCCGCTGATCGGCTGGAGTCCTGCCAAAGATTGCAGGCGTCTCAAATAGGGCCGGTAAGCGCTGCTCCAGGTGGTGCGGCTGCCGGACGGGTTGCGACGACGACGGGCGTCTGTGAAGAAAGCTTGCTCAAAGGATTGAACGGCCCTCTCCAGGTCGGGGGGAGACCCATGGCTTCGCTCAGTGCTCCAGTCATCCCAATTGAACTGTCTGCGTTGCAGCTGCCGCTGCACTTGACGCAGTGCATGCTCGGCATCACGAAGGCCCTCAGGATCTGCTGTCAGCCCAAGGCTGAGCCGTTGCACGCGTTCAACTTCTGGGTTGCGTCGATCGGGCAAGCGACCCCGAAGGTTCAGTTTTTGTCCACGCTGTTCTACTCGCAGTGGATGGCCCTCACCCGCAAGGCGGCGGTTGATCTGGCCCAACGCGCATTTCAGTTCCATCCGATGCTCATCGGCTACTCACCATGCCGTTAGTGGGGGTTACGCTCAACCCCCTTAATCGCAGGGTTTTTGTATGTCACGCGTCGGCGTTGTTCTACTGAATCTGGGTGGACCAGAACGGATTCAGGACGTCGGACCGTTCCTGTACAACCTCTTCGCAGATCCGGAGATCATTCGGCTCCCCAGCCCTGCTCTTCAGAAGCCCCTGGCCTGGCTGATCAGCACCCTGCGCAGTGGCAAGTCACAGGAGGCCTATCGCTCCATCGGTGGAGGCTCACCACTGAGACGCATCACAGAGCAGCAAGCCCGTGAACTGCAGAGCCTCCTTCGCCAGCGTGGTGTTGATGCCACCACGTATGTCGCGATGCGTTACTGGCATCCCTTTACGGAATCCGCCGTTGCCGACATGAAGGCAGACGGTATGGACGAAGTGGTTGTGCTCCCGCTGTATCCCCACTTCTCGATCAGCACTAGTGGTTCCAGCTTTCGTGAACTTCAGCGATTGCGAAAGGCGGATTCGGATTTCGAAAAGCTCCCGATCCGATGCATCCGAAGTTGGTTTGATCATCCCGGCTATGTGAAGGCGATGGCGGAGCTCATCGCAGAGGAAGTTCGCAACAGCGACGACCCCACCAAGGCGCATGTGTTCTTCAGTGCCCACGGTGTTCCCAAGAGCTACGTGGAAGAAGCCGGCGACCCGTATCAGACCCACATCGAAGCCTGCACGAACTTGATCATGGGCAAGCTCGCTGAGGTGGTGGGTCATTCCAATCCACACACCCTTGCCTATCAGAGCCGAGTCGGTCCGGTGGAGTGGCTGAAGCCCTACACGGAAGAGGCACTGGAAGAGCTGGGAGAGGCCAAGATCAATGATCTTGTGGTTGTGCCGATCAGTTTCGTAAGCGAGCACATCGAAACCCTCGAGGAAATCGATATCGAATACCGCGAACTGGCCACGGAAGCTGGCGTTGTGAATTTCCGCCGGGTGCGAGCTCTCGACACCTACGCACCGTTCATTGAGGGCCTTGCCGATCTGGTCACCACCAGCCTCGATGGACCGGAGGTCACTCTTGATGCGGCGGCCGAACTCCCTAACACCGTCAAGCTTTACCCCCAGGAAAAATGGGAGTGGGGTTGGAGCAACAGTTCCGAAGTCTGGAATGGTCGCCTGGCGATGCTCGGCTTCTCAGCCTTCTTGCTGGAACTGATCGGTGGTCGTGGCCCGTTGCACGCCCTCGGATTGCTCTGAGCTGTTTCGTTCCCTGCTGCTCGCGGTTTGTCTGACAGCAGCAGCACCTGTACGAGCGGATGGCTGGAGTGAGGGACGCTTCCCAATTGCAGTTTTTGAGGGTTACACCAGTCATTTCGGGATGCGTCGTACGGCTGACGGAACCCTTCGTCCTCACAACGGGCTGGACATCGCCGCCCCCTTGGGGTCCCCTGTTCTGAGCTGGTGGCACGGCAGGGTGATCGAAACCATCGTCGATGACTCCTGTGGGATTGGAGTTGTGATTGCTTCAGGCAAGTACCCCCACATTTATTGCCTTCTGCGTCGGCAGAGACTGCGTCGAGATCAGTGGGTGAGCGCCGGACAGACAGGTCATTGGTCAGGTCGGCCTGACCGGTCGCACCACCGGAGCGCATCTTCACTGGGGAATCCGTCACTCCGGTCGTTGGCTGGACCCTGCAAAGATCCTCAGGGCCATGATCCGCGGCCGACGGGCAATCATCCCTGTAGGCCCTTAATCTTTAGGGTCAACCCCGACCATTTGCCGTGACCCTCACCTCCGCACCAACGGGCATCGGCGGGCAGGAATCGGTCGCACCACGCACGATCTCCGGTGCAGAGGCCCTGATGGATGCCCTGCGCCTCCATGGAGTGGAGACGATTTTCGGTTATCCGGGCGGCGCAATCCTGCCGATTTACGACGCTCTGCACATCGCAGAGGATCAGGGCTGGGTCAAACACATCCTGGTGCGGCATGAACAGGCCGGTACCCACGCGGCCGATGCCTATGCCCGCGCCACAGGCAAGGTTGGGGTCTGCTTTGGAACCTCCGGTCCAGGGGCCACAAATCTGGTCACCGGCATTGCCACTGCCCAGATGGACTCCGTGCCGATGGTGGTTATCACCGGTCAGGTCCCACGTCCTGCGATCGGCACGGATGCCTTCCAGGAGACGGACATTTTTGGCATCACCCTTCCGATCGTGAAGCACTCCTGGGTCGTGCGTGATCCGGCTGACCTCGGCTCGATTGTGGCCCAAGCCTTTGTGATTGCCTCCAGTGGTCGACCCGGTCCGGTCTTGATCGACGTCCCCAAGGATGTGGGTCAGGAGATGTTCGAGTACATACCGGTCGCTCCTGGCTCCGTCGTCCCCCGTGGATTCCGCCAGCCGCAGCCTCCCGAAGACCGTTCCGTTGCGGCGGCTCTTGAGTTGATCGAAAAGGCTGAACGCCCTCTCCTCTACGTCGGTGGTGGCGCTGTCTCCGCCGCTGCCCACGACAATCTTCAATTGCTGGCCGAGCGTTATCAACTCCCGGTCACCACCACGTTGATGGGCAAGGGAGCCTTTGATGAAAACCATCCACTTTCGGTGGGCATGCTTGGCATGCATGGCACCGCGTTCGCGAATTTTGCTGTCACAGACTGCGACCTGTTGATCGCCGTTGGGGCTCGATTCGATGACCGTGTCACCGGCAAGCTCGACACCTTTGCACCCAAGGCCCATGTGGTGCATTTTGAAATCGACCCTGCCGAAATCGGCAAGACACGGCGTGCTGATGTTGCTGTGCTTGGCGATCTCGGCCTCAGCCTCACTCGGCTTGTTGCCCTGAGCCTTCAGCGCTCCGTCGAACCCCGTACTTCGTCCTGGTTGCAGACGATTGCTGAGTGGAAGCAGCGCTACCCACTCACGATTCCCCCTGCGGAAGGGCCGATCTATCCCCAGGAAGTCCTGCTGGCCGTTCGAGACCTGGCACCCGAGGCCATCGTCACCACCGACGTTGGGCAGCATCAGATGTGGGCTGCCCAATATCTGCGGAATGCTCCCAGGGGCTGGATCAGCAGTGCGGGGCTCGGAACCATGGGGTTCGGCATGCCTGCTGCCATGGGAGCTCAGGTGGCATTCCCCGATCGGCAGGTGGTCTGCATTGCAGGCGATGCCAGTATCCTCATGAACATCCAGGAGCTGGGAACTCTGGCGGCCTACCGCCTTCCGGTGAAGGTGGTGATCGTTAATAACCAATGGCAGGGCATGGTCCGCCAGTGGCAGGAAAGCTTTTACGACGAGCGTTATTCCGCCTCCGACATGTTGAACGGAATGCCTAATTTCATCGCTCTGGCTCGCTCCTTCGGGGTGGATGGGGTCAAGATCACGGAGCGTGATTCCCTCCAGGGTGATCTGGCAGCGGCTCTTCAAGCTCCAGGGCCCATGCTGATCGACGTGCATGTGCGCCGGGGTGAGAACTGTTACCCGATGGTTCCCCCTGGCAAGAGCAATGCTGAGATGGTGGGCCTTCCGGCTCCAGCCCCCCAGTGATCCGTGCACTTCTGATCGGTTTATCTCTGCTGTTGCTCGCAGCGCCAGTCAGCGCTGCAGAAGTGCTTCAGGTCCGCTCCAGCTCCCTGCTCCAGGTGGGGGATCGCAATCGCACCTACACCATTGAACTGGCCTGCGCAGCTGTGGATCCGGCTGATGAAGCCGATGCGGTGAGGTGGCTGAGGGATCAATTGCCTCGGCGCCGTCGGGTCAATTTGCGTCCGGTTGGTTCCCGGGATGGACAGCTGCTGGCCAGGGTGACCCCCCTGGGTGAACCGACTGACCTCAGTGCTGGTTTGGTGGCAGCATCCCTAGCCACCGACAGTTGTCAGTCGGAGTTGTCTTGATGGCTGACAATCGCTTCGCCAAGGGGATTGTGTTGGTTCCATGCCTGCTCCTTGGTGGGGCTTTTCTGGCCACAGCGATCTGGGGGCAAGGGGCTGCCGCTGATAATCGAGGTCTGGCAGCCTCTATCGGGGTGGCCCTTCTGTTGGCCGGGCTGGGAGCCCAGTGGCTCAGCAATGAATCGGCTCAGACGGATTCAGACAGGAGCGAGAAAACGCCTTAATTACGGACCAGGGTTACTCCCGTTGCTCAGATGCTCCTGATCACCTCTCACAGCTGGTGACTTGGGCAAGCGACTTCTCCTCCGAGTGGTTCGTCTGATCGAATGGTGGCTGGGCTGAACCGCACTGATGCTGCGACTGAATGAACTGCGGCTGCCGCTGGATCACACCGATGACGACTTGAACCAGGCTCTGCTGCGTCAGTTGCGAATCCCGCCTGACCATCTGCTGGAGCAGCACCTTGTGAAGCGCAGTGTGGATGCACGTCGGCGTGATCGCATTCAGCTGATTTACAGCATGGATGTGCGTGTGAAGGGAGAGGCTGCCCTTCGCCGGAAGCATGCTCGCAATCCCAAGGTTTGCCCCGCTCCTGACACGCGTTACCGATCCGTGGGTCATGCCCCGGCAGGGTTTCCACCGCGTCCTGAATTACAACCCGTGGTGGTCGGAGCTGGCCCCTGTGGCTATTTCGCGGCTCTTTTGCTTGCGCAGATGGGCTTTCGCCCCCTACTGCTGGAGCGAGGCCAGTCGGTTAAGGAACGCACCCGTCAGACCTTCGCCTTCTGGCGAGGGCAGCGGGACCTCGATCCTGAATCCAATGCTCAGTTCGGAGAAGGAGGAGCTGGCACGTTCTCCGATGGCAAGCTTTACAGCCAGGTGAGTGATCCTGAGCACTACGGCCGCAAGGTGCTGGAAGAGCTCGTGGGATGCGGAGCCAATGCCGAGATTCTGACCCGCCACCATCCCCACATCGGCACGTTCAAACTTGCAACGGTTGTGCGCGGCCTTCGGGCGCGGATCGAAGAACTCGGCGGCGAGGTGCGCTTTGGCAGCCGAGTGGTGCGTCTGCAACTGGCACCTTCTTCGGCAGCCGCTAAACCCTGGCAACTGGTCGGACTGGAGCTGGCGGACGGGACCATTCTGCCGACGCGGCATGTGGTGCTGGCCCCTGGTCATTCCGCTCGCGACTGCTTCACCATGCTGGAGCAGGTGGGCGTTGCGCTTGAGTCCAAACCTTTTTCAGTGGGGCTGCGGATCGAGCATCCTCAACGGCTGATCGACCATGCCCGCTGGGGGAAACAGGCTGGGCATCCCCGACTGGGAGCCGCTGAATACAAACTTGTTCACCATGCCGGGAATGGTCGCTGCGTTTACAGCTTCTGCATGTGTCCTGGTGGCTTTGTTGTCGGTGCGACGTCGGAGGAGGGCCGCGTTGTGACCAACGGCATGAGCCAACACTCCCGCAATGAGCGCAACGCCAACAGCGGTCTGGTTGTGAATCTCGAGCCCGAGGATCTGGCCCCCTATGCCCGTCATCCAGGGGATCCCCTCGCCGGTGTCGCTCTGCAGAGGGATCTTGAGGCCAGAGCCTTCCAGCTGGGTGGAGGCACCTATGCCGCCCCAGCGCAACGGTTAGAGGATTTTGTGGCGGGGCGGCCGTCCCAGGAACTCGGTGCGATCGCGGCGTCCTATCAGCCTGGGACCACCCCCGCGGATCTTGAGACGGCTTTGCCAGAACCGATCATTGCCGCAATACGGGAGGCAATACCAGCGTTTGCGCTTCGACTCAAGGGTTATGACCATCCCGACGCGGTCCTGACCGGCGTGGAAACCCGCACATCCTCACCGGTGCGTATTCCGCGTGACGATCGAATGGAATCGCTGAATACGGCGGGATTGATTCCTGCAGGTGAAGGGGCCGGCTATGCCGGAGGCATTTTTTCGGCAGGAATCGACGGTATTCGTGCGGCGGAGGCGATGGCGCGTCAGCTTCTCAAGCTCTCTCCGGAATCCTCGGCCTGACTAACGATGCCGCTCCACTGCACAGCCTTGACCTGGTCCCGGCGCCAGGAGTGGAACAGTTCAGGTTCACTCGCTGTGCAGAGCGGGCAGCTGCTGATCTTTTCCAGGTTCAAACCTGCATGCTCGAGTTGAAGAACGGTCGCCAAGCGCAGATCGAATCGGTAGCGACCGGGCTCGGGATCGACCTGAACAGCTCTAGCCTCTACAAGAGCAGTGCGCCCATTGGATACCAAGCCGATGCTGGCTGCAATGGCCGTGACAACGTCATCGCCAACTTGATAGCGAGCCCCACTGACTGCTGGACCAAGGGCCACAACAAGATCATCTCTGCTGGCTCCCCGTGCTTCCAGGTGGTCCACCGCCGTAGGAAGGATGCGGGCTGCGACACCTCTCCATCCGGCGTGGCAGGCCGCGGTGTGACCGGTCGTGGGATCGGCGATCAGCACCGGAGTGCAATCTGCGCCGCACACCCACAGGCTTTGGCCACCTCGGTCGCTGACAAGGCCGTCTGCTTCAGGCCAGGGGGCGCTGCGGGCCTGGTTCGCCTCGAGAACGATGCCGCTGTGAATCTGCTGCGGCCGATGAACACTGGTGCTGACGCTGATATACCCCGACAGTTCCTCAGGATCCCGTCCGCGCCAGAGGCGGGTGAAGAAACCATGCTCGAAGCCATGTTGGGCGAGTGCGTCTGCCTGGAGGTAATAGCCGCCGTAGCAGCCGATCCAGGTCCAACCGTCCAGCACGTTGAACCGACCGTCCGGTCGATCGAAAGGGCCTGGCCCCGTCTCTGCTCGAGCCGCTTCATTCACAGTGTGGCGATGTCACGCATCATCCAGAATCCGGCGAAGGCCTGTTCCTCCGGGCTGGCCTGAATGGCAATGAATTGCAGCCCTTTGCCGATCTCCTTGGATTCAGCCAGGGCGTTTGAAATCGCTTCCGCAGCCTTGGCATCAAGGTCGCTCACCAGCCATCGGTCGTCCTGACCGGCCTCCAGCACCAGCTGACGACCCTCCACTAGAAGACGAACGGGTTCAAGTCCCCCTAGCCATCCAGCCATGGCCAGGGCCCGGCTGTTGCTGAACAGCCGTAATCCCGGTACAGGCTGGTTGTCTTCAACCGCATCGGGAAGCGGCAACAGACCACTGAACCCCATCGGCCATTCACTGGCTTCTCTCAGCAGTTGCGCGGGCAGGGCAGCCCAGGACCAGGCATCGCCCTGAACTTCTTCCGGCAGCGGAACCGCTGGAGTGGTCACCGATGCAGGAGGTGGGGCCAGAGGCCCGGCCATGAAGCCCTCCTCCTGGGGGTACACCTCTTGCTCCCGCTGCTGCAACCAGTCCAGAAGTGCGTAGGTACGGCGACTGGAGATCATTTCAAGATCAAGCTCTGCGGCAGCCCGCTGGACCATCGTTCGCATCGAGCTTCGCCAGCAGCGCAGTCGCCGTGGCGCCACCAACCCAGATTCGAGGGCTGCTTTGCGCGCTTCCTTTAGGGCAGAAGACAACCAGAGGGAGTTGACATCGCTGGAGGGACAGCGTTTGGCGAAGCGAAACGGTTCCTCGGGGGCCTCGGCATTCGGGGTGGCTGTGATCAGCAGTTCCCAGCGTTTGCGGCCATCGGATTCAAGGATCGGTCTTGAGTAGAAGTCGAGCTCCCAGTCCGTTCCAAGAGATGCTGCCGAGTTGGCTGCGGCGGTTGTCATCCGGCGTCCTGTTCCTGCTGCTTGAGGACGCTCTGGGCCCGCTTGGCCCGGTCTGCTGCTTCAGACATCACTTTGGATTTTTCCGCCAGCAGTTCGCCGGGAGGTCCTTCCAGGAGTGCGGTGTTCAGACCGATGCGGCCGCGGCCAGGATCCAGCTCAGTGATCAGAGCCTGAACACGCTCGCCTTCGTCGAACACTTCCCGAATGGAACGAAGGCTGCCATTGGTGATGGCCGATTGATGCAGAAGTCCGCTGATCCCGCCTAGATCGATGAACAGGCCGTAGGGCTTGACGGCTGCCACTTGGCCTTCAACCAACTGACCAACTTCCAGATCCTGGAAGCGGGCCGCAACGGCAGCCCGCTTTTCAGACAGAACCAACTTCCGGGTTTCGGAATTGACCTCGAGAAAGGCTACGCCGACGGTCTTACCCACAAGCTCCTGGTGATTTTCGCCCTGTTGAAGCTGGGATCGGGGGATGAAGCCTCGGAGGCCCTCCAGATCACAAGTCACCCCACCACGGTTGAAACCGCTGATGATTACCTGAACAACTTTGCCGTCTTTCTCGAGCTGTTTCACCTTGTCCCAGCTTTTGCGCAGCTCAAGGGCACGACAGCTGATGGTGACCATGCCATCGGCGTTCTGCTCCCGTGTCACCAGCACGTCCACCTTCTGCCCCTTGGGGAAGCGCTCCCGCATGTTGGTGACGACACCAAGGCCGGCTTCGCTCTTGGGCATGAAGCCAGGAGCTTTGCCACCGATATCGACGTAAATACCATCGCTTTCGAGTGCAATCACAGTCCCCTGGATCACCTCACCTGTGGTCCCCACAGGAGCGTTGGCATCCAGGGCGGCGAGGAACGCCTCCTCGTCGAAATCGAAATCGTCGACGCTGCGGCTCTGGGTGGGTTCAGTCCGTTGAGGTTTGTCATCGGGTGATCCCAGAAGATCGGCCATGGTCATGCCTTCAATGGCACCCATGTCGAACCGATCGTCATCACTGGATGCGGCCTCGCCCGGACGGGATTTCGGTGGCCCTGTCAAACCCGCCCGTTCTTCTAATAGCCGGGCTTTTTCGGCGGCAGCTTCTGCGGCCGCTCGCGCTTCGGCAGCTTCTCGTTCGAGAGTTTCCTGCTCCTCCCGGCGATTGATTTTCATCACCTGCAGCGGCTGTTGTGATGCCGGTCGCGCGGGTTTGGGGCGATTGGGCTGCGGACTGCCTGCTGCGGCCATGGACCAGGGGTCATCGATCGGTCATTCTGACAGCCAGAGACGGGTTTCGATCAGCTCTAAGCATGCCGTTGGATTCCACTCGCCGTTGTTTTAATGAGCTGAGCTGGCCGCAGGTGGAGCAGGCCGTTGCGATCGATCGAGCCACGCTTGTCTGGCCCTTCGGCGCATGTGAACAGCACGGTACGCATCTGCCACTCGCCACCGATGCGTTGTTTGCCGATCGATTGCTGGATGCAGTCCTGGAAAAGCTGCCACCTGAGTCCCCCATCTGGCGACTGCCAGTTCAGGCTATCGGTTTCTCCCCTGAGCATGTTGGTTTCTCGGGCACCCTCAGCTTTTCGTCCAGATTGTTGATTTCCATGGTGGTGGAGCTGGGTGAGCAGCTTGCTGCCATGGGCTGGAAGCGATTGGTCTTGTTCAACGCCCATGGCGGACAGATCGCTCTTCTTCAGGTGGCTGCTCGTGAGTTGCGCAAGCGTTGTCCATCTCTGTCGGTGCTTCCCTGTTTCCTCTGGAGTGGGGTGGAGGGTCTGACGTCGCTGATCGCCGAGCCGGAACTCTCCGATGGATTGCATGCGGGTCTGGCGGAAACGTCATTGATGCTGCGTCTGGCCCCTTCACTGGTGAGTGAATCTCGGCCCGCCGATGGCCTCAAGACGTCCTTCCCATCGCATCAAGCCCCGCCAGGATGGAGTCTTGAAGGTGCTGCGCCATGTGCCTGGCTCACGTCCGATGTTTCATCCAGTGGTGTCATCGGTAACAGTCGTGGTGCGTCAGAAGAGCTCGGCGCTGCCCTTGAGACGCTGCTGATTCGGCACTGGATCCAGATGCTGCAGAGCCTTGTGGACAGCGATTGGCCACCGCGTTCAGGAGCAGCCTTGGGGTCGTCCGGGTCCTGAACTGAGAACCCCATCGTTCACGAGAGAAGCAAGGCTGGTTATTCTCTGTCCCACTGAAAGTGGTGGACCACGTCCTATGACGACCCTCAATGCACCTGAGGCAACGGCGGTGGAGGGCATGGACGCGCTGCCGGATTTCACCACAGATGCGTACAAAGACGCTTACAGCCGAATCAATGCGATCGTTATCGAGGGCGAAATCGAAGCCCATGACAACTACATCTCTCTGGGAACTCTGATCCCTGAGCACAAGGATGAGCTGGCCAAGCTTGCTCGCATGGAGATGAAACACGCGAAGGGATTTACCTCGTGTGGACGCAATCTGGGCGTCCAGGCGGATATGCCCTTCGCCAAAGATTTCTTCGGCCCTCTTCACGGCAATTTCCAGACGGCCTTGCAAGAAGGCAAGGTTGTCACTTGTCTGCTGATCCAGGCCCTTCTCATCGAAGCCTTCGCGATCTCGGCTTATCACATCTACATTCCTGTCTCAGACCCATTTGCCCGCAAGATCACTGAGGGTGTGGTGAAGGATGAATACCTCCACCTGAACTACGGGCAGGAGTGGCTCAAGGCCAATTTCGAATCCAGCAAGGAAGAACTCTTCCAGGCCAATAAGGCCAATCTGCCCCTCATTCGCTCGATGCTGGAACAAGTCGCTTCTGATGCGGCTGTACTCCACATGGAAAAAGAAGACCTGATCGAAGATTTCCTCATCGCCTATCAGGAAGCACTCGACGAAATTGGTTTCACGTCGCGCGAAAAGGCTCGGATGGCAGCTGCAGCTCTGGCGGGCTGAGCAAAAATCTGAGGCGTTTGAGCCGGTTTGATCAGAGTCACCCCCTGTCCAGAATCTCCCGCGTGGGAGCATGGACAGGCGGGGTTGCCCCCATGGTGATTTACAAGCGCTAAATGTTTGGTCTGATCGGGCACTCAACGAGTTTCGATGCTGCCCGTCGCAAGGCGTTGGAACTGGGCTTTGACCACATCGCAGACGGTGATCTGGATGTCTGGTGCAGCGCGCCACCTCAGCTTGTGGAGCATGTCGAGATCACCAGCCCTGCGGGACCAACAATCAAGGGCGCCTATATCGACTCCTGCTTCGTGCCGGAGATGTTGGGACGGTTCAAAACGGCCCGGCGCAAGGTGCTCAATGCAATGGAACTCGCGCAGAAGAAGGGCATCAACATCACTGCCCTAGGGGGGTTCACGTCGATCATTTTCGAGAATTTCAACCTGCTCCAGCACCAAACGATCCGCAGCACGACGTTGGAATGGGAGAGGTTCACGACTGGAAATACCCATACCGCCTGGGTGATCGCGCGTCAGGTTGAGAACAACGCCCCTGCACTTGGCATTGATCTCAAAAGGGCCAAGGTTGCAGTGGTTGGTGCCACCGGAGACATTGGCAGTGCCGTATGCCGCTGGCTGTCGATGCGCACGGGTGTCGGTGAACTGCTCCTGGTCGCCCGTCGTCAGCAACCGCTGCTCGACTTGCAGACCGAGCTCGGTGGTGGGCGCATCCTGTCCCTTGAGGAAGCTTTGCCTCAAGCCGATGTGGTGGTTTGGGTGGCAAGCATGCCCAAAACACTTGAGATCGAACCCTCAAGCCTTCGCCAGCCCTGTCTGATGATTGATGGGGGGTATCCCAAAAACCTGGACACCAAGGTGGCCGGAAATGGCATTCACGTTCTGAAGGGAGGCGTCGTTGAGTTCTGCCGTGACATCGGCTGGACGATGATGCAGCTCGCCGAGATGGAGAAGCCCCAGCGTCAGATGTTTGCCTGCTTCGCAGAAGCGATGCTTCTGGAATTCGAGCGCTGCCACACGAACTTCAGCTGGGGTCGCAACAACATCACCCTGGAGAAGATGGATTTCATCGGTGCAGCCTCGGTTCGCCATGGTTTTTCCACGTTGAACATCAGCCCCTCCCTGCAGATCTCCATCGCCTGAATTCCACGTCATGCCCCGTCGCCCTCTGCTCGAATTCGAGAAGCCACTGGTTGAGCTAGAGCAGCAGATCGAGCAGATCCGCCAGCTTGCCAGGGATTCCGAGGTTGATGTCACCCAGCAGCTGCATCAGTTGGAATCACTGGCGGCAAGACGTCGCCATGAGATTTTTCAGAATCTGACGCCTGCCCAGAAGATCCAGGTTGCTCGGCACCCCCATCGGCCCAGCACGTTGGATTTTATCCAGATGTTCTGTGAGGACTGGATTGAGCTCCATGGCGATCGCCGCGGTAACGATGATCAGGCCCTGATCGGAGGTGTTGGACGCCTTGGTGACCAGCCAGTGATGCTCATCGGGCATCAGAAGGGGCGTGACACAAAGGAAAATGTGGCTCGCAATTTCGGGATGGCAACTCCGGGGGGGTACAGAAAGGCGATGCGGCTGATGGATCATGCCGATCGTTTTCGTCTTCCGATCCTGAGTTTCATCGATACGCCCGGAGCCTATGCAGGGCTGCAGGCAGAGGAGCAGGGGCAGGGCGAAGCGATTGCTGTGAATCTGCGCGAGATGTTCCGGCTGAGAGTGCCGGTGATTGCCACTGTGATCGGTGAGGGCGGTTCAGGTGGGGCCCTCGGGATCGGGGTGGCGGACCGCCTGTTGATGTTCGAGCACAGCGTTTACACCGTTGCAAGCCCTGAGGCCTGCGCTTCGATTCTCTGGCGCGATGCGGCCAAGGCTCCGGATGCTGCTGCTGCACTGCGGATCACTGGCCCTGATCTGATCGAGCTCGGTGTGGTGGATGAAGTGTTGCCGGAGCCGGCGGGTGGTAACAACTGGGCACCCCTGGAGGCTGGGCAAACGCTCAAGGCGGCATTAGAAAAACATCTGTCGCAGCTGCTCGAATGTTCAGAACAGGATCTGCGTGACGCTCGTTACCAAAAGTTCCGAACAATGGGCCGCTACCTAGAAGATTCTTCACAGGTTCCAGGGCGTGCCGCTTAAACTGTTGTGGTTTGCAAATAAGGCTTGCCAACGGCTCTGATTACAGGCGCGAGTCGAGGTATCGGACGACGAACCGCTGAGCTGCTTTCAGCCAGGGGTTGGAACCTGATGTTGATTGCCCGCAGCGGGGATGAGCTGGAGGATCTTGCTCAATCCTGCAGACGTTCTGGTGTTGAGGTTGCTTGTCAGCGACTTGATCTAACCAATCCCGACTCGATCGCTCCCGGAGTTGCAGCATTACTGCAGCAGGGGGAGCCTCCATCGGTGTTGATCAACAACGCCGGCGCTGCTTACACCGGTGATCTTCTGGGCATGCCCTTGAGCCGTTGGCAATGGTTGATGCAGCTCAACCTGACAAGTGTTTTTCAGGTCTCCGCTGCAGTGGTTCCAGCCATGCGAAATGCGGGTGGGTTGGTGATTAACATCAGCAGCCACGCCGCTCGCAACGCCTTCCCTCAATGGGGGGCCTACTGCGTCACCAAAGCAGCTCTAGCCAGCTTCACCCGTTGTCTTGCAGAAGAGGAGCGTGGAAACGGAATCCGCGCTTGCACCCTCACCCTGGGTGCTGTCAACACTCCGCTGTGGGATGCGGAATCCGTACAAAGCGATTTCGATCGTCATGCCATGCTTTCTGTTGATCAGGCGGCTGAAGCACTGGTGAACCTGGTGGAACAACCCTCCAATCAGGTCATTGAAGATTTAACCCTTATGCCGTCCACCGGCGCCTTTTAAACGAACAGTTATGACCACCACCGTCCCTTTCGTTTCCACCGGTGCTGCCTTCGGCGGCAAAAAACTGAGTCCCAAAGTCTCGGCCAGGATCAGAGAACGTCTGATTGCATCTGGACATTCGTTTTTGGCAAACGACAATATCGCCGACTTCATCGAACCCGGAGAGCTGCCTGAGCTTCAGGACGAGGTGGCAGACAAATTTCGCGAGCTGCTGCGCAGCCTTGTGATCGATATCGATAACGACCACAACACCCATGAGACGGCTGAGCGCGTCGCAAAGATGTACCTCCAGGAGGTATTTAAAGGTCGCTACCACCAGCAGCCCAAGGTGGCCAGTTTCCCCAACGTGAAGAAGCTGGATGAGATCTACACCGTTGGACCGATCACGGTGCGTTCCGCTTGCTCACATCACTTTGTGCCGATCATGGGCAACTGCTGGATCGGGATCAAACCTGGTTCACGCGTCATCGGATTGTCCAAATTCACCCGTGTTGCCGACTGGGTGTTTTCGAGACCCCACATCCAGGAGGAAGCGGTGATGATCCTTGCTGATGAAATTGAAAAGCTCTGCGAGCCTCAGGGTTTGGGGATCATCGTGAAGGCTCAGCATTACTGCATGAAGTGGCGGGGCGTGAAGGAGCCCCAGACCAGCATGATCAACTCCGTTGTTCGCGGTGATTTCCGCCACGATCCCAGCCTGAAGCAGGAGTTCTTTGAGCTCATCCGTCAGCAAGAATCTCTGCTGAGCACCTGATCGCTTCCACCAGAGCTGCCACCTTATTCAGATCCTTCCAGCCTGGTCGGATTTCCAGTCGGCTTGAAGCATCCAAGCCGTGAGGTTTGACTTGCGTCATTAATTCAGGAATCCATTCCGCGCTCACGCCCCCCGCTATCCACCAAGGCAGGGGGAGATCCGCTTCAGCAAGCCAGTCGAGGGGAAGACGATGCCCCGTGCCACCAAGCTGATCGGGATTCCAGGCATCCAGCAGCAACGCATGAACCGCATCGATGTAGGGCTCAACGCTGTGGAGCTGATCGGGACTTCTAAGCCGCAGAGCTTTCCAAAACCTGGTTTCGGGATGTCTTTGACGCAGGTTCAGGCAGGTTTCGGGGGATTCATCGCCATGGAGCTGCACCACCGTCGGTGTTCCAACACCAGACAGCCCTTTGCTGATGGTGCCCTCGTTTGCGTTCGCGACAACCCAGACACGCTGTAATTGCGGTGCCTGTTGCTCCAAACATTCAAATAGTGCCCTTCGGGGCGCATCAGCCAGGTATCTCGGTGTGTCAGGGACACCGATCACACCGATCGCATCAGCACCGAGTTTTGCAATGGCCAGGGCCTGGCCAAGATCGGTGAGACCACAAATCTTCAGGGCTGGCATGGTTCGGTGATCG
This sequence comes from Synechococcus sp. AG-679-B05, assembly GCA_003210795.1. Classification (GTDB taxonomy): domain Bacteria; phylum Cyanobacteriota; class Cyanobacteriia; order PCC-6307; family Cyanobiaceae; genus Parasynechococcus. The sequence continues at coordinate 57,559 of QCUJ01000002.1, read as the reverse complement.
GCCAATGGCTGCCGGGATCGGTCTCCCTAGGATCATCGAAAACACGCCCCTGTGGCGAGGACGTGACTGCGGCTATGGGAGATGGCTGGACGGTTCTGACCTTTCGGGGTGTTCCGCTGCGGATCCAGCCCAGCTGGCTGTTTTCATTGGCGATTTTCACAGTCCTCTTTCAGGGCAGGTACTCCGTGGACATGTCGCCGGAGCTCTCGGTTCCGCTCAGCTGGGCTCTGGCCCTGGCGACGGCCTTGCTCCTCTTCGCTTCGGTGCTTCTGCATGAACTCGGTCATGCCTTGATGGCAGTTCGCGAAGGAGTGAAAGTACTCAGCATCACCTTGTTTCACCTCGGTGGCATTGCACGGGTGGAGAAGGACTGCGACACGGCGATGGGAAGCCTTCGAATTGCGGCGGCAGGCCCGCTGGTGAGTCTCCTGCTGGCGCTTGCACTGCTAATGGCCGCAAGCCCTTCCACTCAGATCAGTCCTGTCCTGCCGATGCTCTGCACGCAGATCGGCCTGCTCAATCTGATGCTGGGCCTGTTCAACCTGCTTCCAGGCTTGCCGCTGGATGGAGGCTTGATCCTGAAAGCTCTCGTTTGGAAGTTCAGTGGTTCCCAGCAACGTGGCGTTCAGGTGGCTTCGGCTTCAGGCCGCGCTCTCGCCACGTTGATGATTCTTCTCGGTGGAGTGTTGTTGTTTCAGGGTGGCGGATTCAACGGTCTGATGCTGATGCTGATCGGTTGGTTCGGGCTTGGAGCCAACCGCAGTCAGACCCAGATGCTCATGTTGCAGAAGGTGCTTAAAGACACGCGGGTCGCTGATGCTGCCGGTCGTCGATTCCGGGTGCTGGAGTCGGATCAGACTCTGAGAAGACTCAGTCAGCTTCGGCTCCAGGACAATGAAAACCAGCGTGGAGCTGACTGGGTGTTGGTCTGCCGCGGTGGTCGCTGGTTGGGTTGGGTCGACGACCGTCCTCTTCGGGATCTACCCGTTCAGCATTGGGATGACCACCGCATCGGCGATCATCTGCAACCCCTTTCCAGCCTCCCTTCGATCGAGGATAGGTCTCCCTTGTGGCAAGCGGTGGTGGCTCTTGAAGAGTCGGAACATGGACGGCTTCTGGTTCTCAGCCCTGCTGGACTGCCAAGCGGAACGATTGACCGCATGGATCTTGGCGAGGCCGTTCTGAAGCAATTGGGGGTGCGGCTTCCTGAGCCGATCCTGGAAGAGGCGCGTAAGCGCAACAGCTACCCCTTGGGATTGGTCGTGCTCCCTCAGATCGTGGGTTCCATGGAGGTCAGCTCCAGCTCTTCCGCCAGTGAGGCCTCCAGCGCCTGAAGTTCCCCTGGATTGAGTGGCTGCTCTCGCCAGCTCAGGTCTGGCCAGCTTTCCTTGAATGCGTCCACAAGTGTCGTTTCCAGTTTGTGGGGCTCGAGTTCTGCAGATGGTGGAGCAGGTGATCCAAACAGCGTTTGCCACAAAGCCTGTGGCGGATCCAGCAGGATCTCTCCGTGCTGCAAGAGCCGCCCATGCAGCCAGCGTTGTGCACTGCCGACGCGTTTGATGCCTTGCGAATCAACAAGGTCGGCAGCCGTGCAGCTTGAAAAGCAGTTCGCCTCGCTCAGTCCCGCCGGCTCATCGCCGAAGTGCAGGGGCATCCCAAGGGCTGCGAACCCATGGATGAGCCACTGACAGGCCTGTCGATAGGCCTCACGGCGGCGGCGCGGTGCTGACGGCCAGATCAGGGCATAGGTGAGTCCACCGGCATGCAGCACAGTCTGGCCACCACTGGGTCTTCGGACCAGTCCGATCTGGTTGCTCCGCGCCAGATCGGTCCAGTGTTGAGGCCAGTCCCGCTGATGTCGACCCAGCGACAACCAGGGACCATCCCAGCGGTAGAAACGCAGAACAGGGGTATGAATCGTCTGCTCCAGCAGAAGACGGTCCAGCACCATCTGGGTGCGCCCATCGCTCGTGAAACTGGGCAAAAGTCGTCCCCAGGTTGCGGTGGTCGGCATGCTGGTGTTCCTGCGCGAGTGGTTGCGGTGCTGCCCTGGTGGGATATTCCTCTGCTGATCGGACTCGGTTTGTTCGCCGGCGGACTCGCCGGTCTTCTGGGAATCGGGGGCGGTTTGATTTTCGCGCCCCTGCTGCTCTGGCTGAATCTTCCGCCCCATCAAGCCCTGGCCACCAGCAGCTTCGCCATCGTCCCCACGGCTCTCGCCGGTCTTGTGGCCCATCTTCGCAGCGGCTCGTTGCCGTTGCGATCCAGCGTCGTCATCGGTGGGGCCGCGTTTGGTTCGGCCTTGCTGTTCGGCGGTCTGGCTGGACTGGTCTCCGGTTGGGTTCTGCTGGCGATGCAAACACTGATCTATGTGGTGTTGGCCTTTGTCGTTCGCGATCGGCCCGCCTCAGAGGAGTCTGCTGAGCCGGGTGAAGAGCAGGCCATTGGTTGGCTGGGGGGTGTGGGTTGTATCGCTGGATGGACCGCGGGCATGCTTGGCCTGGGTGGCGGGTTGGTGATGGTGCCGCTGATGAGCGGACCGCTCGGTTTACCGATCCATCGCGCCGTGCGTCTGAGCACGGTGGCAGTCTTCTGCTCCGCCACCGCCGCGTCCCTGCAGTTCCTGCATGAAAGCCGCGGAGTTCCTTTGATGGGGTTGCTGCTTGGTGGGGTGGCGGCGATCTCGGCCCAGTCGACGGCCAGTCGACTGGATCAGTTCGATGCCACGCTGCTGGTGCGTTTGCTGCGAGGGTTGGCCATTGTGCTGGCGATCGATAGCTGCCGCCGTGCTCTCCATCTGCTGATGGCTTGAACCATCAATTCAGCAGGTTCCAGAAATTGTCATCCAGCTCGTAGCCAAGGGCGGCGGCCATCTGTGAGAGGTTCCCCCGCATCGATCGTCCCAGCGTTGAGCTGCAGAGATCGTCCAGTTGCATCATGCGGTGGGTGATCCACAACTCCAGGGCCTGAGGTTCGAAACGCAGTCCCTCACTGCGGCTGAAGCTGTGGGGAACCACCATGGCCACATGGCGGATCAGGCTGCCCCTGTCGCGCTCCAGCAGCAGCGGTAACCACGGAAAGCGGGCATCGGCTCGCAGCGCCCAGAGGCGTGGTTCCGGGCATTCCGCCAGCTCCCTTGGATCCGTGGCTTCTCTGGGCCAGTCGAAATTCAGCTCGAGAACCGGGCCTTGCTCCAGCAGCTCCGCCAGGGGACGACTGCTCCAGACCTCCAGGGGAGAGAGGTCGAGACGCCGGATCATCGCGGCATTGATCTGGACCGGTTCCATCGAGTGGTGTGACAGGCCTTTGCGAATGATGGCCTCTAGCCATCCTTATGGAGAAGAATGGAGCTGATTGGTTCTTTTGCTTCATGAGCACTGCCCTAACCACGCCAGAAATCTTCATTGCCCTCGTGGTGGCCGCCCATGCCGCTGTTCTGGCCCTGCGTCTTTCGATCAGTCTTTACGAGGCTTGATTGCAATCAGGGGTGACGTGAGTCTTGGCAGCGGCTGTTCGCTGCGTTACAAGCGGACATCTGATCCCTTGCGTTGACGGCGTCTTCTGCTCGCTCCTTTCATCCAGTTGAACCGCGGCAGGAGACGAACCCGTCGCCTCGATCGGTTGAGTCCGTCACGGCGGCTGATCGTGCTGCATTGATCCAGCGGAAGCTTGATCGTCAGGAACTTCACTGCAGCTTGATCGCTCTTGGAGCCAAGGCCGGCCTGATCTTGCTCGGTTGCGTCAGCGTTGTTCGTCTATCGGTGGCCTATCAGGAGAGGCTTGAACGCCACGGTGAGATCGCGGCAGTTGTGGCTGTGGAAACTGCGAAGCTCGAATCGCTTCAGTCGGGTTTTGATCGACTGTTCACCCTCGGGGGTGAACAGCGATTGCTCGAAAACCAAGATCAATGGATCGCGCCCAACCGTCTACGCGTTGTTTGGCGTTGAGATTCATCAATGCCCTCCATGGGATGGAGCCTTGACAACGGCAGACTGAAATCTTGCTTTGCCCCTTGTGATGACTGGCCATCCCGGCACTGTTCTGATTACTGGCACCACATCGGGGGTCGGCCTCAATGCAACCAAGGCGCTTGTGAATCGCGGCTGGACCGTGATCACGGCAAATCGCAGTCCCCAGAGGGCGGCAGCTGCGGCAGATGAGCTTGATCTACCCAAACAGCGCCTTCAGCATGTGCTGATGGATCTGGGTGATCTGGACAGCATTCGGAATGCTGTTGCAACGCTCCCTGATCGCCTTGATGTCTGCGTTTGTAATGCCGCTGTCTACAAGCCGAAACTGAAAAAGGCGGAGCGTTCTCCTCAGGGCTTCGAAATCTCCATGGCCACAAACCACCTTGGCCATTTCCTCTTGGTGCACTTGCTCCTGGAGCGTCTCAAGGCCTCCAGCCATCCCGCAAAGCGGGTGGTGATTCTCGGTACTGTGACGGCCAATTCCAAGGAGCTGGGGGGCAGGATCCCGATACCTGCTCCAGCGGATCTGGGGGATCTCACCGGCTTCGAAGCTGGGTTTAAGCAACCGCTGACGATGGCCAATGGCAAACGGTTCAAGCCCGGGAAGGCCTACAAAGACAGCAAGCTCTGCAACATGATCACAACCCAGGAGCTTCACCGTCGTTTGCATGCTGAGACGGGAATCACCTTCAGTTCGCTCTACCCTGGATGTGTGGCGGACACGCCCCTATTTCGAAATACGCCGAGAGCGTTCAGGAAGATCTTCCCCTGGTTCCAGAAGAACATCACCGGCGGCTACGTCTCGCAGGCGGTGGCAGGGGAACGGGTCGCTGATGTTGTGGCCAACCCGGAGTTCGCCCAATCGGGCGTGCACTGGAGCTGGGGCAACCGCCAGAAAAAAAATGGCCAGCAGTTCAGCCAGGAGCTGTCTGAAAAAGCCACCGATCCGGTTACAGCCCGTCGGGTCTGGGAGCTGTCGATGCAGCTGGTGGGGATCTGATTCAGTCGAACCCCAGCAGGTCAAAGATCTCTCGATCCTTCAGTGAAACGGCTTCGAGGGGTTCCACGTTGTCCAGCATGTTTTGGGCCAAACGCAGGTATTCGTTGCGTACGGCCTGAACCGCTTCATCGTCATCATCCATTTCGAAGATGGTGCACTTTTTCAGCCGTGATCGACGGATGGCATCAACATCTTTGAAGTGGGCCATGGTCCGTAGACCGGTGCGGGCATTGAACTTGTCGATCTGATCGGTGTCGGCGGACCGATTGGCTACGACGCCGCCAAGGCGAACTTTGTAGTTTTTCGCCTTGGCCTGGATCGCCTGAACGATTCGATTCATTGCAAAAATCGAATCGAAATCGTTGGCGGTCACGATCAGGCAGTAGTTGGCATGCTGAAGCGGCGCTGCGAAGCCGCCGCACACCACATCCCCCAGGACGTCAAAGATCACCACGTCGGTGTCTTCCAGGAGGTGGTGTTCCTTCAGCAGCTTCACTGTCTGCCCAGTCACATAGCCGCCACAGCCGGTGCCTGCTGGTGGCCCACCGCTTTCCACGCATTGCACACCGTTGAAGCCGGTGAAAACGAAATCGTCCGGGCGGAGCTCTTCGCTGTGAAAATCAACCTCCTCCAGGATGTCGATCACGGTTGGCACCATCGTGTGGGTGAGGGTGAAGGTGCTGTCGTGCTTCGGGTCGCAGCCGATCTGCAGAACCCGCTTCCCCAATTTTGAAAAGGCGGCCGAAAGGTTTGATGAGGTGGTTGATTTACCGATGCCGCCTTTGCCATAGACAGCGATAACAAGGGTTTCCTCCTCAATATTCATGGCGGGGTCCTGATGGACCTGCACACTGCCTTCGCCATCTGTCGGCCGGGTCAGAGTCGTGGTCATGCCGTGACGTTCATGGGGAAGTTGTTTTCATTCAACAGCAGCCGATGTTCAAGGGGCAGATTTCACCGGTAATCGATAGATCTGCTCCCACTGACATCAGCCAGGCCGCACATTTCTTTGCATTAATTAAAAATAATTGAGTGCAAATGCTCATGCTTTGTAGTGGGCCTTTGCGTCATAGAGCGTTTCGCTGCTGATCTCTCGGCAGCCCACTTGTCTGGCGTAGGCCTCGGCATTTCGCCGCACCTTTCCTCTGACGAAGAAGGGGATCTTGTTCAGCTCGGCTTCACCGTCGGCGGTCCAGATCAGATCCGTTTCACTGGGCGTGCTTTCGCATGATTTGGCCTGCTCTGATCCCATGCCGGTTCCACCGGCCTGCCCCAGATGGCTCTGATGCCCATCCACAAATTCGAAGTCGTGGCGGAACATACCGATCAGGTGCTCCTCCAGCCCCATCATCAGTGGGTGAACCCAGGAGTCGAAGATCACATTGGCTCCCTCCCAGCCCATCTGGGGGCTAGTGCGCGCCGGAACGTCCTGAACGTGCATCGGTGTACTTATTACGGCGCAGGGAAGGCCCAGGCGTTTGGCGCTGTGGCGCTCCATCTGAGTGCCCAGCACTAGTTCCGGAGAGGCGTCAGCCATGGCGGCCTCCACGGCCAGATAGTCGTCGCTGATCAGCGCTTCAAGCCCAAGCTCCCGTGCGGCGGCCCGCATTGGTCGCGCCATCTCCCTGCTGTAGGTGCCGAGCCCCACCACGGTGAATCCAAGTTCTTCATTACAGATGCGGGCCGCTGCCAGCGCGTGGGTGCCATCGCCAAAAATGAACACCCGCTTGCCGGTGAGATAAGTGGAGTCCACCGATTCCGAGTACCAGGGAAGTCGCGAACGGCGATAGCCCTCCTCTGCGGAGGGAGGAGTCATCCCCAGCAGTCCATGCAGCTCGACAAGAAAGTCGTGGGTGGCGCCGACCCCGATCGGCACGGTGCGTGTGAAGGGCATCCCGAAGGTTCGCTCCAGCCAGCTGCAGCCGGATTCGGCGACTTCGGGATACAGGCAAACATTCAGGTCCGCCTGCGGCAGGCGACGGATGTCGCCGACGCCCGCCCCCAGAGGAGCCACCACGCCAACATCAATGCCATGCATGGTGAGCAGTTTTTGCACTTCCAGCACGTCATCACGGCAGCGGAAGCCGAGTAGGGAGGGCCCGAGCAGGTTCACGCGGGGGCGGCGCCCCTGGTTCTGCCAGGCAGTCGGATCATGACTTGCTTTTTCGGGGGCCTGACTGCGCAGCAGTCCACGCAGCACCTGATAAAAGGTTTCTGATGCTCCCCAGTTCTCCTTTTTGCTGTAGGCCGGAAGCTCAAGGCTCACCACGGGGATAGGCAGATCCATCCCCTGGGCCAGGGCTCCTGGCTGGTCCTGGATGAGTTCCGCGGTGCAGCTTTCTCCCACCAGCAGCGCCTCCGGCTGAAACCGGTCCACCGCTTCCCGCACATGACGCTTGACCAGTTCGGCGGTGTCGCCTCCCAGGTCCCGTGCCTGGAATGTGGTGTAGGTGACAGGTGGCCGCTTACCCCGCCGCTCGATCATCGTGAACAGCAGATCGGCGTAGGTGTCTCCCTGGGGAGCATGCAGCACGTAGTGAACCCCCTCCATTGAGGCGGCGATCCGCATTGCGCCCACGTGGGGAGGGCCTTCGTAGGTCCAGAGGGTCAGCTCCATCGGATCAGTTGTGGATGGGGTGTACGGAGCCCGCTGGGTGCAGGGCCGGTTGAATCAATTGGCGTCGTCGAAGCGGCCTGGAAAACAGTTCCGCCAGATCCCCTGCCTGGTCGATGCCATGGATGGGACTGAAGACCAGCTCGATCGACCACTTGGTCGTGATGCCCTCTGCTTCCAGGGGATTGGCTAATCCCATGCCGCAAACCACCAGATCGGGCTGGCTGCTGCGCACGCGATCGAGCTGCTGCTCCACGTGCTGACCTTCCATCACCGCCGTGCCCACCGGCAGGAGGGCCAGTTCCTCGCTCATCTGTTCCCGGTTCAGGTAGGGCGTGCCCACCTCCACCAGCTCCATGCCGCACTCCCTCTGAAGAAAGCGCGCCAGGGGTAGTTCGAGCTGGGACTCCGGCAACAGAAAAATGCGTTTGCCCGCCAACACCTCGCGGTGGGGTGCCAGAGCCTTGTAGGCGCGTTCCATCAAGGGGGCAAGCACGTCTGCGACGGTGTGGGATGGCACCTGGAAATCGTCTGCGGCAGCGGCCATCCAGGCCCGACTCCCCTCTGCCCCCAGTGGGAATGGTGCCTTGAGGATTTTTGCGCCCCGATCCTTGAGCAGGCGTGCGGTTTCGGTGAGATAAGGCTGCGTCAGCAGAACCGTGGTGCCAGGCCCCAGGGCTGGTAAGTCCGTCGACTGACGCGGCGGCAAGCTGCGCACGCAATGGATTCCGAGTCGACCGAACAGGTGAATCAGGCGGTCCTCGACGGCATCGGCAAGGGTCCCGACCAGTAGCAGCTGGCGTTCGTCGCTGGAAGGCAACATGGGCACCAGGGCTGCCAGGGCTCCGTCTTCCCCCTGCGTGAAGGTGGTTTCGATACCGCTCCCCGAATAGTTCACCACCCGCACCTGACCCTGTAGCTCCTCATTTAGCCGTTCAGCCGCGCGGGCCAGATCCAGCTTGATCACCTCGCTGGGGCAGGAGCCCACCAGGAACAGGGTTTTGATCTCGGGCCGCCGTTGCAGCAGTTCGCGGGCGACCCTGTCGAGTTCCTCCTGGGCATCGGCCAGGCCGGCTAGATCTCGCTCGTTGAGAATGGCAGTGCCGAAGCGGGGCTCGGCAAAGATCATCACCCCGGCAGCGCTCTGGATCAGATGGGCGCAGGTGCGGGAGCCAACGACAAGAAAAAAGGCATCCGGCATGCGGCGATGCAGCCACACGATGGAGGTGAGACCGCAGAACACCTCTCGAGGTCCCGATTCCTTCAGAAGGGTGGGCCCGGCCATCAAGCCTCCGAGGCAAGATCAGGCCTCACCGTGCACAAAATTCAGCTTTGATCGCTGGCTGCGACTGAAACTCTTTGGGATCGGCAGTTGAAGTGTGAGTTCAGAGGCGGAGTTCAAAGGCGGCGGCGGAACCCGTCATAGCGATCGTTCTCATCCCTTCTGCTCAGTCGCCAGACATTGCGGCTGACGCGGCGGGCCACCAAGCCTCCCCGTTCCACCTTCTCCGTGCCCGGCCGTGCTCCCAACAGCAGGCTGACTTCAGCGGTGCTCAGAGGTGCTCCGGTTTCGATCGCCAGAGAGGTGAGTTCCAAGCGCTGACGCAGCTGACGCAGGCGATCGGCATTGGCGTTCCCCGGGCTTTCCAACCAGGGCAAATCCACCTGGCCGTCCTGAGCCAGGCGCTGCATCAGCCCAAAGCTGACCATCCCAAGGGCCTGATCTGCATTCAGATCGATTGCTTTCACAGCTGATTGATCAGGGATCGCCATGGCCCATCGGTGCGTTTGTGCGGACGGTATCGGCTGCTCTGAGAGACGCAAGACCAAGGCCGAGAACTGTTCATTCGTCGGTTGAGCGAGAAATCGTCCGGTACACTCCCGCCCATGACCCGTTTTGCCGGCCTCGAAGCCCAGGAGCGGCGACGCGGCGGAAGAGCTCTCGTCACCGGCACTGAAGTGACCCCCCAGCAGGGGGGAGCCAGTTGTGTGGTCACCACCGATTCCGAATCACCTCGGCTGCAGCGGCAGAACAGTCATGTTCAGTCGATCGAACTGAGAACGCACGTTTTCATCGATTCGCTTCAGCCTCAGTTGGCGGCCTATATGGGTTCGGTGAGTCAGGGCTTCCTGCCCATCCCCGGTGATGCCTGTCTCTGGATGGAGGTTTCTCCAGGAATGGCTGTTCACCGGGTCACCGACATTGCCTTGAAGGCCAGCAATGTGCGGCTCGGCCAGATGGTTGTGGAGAGAGCCTTTGGCTCGATGGCTCTGTACCACCGCGACCAGAGCACCGTGCTCCACTCCGGTGATGTGGTGCTCGAGGCAATTGGAAGTTCTATTGATCAGCGCACTCCTGCGGACGTGAGCTGGACGGAAGTGATCCGTGCGATCACCCCCGACCATGCCGTTCTGATCAACCGACTGAATCGCCGTGGTTCGATGATTGAGGCTGGGATGAGCATGTTCATCCTTGAAACCGAACCAGCCGGTTATGTGCTGATTGCGGCCAATGAAGCCGAAAAATCATCCAACATCACTCTCGTTGATGTGAAGGCCGTTGGAGCCTTCGGGCGTCTCACCCTTGCCGGACGCGAAGGGGATGTTGAGGAGGCCGCCGCCGCCGCGATGCGTGCGATCGACAGGATCAACAGCCGTTCCATGCTGAGCTGAGCTGAGCTGAGCTGAGCTGAGCTGAGTTCAGTTCAGACGAAGATGACGGCGTAGATCATCGGCAAGGGCACGTGCTGCCTTGCCGCGACTGCCCAGGCGGCTCAGTTGCACCGTATTCATGGCCCCGTAGGTGCAGTTCGCTTCCCGAACCCAGAGCAGAGATTCGTAGCCACCATCGGCGTAATCCGGTGCCATGAGCAACTCCCCCCAGCAAATTCCTTCGGCGGATGCAACGCATTCCCCCTGGGGGTTGGAGAGAACCATCGTGCTGCGGAAACAGGCGCTGCGGTAAGGCGTGGGCCCAAGCTCGTCAAGAACACGTTGGATCTTGGCCGGATTCCCATCCGCGTAGCGGGCTGAAAAGAGTCCTGGCGCTCCGTTCAGACCATCCACCTCCAAGCCTGAATCATCAGCCAGGGCCCAGCCACGGGTACGAAGAGCAGCTGCTGTTGCTTTCAGCTCAGCGTTTTCGAGATAGGTGGACCCTGTCTCCTCCACATCGAGATCGTCCGGTTGACGTTGAACTTCAACCGAAAGGGGACCGAGCATCGCCTCGATCTCGGCAACCTTGATCGGATTGCCTGTGGCAATGGTCAGAAGTTGCCGCAAAGAAAGGATTGAGAAGGCTCACCATTGTGGGGCGAGACTCGACGGAAACCAGGCTGAATTTGGGAAGCAGCGGTATGGGTTGAACATTCCACCCCTTGGCAAGGCCTCGGGACCGCTGCATTTGGTGAAGTTATGGGTGAAAAATCAGTTCGGCAACGGGATGTGGGCATGTGCCCACAGGAACAACCACAGCAGATCGGAACAGTCACAGACAGGCTGATAAGCGTGGCTTATCAGGTTCACTATGGACAGTGATCCGGAAGTGTGTCCAAATCCCTTGACGGAAGGGGGTTCGGCGGAGCAATGTCCCGAGCGAACATTCCACCCCTTCTACCGGTAGGCAATGGCTAACGAAACCATGGGCATCGCTCTCGGCATGATCGAGACCCGCGGTCTGGTCCCCGCGATTGAGGCAGCTGATGCCATGACCAAGGCTGCTGAAGTGCGCCTGATCGGTCGTGAGTTCGTCGGCGGCGGCTACGTCACCGTTCTGGTGCGCGGTGAGACCGGTGCTGTGAACGCTGCAGTGCGCGCTGGCGCCGATGCTTGCGAGCGTGTCGGTGACGGCCTGGTTGCTGCTCACATCATTGCCCGCCCCCACCGCGAAGTGGAGCCTGCGCTCGGCAATGGCAACTTCCTTGGTCAGAAGGACTGAGATCTTCCGCTGAGCCTCTGATGAGGCACGCGAACGTCTCAACCCCCCTTCACCGACTTAACGGAGTTTTCCCATGAGCAAGAAGTACGACGCTGGGGTCAAGGAGTACAGAGACACTTACTGGACTCCTGATTACGTACCCCTCGACACCGACCTGCTGGCCTGCTTCAAGTGCACCGGCCAGGAAGGTGTACCCAAGGAAGAGGTTGCCGCAGCTGTGGCTGCTGAATCCTCTACAGGTACCTGGTCCACTGTTTGGTCCGAGCTCCTCACCGACCTCGACTTCTACAAAGGCCGCTGCTACCGCATCGAGGACGTCCCTGGTGACAGAGAGTCTTTCTATGCGTTCATCGCATACCCCCTCGATTTGTTCGAAGAGGGTTCCATCACCAACGTTCTGACCTCACTGGTCGGCAACGTTTTTGGCTTCAAGGCTCTCCGCCACCTCCGTCTGGAAGACATCCGCTTCCCGATGGCCTTCATCAAGAGCTGCTACGGCCCGCCGAACGGCATTCAGGTCGAACGCGACCGGATGAACAAGTACGGCCGCCCTCTGCTGGGTTGCACCATCAAACCGAAACTCGGTTTGAGCGGTAAGAACTACGGACGTGTTGTCTATGAATGCCTGCGTGGCGGTCTGGACTTCACCAAGGACGACGAAAACATCAACTCCCAGCCCTTCCAGCGTTGGCAGAACCGCTTCGAATTCGTTGCGGAAGCCATCAAGCTGTCCGAGCAGGAGACCGGTGAGCGCAAGGGTCACTACCTCAATGTGACCGCCAACACTCCCGAAGAGATGTATGAGCGTGCCGAGTTCGCCAAGGAACTCGGAATGCCGATCGTCATGCACGACTTCATCACCGGTGGTTTCACAGCCAACACCGGTCTGTCGAAGTGGTGCCGTAAGAACGGCATGCTCCTGCACATTCACCGCGCCATGCACGCGGTGATCGACCGTCACCCCAAGCACGGCATCCACTTCCGCGTTCTCGCCAAGTGTCTGCGTCTGTCCGGTGGTGACCAGCTCCACACCGGCACCGTGGTCGGCAAGTTGGAAGGTGATCGTCAGACCACCCTCGGCTACATCGACCAGCTGCGCGAATCCTTCGTTCCCGAAGATCGCAGCCGCGGCAACTTCTTCGATCAGGACTGGGGATCCATGCCTGGCGTGTTCGCCGTTGCCTCCGGCGGTATCCACGTTTGGCACATGCCTGCACTGGTCGCCATTTTCGGTGACGACTCCGTGCTGCAGTTCGGTGGTGGTACCCACGGTCACCCCTGGGGCTCCGCTGCAGGTGCTGCTGCCAACCGTGTGGCCCTCGAGGCCTGCGTCAAGGCACGCAATGCCGGTCGCGAGATCGAGAAGGAAAGCCGGGACATCCTCACGGAAGCCGGTAAGCACAGCCCTGAGCTGGCGATCGCTCTCGAGACCTGGAAGGAGATCAAGTTCGAGTTCGACACCGTCGACAAGCTCGACGTTCAGAACTGATCGATTCATCGGCCGGTTGATCCAACCGGCCCCAACCTTTCTTACAAACCAGGACCCCCATGCCTTTCCAGAGCACCGTGGGTGACTATCAAACAGTCGCCACCCTGGAGACCTTCGGCTTTCTTCCGCCGATGACCCAGGACGAGATCTACGACCAGATCGCGTACATCATTGCCCAGGGTTGGAGCCCGCTCGTTGAGCACGTCCATCCCAGTAATTCCATGGCCATTTACTGGTCCTATTGGAAGCTGCCTTTCTTCGGTGAGAAGGATCTCAACGTTGTGGTCAGTGAGCTCGAGGCTTGCCATCGCGCTTACCCCGACCACCACGTCCGCATCGTTGGTTACGACGCCTACACCCAAAGTCAGGGTGCTTGCTTCGTGGTCTTCGAAGGCCGCTGATCTTCGGATCAATTGGTTCCGAGCCCTGACCTGATCAGGGCTCAAGTTTTTCCGAAGGGACTGGTGTCCCTTCAATTCACGTCGACATCCTTGGGCGGACATGGCAAGACTCTCTAGTCGCGAACTCGCACTTGAACGCCGTAAGGCGCTCACCACATCCGGTAAGAAAGCTTCTGTCGCAGTTAGTGCCGGTGCCAATCGTGTGCGGACCGCCTCTGATTCCAGAGCAACCCGCACCAATGCCAATGCCAATCAGGTTGATGTGGCTGTGCAAGCCGCGCCCGTCGCTGTTTCTCCGCGACGCTCGGCAAGCCTGACCCCATCCGCTGCGCCTGTCCGCTCCCAGGTCAAGCAGAAGCGTGACCCCAGTCGCGATCTGGTTCTAGCGCGCCGCGAAGCTTTGTCTCGTCGCGGCAAGACCGCTGACACAAGCAAGGATCGCAATCGATCTGAAGTGGCGAAGCAGTCGATATCCGCCGCTGCTCCGGTTGCTGCTGAATTCAAGGATTGCGGTTGCGGCGGCAAGCGTTCTGCTGAGACAACCCAATCGTCGTCACGTCCTGCCCCGACGCTGCAGCTGAGCGGTCGCAACGAGCGACGCTCTGCCAGTCCAAAGCGTCGCGCCATCGAGAACCCCAGTCGAGCACTGGTTCTCGCCCGACGTGATGCGATGGCCAAACATGGCAAAACGGCTGGCAAGCAGCCCACCAGCGCCGCAGCTGTGGCTCGCCAGGCCAACCCTGACCTCACCAGCCGCGAACTCGCCCAGCAGGTGCGAGAACTGCGCGCCAAGGCTGGGGCCCGCAACAAGCAAAGCGCTGGTGTGACCCGTCCCAGTGGTCCCAATCGTCACGGCGCAAAGCAGGCTGCCGCGGCGGATGCCCATTGGAAGGTTGGTGAAAGCACCACCACTTCAGGTCAGACAGTCACCGGCACGCAGGCCAACCGTTCGGTGAAGACCACCGGAAATGAGGCGAGCACCTGCCGTTCCATCACAGGGACGGAGTACCTGGGTGCCGAGGTCTTTCAGACCTTCTGTCAAACCGCTCCTGAATCAACAACCCCAGCCAAGGTCCGAGTCACGGCCACCAGCCATGGCAATCGCGTCACCGGTAACGAGGTGGGGCGCTCCGAGAAGGTCACCGGCGATGAGCCCGGCACCTGCAAGTCCGTTACCGGTACGGAGTACATCTCGGCCAACCAGTCCGCTGCCTACTGCGGTGGTGGTACTGCTTCGCCGCGCAAGGTGGGTCACAGCCTCACCGAACAGGGGCGTCCAGTCAGCGGTGTGATGGTGGGTCGCTCCTCCAGCGTCACCGGCGATGAAGCAGGTGCCAACCGCAATCTCACTGGCGATCAATATCTGGGTTCCGACCCCTTACCCGATGGCCGACCTGCGGCCAAGGTTGGCCTGTCCGCCACACTCTCCGGCACCGGAGTCACCGGCACGATGGTGGGCCGCTCCTCCGCTGTGACAGGCGATGAATTCGGTTCCTGTCATCGCGTTACAGGCGACCAGTACGTCAGTGCTGAGCAGGTCAACGCATTCTGCGGGTCCAAGACAGAGCCCGAAGCCGCCAAAGTCGGTTTCAGCATCACCAATAAGAATCAGGTGGTGAGCGGTACCCGGACTGGCCGCTCTGAGCGTGTCACCGGCGATGAGCCCGGCAGCTGCCAGGCCGTCACCGGCACTCCCTATGCAGGTCTCGAGCAGGCTGGCCAACACTGTGGAAACCCAGCGGTTCAGGCCATCCGTGAGCGCACACCCGTGCGTCCGGGAACACCTTCCGCTGCAATGACCGGCATTCAACCCGGCGTTGGCGGCGTCATGACAGGTGATGAGCGTGGAGCTTGTGAAGCGGTCACCGGAACCCCTTACGTCGGTGCTGATCAACTGGCAGCAGCCTGTGGTGCTGATGCACCAGCTGGCACCGATACACATGGTGTGTCGCCTGAAAATGCTTCATGGACTCGGTTCAGCGTCGTTTCCCCAGCCCGTGCTGCCCAGCAGCAGCGTGACATTCGTTCGGGTGTGACCGGGACGGCCTATGAGCAGGGGAACCGCATCACCGGCCCTTTTGACATGGCTGGCGGCAAGGTGACCGGTACCGAGCAATTCCGCTTCGACAACCGCGAATTCCAAAACCGTCAGCAACGTCAGTTTCAGCCCACCGTCGCTGTCGTCAGCGAGCCCAAGGATGCCCCCGCTTCCCGGGTGACCGGCGAGGGTTCATCCACCAAGGTCACCGGTGATGACTGGGATCGAGGTGAGCATGTCACCGGTACCGAGGGTGCTTCGGCTCGCCGTCGTAATCCAACCCGTCCCGGTCCGATGAGCGCCATGTCTTCCTTCGAGCGCAAGCGCAACGGGGAGTCCGAATGGCCCGTAAGTCCCGTCACCGGTTCGAGTGGCAACACTGAAAAGGGATCCCTGATCACCGTCTCCGGCGGCGCAAGGGGCTGATCGTCTGATGGTGCGCACCACCATGTCGACCCGTCGCGGTGGTGTTTCGGCACCCACCGCGCCCACCCGTCGTCAGTTGCAGCAAGAGCGCACCGCTGCCGCTCCTGCAGACAGCCTCACTGAGATACCTGCCGTTGCGGTCAGCACCCGGGGTGCCGCCCTCGAGCGGCGTCGAGCCCTCACCACGTCTGGCAAGGCGGCAACTCTGTCTCTGGGCAGTGTGTCCGGTGGTCGTATACGAACCATGGCCGACGGACGTCGCCCTGAGCCAGCTCGCACGCAGCCCGGCTGGGTCCGCCGCAACAAAGCCTCCAGTCAGAAAGCCACGTTCAATCTCAGTCGGTCGTCTCTGCCGATCACGCACCGGCAGCATCCTCTGACCAATGCCGGAGCGAATGCTTGCCTGAGGGATTACGAAGAACAGGTCAAAGGTCGTTTTGATCGCATCGTCCCTCTGCTGAAGCAGGTTTCCGTACTCCAGCATGAGCCTGATTTCATTGAGCAGGCTCAGCGGCTTATCCGCACCGAACTGGGCTTTGATCTTCCTGATCACATTCTTCAGAAGGCTTGGGTGCGACCTCTCGACATGAGAGCTCTGTTCGCCTGGTGTGTGTTTGAAAGCCACCGGTTGTTCAGTGATCGATTTTTCCAGGACGATCCTCTGGGCGGCGCGTCCAGCAGCCCTGCGGCAGCGGAGTTCGAACAGTTCCTGCTCGATTGCGGCATCCATTTGTTGGACGTCAGTCCTTGCGCTGACGGACGTCTGGCTCACACCGTTGCTTACGCCCTCCGAATCCCTTTTAGTGCGGTCCGTCGTCGCTCCCACGCCGGGGCGATGTTCGATGTGGAAAACACGGTTAACCGCTGGGTGAAAACGGAGCATCGCCGGCACCGCGAGGGCATGCCCAATCCCGCGTCGGAACCGACTCGATATTTAAAAGTGGTCACTTACCACTTCAGCTCCCTCGATCCTGAGCACCAGGGTTGTGCTGCCCACGGGAGCAACGACGAACTGGCTGCGTCCGCCGGTCATCAGCGATTGCTCGATTTTCGCGAAGCCGTCGAGAACAGCTTCTGCTGTGGTGCGTCCGTTGATCTGTTGTTGATCGGGCTCGACACCGATACCGATGCCATACGCATTCACCCGCCATCCCGCGACAGTGAAATGGTGTTAGACCGTTGGCTGTGTGCCAAGGAGCTCCATGCAGCCACGGCCACGATGACCGCTGACCAGGCCATGGCACAGATCGCTGAAGCGGTCGAGTCCGCTGCACCAGCGGCCATGGATCCGGGCATGGTGACGTTCATTACCCGTCTGCTTGCGAACAATTGCTCTCAGATCGACTATGTGCAGGAGCTGCACGGGGCGCCCTATCCCGATGCTGGCCATGCCGAGCGCTTCATCGGAGTGGGTATCGGTTTTAAAGAGGTGCACCTGCGCAACCTCACCTACTTCGCCCATCTCGACACGGTTGAAGAAGGTGCTCCAGACCTTGATGTGGGTGTGAAGATCTTCAAGGGGCTGAACGTTGCGCGGGATTTGCCGATTCCGGTGGTGGTCCGCTTCGACTACTCCGGTCGGGTGCCCGGGGCCCGCGATCGGGCCATCGCGGACTGCCAGCGGGTCAACCAGGCCATTGCCACCCGTTATGCCGATCTGGTGAACGACGGTTTGCTGCACACTTGCCTCACCATTCGCGACCGGAACCAGACGGCTCCGGCAGAGGTCATCGGTTCCACCCTCGCCCCACCGATCCAGGAGGCCCACTGATCATGCTCATCGTCAAGGTCATCAAGCCGCTCGTCTCCACCAATCGAATCCCCGATTTCGAGCACAAGCATCTCCAGGTGGTTCAGGACGGCAGCACCAAGAAGGTTGCCGTCGATGCCGTTGGAGCCAAGCCAGGCGACTGGGTGATCTGCGTGAGCAGCTCTGCCGCCCGCGAGGCCGCCGGCAGCAAGTCGTATCCCAGTGACCTCACCATTGTGGGAATCATTGATCACTGGGAACCCGACCCACCGAAAACCGCTGCGCCGTCTCCATCTCCGTCGCCCAGCACTCCAAGCGGAGGAGCAAAGGGCTGATGGAGATCATGCAGGTGATGGGAACGTTGGTCTGCTCCTACCGGGTTTCCGGTCTGGATCACATGCACCTGCGCATTCTTCAGAACAACAAGGGCAAGAAGCTCGTTGCCGTTGACCCTGTTGGCGCCCGTGAGGGCAACTGGGTGTTCACGGCCAGCGGCTCCGCCGCCCGGTTTGCCTGCCCCGAAAGCAGCGTGATCACCGATCTGACCATCGGGGGCATCATCGATTTCTGGAATCCGGACGGATAGGGAGTTTCCCCACCCTCCGCCGTTTCCGTTCCGTTTCCACTTTTTTCTCACCATGGCCACTCCTTCTCCCACTCCCCGCCGCCGCACGACCCGTAGCAGCAGCGCGGCTGCCAACAAAACAGTGGATGTGAAACCTGTGGCCACGCCAGCTTCCAGCAGTGGAACAACCTCACGCAGCGCCAGTAAGTCGGGGTCCTCCTCGTCCGGAGGTGGCTCCACCGGTGCAGCGAAAGTGCTGCCCACGCCGGCATCACCAGCTCCTTCGGTTCAGGGCATTGCCCTCGGCATGATCGAAACCCGCGGCATGGTCCCGGCGATCGAGGCCGCAGACGCCATGACTAAGGCAGCGGAAGTCACGCTGATCTGCCGAGAATACGTTGGCGGTGGTTATGTCACCGTGATGGTCCGCGGTGAAACAGGCGCTGTGAATGCTGCGGTTCGGGCCGGTGCTGATGCCTGTGAGCGCGTCGGCGATGGCCTTGTTGCCGCCCACATCATTGCTCGCCCCCACCAGGAAGTGGAGCCTGCCCTGGCCACCAGCGGTGCACTCCGTCGCCTCTGATCTAGACACCACGACGGCGGCACTACATCGGGTTCACAAAGAGCCTCTCAAGTCGGTTCCGGCCCTTAGATTCGCCCGCTATTCAACGACCAGCCCGATTCCCATCCCGCTTGCCGTTTTGACTTCGGAGCTCTCGCTTCCCATCCAGACCGCCTGGCTGATCCCGCTCTACGGATTTTCCGGGATGTTGGTCTCCCTGCCCTGGGCCTGTGGAGCCTTTCGCCGCGATGCCCATCGGCCCGCTGCCTACCTCAACATCCTGCTGACACTCGTGGCCTTTGCCCACGGCAGCCTGATTTTTCAGCAGGTGATCCAGTTCGGCCCGGCGGATCTGGCCTTCCCCTGGCTCACGGTGGCTGATCTGGAGCTGAACATCAGCTTCAGCCTGTCTCTCACCAATCTGGTGGCTCTGGAGCTGATCACAGGTCTCAGCTTGCTGTCCCAGGTGTATTCCCTTGGGTACATGGACAAGGAGTGGGCCCTGGCTCGTTTCTTCGCCTTGCTCGGCTTTTTTGAGGGCGCCATGAGCGGCGTTGTGCTCAGCGACTCTCTCTTCCAGAGCTATTTCCTGCTGGAGATGCTCACCTTGTCGACCTATCTCCTGGTTGGCTTCTGGTATGCCCAGCCTCTGGTGGTCACCGCAGCCCGTGATGCCTTTCTTACCAAGAGAGTTGGTGATGTGCTCCTGCTGATGGGGGTGGTCGCCCTCTGCGCCTACTCCGGTGTGATGGGTTTCAACGACCTTTATGCATGGGCTGCGCAGGACCGCCTGTCGCCGTTGGCGGCCACACTGCTGAGCCTCGGCTTGATTGCCGGTCCCACCGGTAAGTGTGCTCAGTTCCCGATGCACCTCTGGCTTGATGAAGCGATGGAGGGGCCGAACCCGGCCTCGATTCTTCGCAATTCGGTGGTGGTGACCTGCGGAGCGATCGTGCTTCTCAAGGTGATGCCGATTTTGCAGCTCTCGCCCATCGCCATTGGCGTGATGCTGGTGATCGGCAGCATCAGTGCCATCGGTGGGTCTTTGGTGGCCCTGGCCCAGGTCGACATCAAACGCACCCTTTCGTATTCCACCACGGCCCAGTTGGGTCTGGTGTTCATTGCGATTGCGCTGCAGATCCCAGTGCTGGCTTTACTGCTGTTGTTCACCCACGCCGTTTCGAAGGCCTTGCTTTCGATGAGCATCGGTGGAGTGATTGCCTCCACCAACTGTCAGGACATCACCGAGCTGGGTGGTCTCGGCAGCCGCATGCCAGCCACGACAACCGCGTTCCTCGTCGGAGGGGCCGGACTGGTGGGATTCCTGCCTCTGGGTGGATTCCTGGCCCTGGCGCAGTCGATCGAGTTGCTCAGTGTGCGATCGGTGCCTTACATGGCCATTTTTCTACTCACCAATGCCCTGACCGCCCTTGGATTGGTGCGGGTGTTCCGCCATGTGTTCATGGGCAGCTCACTTATCAAGTCGCGGCGTGCAGCCGAGGTGAACTGGCAGATGGCCTTGCCGATGGTGGCCCTCTCCGTGATCGTCTTAATCACTCCACTGATGCTGCTTCGCCTCGAATCGTTGGAGGGACTTTTGGCCTTCCCCATTTGGGCTGCAGCCCTTGTGGTGTCCAGTGGCCTGGTCGGTCTTGTGGTGGGCGCGCTGCTGCCGCTGAGCAAGGCTTGGTCGCGTTCGCTCAACCCGGTGCTGCGCTGGTGGCAGGACCTTCTCGCCTACGACTTCTACACCGAGCGCTTTTACCGACTCACCATCGTCAATGTGGTGGCTTCCTTCTCCCGCCTCGCCTACTGGTTTGATCGCAAGGTGGTGGATGGATTGCTCAACGGAGTCGCCCGTTTCTCCCTCTCCAGTGCTGACTCGCTCAAGCTCAGTGTCAGCGGTCAGAGCCAGTCCTATGTGCTCACGGTGCTTGTGGCCATTGTTCTCTTCCTCACCTCGGTGAGCTGGTTCCTCACCTGATTCATCCGAGATGCTGCTCTCCCTTCTTCTTCTGATTCCACTGTTGGGTGCCCTCGGGTTGTTGCTCTGGCCAGGAGCCCCCTCCAGTGAGCGCCTGCGCGAGATCTCGATCGTGGTGCTGGCGGTGCAGACCGTGGCCAGCTTTGCTCTGCTATTGCCCTTCGATGCGGCCGATTCCGCACTGCAGTTGGTGGAACAGGCCCGTTGGGTGCATGTCATCGGGCTGGACTATGCCCTTGCGGTGGATGGTCTGTCGCTGCCCCTGGTGCTGATGAATGGCGTGCTCTGTCTGGTGGCCGCCATCGCCTCCCGCAAGATTGAGAATCGTCCGAGGATCTACTTCGCTTTGCTGCTGGTGATCAGTGCCGCCGTGAACGGTGCGTTCCTGGCGCAGAACCTGCTGCTGTTCTTCCTGTTCTATGAGCTGGAGCTCATTCCACTCTGGATGCTGATTGCGATCTGGGGTGGAGCGAATCGTTCTTATGCCGCAACGAAATTTCTGATCGTCACAGCCGTGTCTGGCGTGCTGATCCTCGCGGCCTTTTTGGGGCTGGCCTTCGTCACCGACAGCATTGATTTCAGCCTGAGGCCCGTTCTAGCCGGGGAAATGGGGATGACCGCTCAGCTTGTGCTGATGGGAGCTCTGTTGATCGGTTTCGGGATCAAGATTCCACTGTTTCCTTTTCACACCTGGCTTCCGGATGCCCATACCGAGGCGTCCACTCCGGTGTCGGTGTTATTGGCCGGTGTATTGCTGAAGCTTGGCACCTACGGACTTCTCCGTTTCTGCATGGGCCTGTTCCCGGATGCATGGCAGTTGGCATCCCCCTGGCTGGCTGCCTGGGCTGCGATTTCAGTGTTGTATGGCTCCTTAGCCGCCATCGCTCAGACAGACATGAAGCGGATGGTGGCCTACAGCTCAGTGGGGCATATGGGCTATGTGCTGTTGGCAGCTGCCGCTGCAACACCCCTGGGTCTGATGGGAGCCCTGTTCCAGATGGTCAGCCATGCACTGATTTCGGGAGTGCTCTTCCTGATGGTGGGTGTGGTTTACGTCCGCACCGGCACCCGCGACCTCAACGTTCTTCGTGGTTTGCTCAATCCCCAGAGGGGGCTGCCGCTAACGGGCTCGCTGATGATCGTGGGTGTGATGGCGAGTGCTGGCCTCCCTGGCATGGCCGGATTCATTTCTGAATTTCTTATCTTCCGCGGCACCCTTCAGCCCTTCCCCATCGCCACCTTGCTTTCGATGGTTGGCTCCGGACTGACGGCGGTCTACTTCCTTCTGCTGGTGAATCGCGCCTTCTTTGGACGGCTTGCCATTGCCCCCGGCGAAGTGGTCAATCCCCGTATCCTCGACCGTGTTGCCCTGCGTGAGCAGGTTCCGGCGATCGCTTTGAGCCTTGGTGTTTTGGTTCTCGGCCTTGCACCCTGGTTGCTGTCCAACCTCAGCGAAGCGGCAACCACCGGCCTCAGCCTGATCAACGGAGACCTGTCATGACCCCCATCTCAGCGTCGCCTGTGCGTCCACCGGTCTTGCCCGATCAAGAGGAGTTGATCCGCCGCCTGCTCAGCGATACACCGTTGCTCGCTGATACAGGGGATCACCTGGTTCAGGTGGTGAATGTGCTGGAGAGCTATGGCCTCGTGCTGGATGCATATAGCAAGAACCTGGTGGATCAGGGGGAGAAACAGATGCTCAATCCTTTTCCCGTGCTCCGTTTCTTTCACGAAGGGTTCAACCCAAAGCGGTTGTGGACCCATCTGATGGGTGATCGGATCAATTTTGAATATGCCGAGTACTGCCAGAAAGCGATGTTCTGGCATGGCACCGGTGGTCTTGATGCTTATCTCGACAGCCCGGAATTTGCTGCGGCATGCCATCAGATCATCAAGCGCAAGTCGGCTCGCGATCCTCTGTTGGCTCTCAATAATCGCCTCTATCCCGACTTCGCCCCTGAAGCGATCCGTTCTCTCACCACGATTTACTGCCTCGGCTTGTTCTGGCGTGTCATGAGCGACATTTTTGTGGACCTGGCCCGTCGTTACGGGATCAAGGAAGTCACCTGCATCAAAGATGTTGTTCATCACATCCGTGATGGACTGGTGGCGGCTGCCGGTAGCCCAATTGAGTACAAAGTGACCATCAGCGGTGAAGAGATTTGGGTGCTTCCTCCGGAGGCCGGCCTCACCTTTCTGATGGACGTTGCCGTTCCTTATGTTGAAGCGGTGTTCTTCCGCGGCATGCCCTTTCTAGGAACGGTGTCGTACAACGCACAGGCTCGACAGATTTCACCGGACATCAGTGATTTCAAGTACGGCGCCCTTTACGCCGACCCGATTCCGAGCATGGGTGCGGGAATTCCCCCCAGCCTCTGCATGCAGGATATGTACCGGCATCTCCCCGAGGAGCTGAGCCTTTGGTACGACAAAAATGGCCGGGGTCAGACCGATGTTCACGTGCAGATCTGTATCAGCTTCCAGAAGTCGATGTTCTGCGTCACCAATGCTGCGATATCTGGAACGATGCCTCATCCGCTTGATGCCGAGGATCCTGAGCAAAAGGCAGCCAATCGGGCTTACGCAGAGTCATGGTCTGGACGATTGATGGGATGTCAACGGGGAGCTTTACTTGCTACATAAATAAAACCATGAGTGTAAAAATTAACTCATGGTTTTATGTTCTAGTCGGGGCTATATTTTATCTTATAAATAATTGCCTGTTTACATCATACAATCATGAAACTATCTGAATTTAATTCTGGTGTTCCGCTTAATTTTGCGAAGTATCCACCATCTCCCCATCCATCTTCACTGCCATTTTCGTTAAAATAAAGCCGTCCTTTATTCTCATCGTAAATAATTTGCTTGTTGGTTTCTGAGGCATTGTTAGCTTTTGCTCTGCCAGATACAGATTTGAATTTTAATTTTTTGCCGAGACCAAACATTGATTTGTCTAACATGATGTGATCGCCTTCATCGGCATCAAAATCTCGAATTTTATCGGCAACCTTTTTCCCGAAATCACTTTTGCTGTCGAACATAAAACCGTCGGAGTTATCGCCACCTGTGAATGTATTTTTACCGGAACTGCCAATTAATATTTCGCTTGTATCGGCTCCAATTATTTTATCTTTGCCTTCAGTACCAATGATACACATCGAGATTTCCTTGTCACTCATCTCCACTGGCTCTGACAGGCGAAAGCTTGCAATGCTGTCACCTGACACAACACTTTTAACTGATGCTGCCGAAGATGTGAAGCTATCTTTATACTTGGAAAGCATCATCCAATCACCAGATATATTAGAACTTTCGCCTTGATCAATAGCTGTGTGAGTTGTAGTATTATAAACGGCGGGATGGCTATAATCTGGATACGCATTCTCATTTAGTATAACAAAACCTGACCCACTTAATTCGTCGGGAACAGAATAACTCTCATGAGTTTTGGAGTTATATAGAATATACTTTAGAGGAGATATTTTTTCAGTTGTAGACTCTTCGGAACTAGTGAGATCTTCTTCTGTATCGCCAACTGTTTTTGCTCTTGAGGTCATAGTCCAATCACCGTTGGTTTTATTTTCTTCACTTTGGTCCCAAACAATTCCAGGGGATTTATATATTGCTGGATATTGATACTTATCTCCGTATCTTGATTCTAGCAACATATAAAATCCCTTTTCTTGTAAGGCTGAAATACATGCACCATCATCGTCATCACATAAAGTGATGGTTTCATGTGTGGCTGTGTTATAGAGAAGATACTCTGTTGTCATAATGAAAAAGAACTTATTCAAAGTTTATGGAGCTCTAGCCTTGTTGTCAGCCTAAAATGTACTCAAAAATAGTAATAAATGACACATATTTTTATCTTTGTTTTTTGGGCTAATACCCTTTGTTTCGTATTTAACCACGTCCGGTGAAACAGAATTTACTTACTTGACAGCGCAAATCGTTTCATTATCGTTGGTCTAATTTCTAAAATTTGAATGAATAATGCATATTTTGCTTTGAGCAGTTGTTTTTTATTCCTTTTGACTACTGGGCAGCAGGTAGCCAGAAGTCAAGAAAATACTGACGGCATGATGAAAATAACTGTTACTGGTACTAAATCTGAGTCAACAGTGAAGGATTATGCAGGTTCAGTGGATGTAATTGACAAAGATGACTATGATAAAAAACCTAGCACTGATATTCGAAATCTCCTTAAGAATGTTCCTGGAGTAACTACTCGCAAAACTACCAGAAGCGGTGTTCGTGGAACCCCTGGAATCTCTGATGTGAATATCAGAGGTTTAGATGGTGATAGAATACTCTTTTTAATTGATGGTGTCAGACTCCCTGACAGGTATGAGTATGGTGGTTACTATAACCTAGGTCAAGCAGATTATGTTGACTTTAGTTTTTTAAAATCTATTGAAATTATCAAAGGTTCCATATCATCATTGTATGGCTCCGATGCACTTGGTGGATTAATTTATTACCGAACGCTTGAACCTTATGACATCTTAGAAAATGGTTCCGACTTAAATGTGGAAATTCCCTTTAACTATTTTACTGAAGACAATGGTAGGACTTTCTCGAATAAAATAGCAGTTAAATTGTCTGAGAATCTTTCGGCATTATTTATCTACACAAATGAAGTATCTAGGGCTGTAAAAACAGCTGCTCCATCTAAGTATATTGATGATGTAAAAAATTACGGAGATAATGCGTTCCTTAACTTGCAGTATGATATCAATGAAGAATCAAGCCTGAATCTTGTTTTTGAAGATATTAATCGCAGTTCCAGAGTAGATTCTTCTGAAGCAAATCTTGAAGGCATGTCATCTACATTTAGTAATTATGAAAAACTCATTTCTAATACATTGACAGACCGCACAAGAATCTCTGCTAAATATAGTTATGATTCAAATAATGAGCAAAAGTTTTTGAAGCAAGTCCGTTCAACAATTTACTGGCAAGATGCAAAAGTAAATGATAATTTCCGTAGAGTAGTAGGTGCTTTTGATCAGATGAGAGAAGAAGATAAAATTTATAGTCTTACCAACACTCTTGTTGGGGCCAATTCAGATTTTTCAAGTGATATCATTTTGTTTGAAAACGTTCATACGCTAGGATATGGTTTTGATGTCTCTGAGAATAATGGCTCTAGAATTCGTCAAACTAAAAATTTGACATCAGGAGTAACTGAGACTGTTAAAGATACTCCTGATACTAAAACACTCCGGGCCAGACTTTATCTTCAAGATCAGTTTAGTCTAGGTGATTTTAATTTTACCGCAGGATTGGGATACGATTATTATGCTCTCAATGCTAAAAATGATTTAATTTATAATCCCAATCAAGAAGATTATATTTTAGCAAGTGATAAATCTTATCAGGTCTTTTCGCCTAAATTTACAGTTAGCTATCAACCTAGCAATGAATCTACTATTTATGCTCGCTACTCTCAGGGCTTTCGTCCTCCAGTTTGGTACGAACTTAGCAGTTCATTTGCAAATCCTTCATTCGGCTACATAACACTCTCGAACCCAGATCTTAAGCCTGAAACAAGTCACGACTTTGAAATTGGCTATAAGTTAAATGGTGGCAACTATGCAACGACCTTTGCGACTTTTTATAATAAGTATTCTGATTTTATGGCTGCTTTCGCTCAAGCTGGTACTTATACTCTTCCAGGTGATACTCGAGAATTAAATGCATTCCAGACACAAAACGTCTCCAATGCCGAAATATATGGAGTCGAACTTACTGGAATTTATTATTTTAGCAATCAACAAGATGGTTTCTATATTGGAAATGTTTTTGCATGGTCTGAAGGTAATAATCTGACAGATGGTATTCCCCTTGAAACGATTGTTCCAGTGACAAATCGTTTTTCGTTGGGTTATCAAGGGTCCGATGATCGATGGCTTGTTTCGGTTGGTATGGTTTATACAGGTCGACCACGCTTAAGCAATGATTATCAAGACGAACCATTTTATATTCCTTCCACCTCATTGACTTTTGATTTAGACGCGTACTGGAGTATAAGTGACTCAATAAGTTTGAATGTTTCAATCAATAATTTGACTAATGAAACCTACTTTAATTTCCAGGATGTGCGCGGCCGAAACAATGTCAATGGTGATATTCTTCGGTTTTCGCAGCCTGAACGTAACTTCCAGATTGGAGCGAAGTTTAAGTTTTAACGGTTTGAAATTACTTCATTTTTAGCTCATACATAATGTCAATTGTATTTTGCAGTGTCATTGGATAAAAAGTGGAAGACATAGCTGCTTTTCGAGCCGCGTTATTCCAACCAGAGTGACCACTACTTTTAAGAAGTTGAGTTTTGACGACCTTTCCTGATGTACTTACGTATAGCCGAAGCGAAACATAGCCCTCTTCTCCACGTTTTTCTGCCCGCCGCGGTACGCGTGGTTCACGACATTGACGGCAGCGGGGCGTTTGTTTTTGGATGATGGAGGTGCTTTCTTTAGAAGATGCTGGACTGGTCCTTTTGCCGACAGACTCGCTTCCACTGGTATTGCCTGCAGCTGTAGCTGCAACGACTGATTTTTTTGACGTCTGTGCTCCAAGATCAATGCTGAGGTCTGGTTTCGGTGATCGTTTCCTCTCAGCAGGCTCACCTTTGGGTTTATGAGATGTGGTTTGCTTGTTGATGCGAGGTTGGAATTTACGAATGGGTTTAGGAATTTTCTTGCTTATTACTGGTTGATTCTTTGGCTTGAGTGTAGGTATTGTTAGTTGTTGTTTTGTTTTTATTTCTATAAGTTCGATTTTAATAGTTTTTCGATTCGGACTATTTCTTTCTCCTTCATTGGCTCCGCTTAGCATTAAAATAATACTCGTATGCATGGCAAGTGATATCAAAAAGGCCAGTAAGAGTACATTTTTTTGTGGATTGTCGTTATTGCCCATTGATATCTCTTTTGTTGACTGCCAAGCCAATTGAATTGGCGCCTGCTTCTTTAACGATATCAAGGATTTCCATTACATCACCATAGCTACATGTCTTGTCAGCATCGATCAATACTTGGTCTATGGAGCCTTTTTTGCTTAGAAGATTGAGACTTTCATATAGCTCACCTGCAATAACTTCGGCGTCCTCAAGATATATCTTGTTGTCCTTTTTTAGGGTGATTGTGATGGTTTTTTGGGCTTTGCCAACTTTCTCTGTTTGAGAGTTTGTTGGTCTTTGTACAGTAATTTGATTTTTTTCCGTCAAGACAATGCTAGAAAGCATGAAAAAAAGCAATATGGCAAAAAGGACATCGATGAGTGGAAGTATATTGACTTCACTTTCAGTTTTGGAGCGAATTGATTGGTATTTGTATCTCATACTTAACGATCTTTTATATGCTCTGCTTTGAATTTAGATTCAATTTCCAAGGAGAGTGCCTGAAGAGCGTGAAGCTGGCTGCGTCGGAAGCTTTTGAAGAGGTTATTGGCGATTAAGGTTGTAATTGCAACTGTTAAGCCTGCTGCAGTGGAGATCAATGCTTCGCTAATGCCAGCCATTACATTTGCATTGCTCTCACTAATGGCCTGCAATGTTAAGCCACTCATGGATCGAATCAGTCCTAAAACAGTTCCTAAAAGACCGATGAGAGGTGCAATTGAGATGATGGTTCCCAGTGCATTTTCATAGCGACTTAATTCTGGCTCTAGGATTTCCAAATTTAATTCGCATGAATCCCTGAGCTGTTCCAGATTATTAGGCTTAGGGATCGTGGCCTTCTGAAAAAATCTGGTCATGATATGACCTCGTTCATCGGCTCGAAGTTGAAACCAATTCTTTTCATCAACGAAACATTGTCCCAAAAGCTTTCGTTTCAATGAGTTTTGTCCTTTTTTGGTTTTGTACCAAAAGTACCCACGTTCGAGTGTGATGCTCAATGATGCAATCGATGCGATTCCAAGAGGTATGACCGAAATGCCTCCGAATTGACTGAGATCCACAGCTTTTTATAATTAAACCCAGTTTGTATTGGATCTCCCCTAATTGTCAGGTTACAAATAATTGCCCTATCATTTTGCGGCGTCTCGTGTATCAATTGAGAAGATTGCTTCTCCTTTGGCTTCGGTTTTGCACCATTCTGTTGGTGCATTGAATTGAAATTAAAGATAAAATCATTAGGTAACCATTATCCAAGATAAAGCCTCAGGAGGGTGTACTGATGACCGCTTCGATGCGAAGCATTCTTGTTTTAATCATTATTGGTAGTCTTCCTTGCTTATTTCTGACTTCGCTTTCGATTGGTGATGCAGACGTCGGTCCACAACAAGTTTTAAACTACTTCTTTGGCGAAAAGATAACATCAATCGACCGTCTTGTTATTCAAGACATTCGTATGCCTCGTGCATTGGCTGCAGTCCTCACAGGAGCTGCACTTGGTATATCTGGTGCGATGTTGCAGGGAATGCTAAGGAACCCTTTGGCGAGTCCCTTTTTGCTGGGGATCTCATCCGGAGCCGGTGTTTGTGTCGTTATCCTTTTTGCGTTCAATGTTGCCGCTTTTTGGATACCTGTCGGTGCATGGCTCGGAGCCGTTATTGCCGCTGCACTTGTGTTCTTCATTTCATATCAGCGTCAACACATTTCACTGGAACGTCTGATTCTGGCTGGTGTTGCTGTGAGTAGTGTTCTCGGATCAATACAAGCTATTTTTCTGCTTCGCTCGGACGACACTCGAATTCAAAATTCTCTCACATGGCTTTCTGGCACTTTGGCCGCACGTACCTGGGATGATTTGGCGTTCACTTGGGTGCCAATTGTGGTTTGCATCGTTGCTTCGCTTGCGTTTGCGAAACAACTTAATTTGGCATTGCTTGATGATGATACGAGTCAATCCCTTGGATTGTCGCTCATCAAGTTAAGACTCATGGTTGGTTTTATCGCGACAATATTAACGGCATGCGCAGTTTGCATCTCTGGTCTTGTTGGTTTTGTTGGCCTTGTCATCCCCCATATGGTTCGTTTGGTATGTGGTACCAATTTTATGTATGTTTTGCCCATGTCTGGTTTGATGGGCGGAGTTGTTCTTTTGGGTGCTGATGCACTTGCCAGAACCTATTTATGGGAGTTGCCGGTTGGCTTGGTGACATCGCTGATTGGTTCTCCCTTTTTCATCTACCTGCTTCAACGGCGTCGTCTACGCCAATCAATGTGATGACCCAATTGGATGCGTGCAACTTAAATTTTTTGGTTGAAGGGTCTTCCATCCTTGAGAACGTTTCTTTGTCTGTTTCTTCTGGTGAATGGTTGGGTATCGCCGGCCTCAACGGATCAGGGAAATCGACACTGCTGAAATGCATGGCTGGCTTGCTGATTCCCTCTTCGGGGCAAATGTCTATGAATGGTCAGCCATATTCCCAGGTTGATCATATTCATCGCAAGCTCTCCATCATGTCTCAGCGTACCGATGTGTTGACCGCGATGAGTGTGTTGGATCTTGTTCGCCTTGGTCGTTATCCCCATTTACCTGCCTGGAGCTTTTCGCTTTCGACCATTGATCATGAACGGGTTGAGTATGCACTTGATTTCACGGGTTTAAACGATTTTCGTCATCGTCAAGTCAATACACTCTCCGGCGGTGAGAGGCAAAGAGCTTTTCTCGCACTCTCTCTTGCGCAAGATGGATCGGTCTTGCTGTTTGATGAACCCACCAATCATTTGGATCTTGTGGCGCAGATTCAGATCTTGTCTTTACTGCGTCGCCTTGCAGATCAGGGAAAGGTTGTTGTGTCTGTTCTGCATGATCTCAATCAACTTTCAAAGTACTGCTCCCGATTGGCACTGTTGCGCGACGGTGGATTGGTGGCCGAAGGAGCGATGGATCATGTGTTCACATCTCCTAACCTAAAACTTACTTTTGGTTTGGACATCGATGTTGTTCAGTCCCATGATCGCTTATGTGCAATCATTTGATCCAGACGAGCCTGTCTTAGTGGTGACAAATATTGGTTGCAATTGGTTCTTTTCCTGCTATTTCTGTGTCAACGTATTATTGTTTAGTTGAATTGATGCAGTGGAAATGCGACGTTGGACTTTTCTTGTCTCTTGCCTTCTGTCGTTAAATTTTTCTGGACAGGCTTTTGCTCAGGGCAATGACATTAGAGTTGAAAAAGTCAGGCGAGTCGTTGCACTTTCATCCCTTTCCGCTGATCTTGTTGTATCGATCAACCCCGATGTTTTGATAGGAGTCCCAGGGACATCATTAACCAATAAGGATCCGAGATATTCCGGCTTAAAGCGTGTTTCAAATGGTCGAAGTCAGCCCAGTGTTGAACTGATTTTGGCCCTTAATCCAGACCTTGTGGTTGGTGCTGAGGGTTTTCATTCCCGTGTACTAAATGCACTCAATAAATTGGGTGTGAATACGTTGGCTGTCAAGGTCAATCGTTGGGATCGGCTTGAAGAAGCTTCTCGAACTTTGGAAAATAGAATCGTGAACGCCGGATCGATTGATTCTCAACTCAGCAAGTTGTGCCCAACGCAGACGTCTTCCAAAACTTCCGGAACCAGTGTTCTGATTCTTGCTGGCGTCTCTCCGAAGCTTTCTCCCGGTCAGCAAAGCTGGTCAGGATCACTTCTTGATCGTTTGGGTCTTGTAAATTCTACAAAAGGACTCCCAGGATCCAGTGAGTTCTCGGGCTACATCACGATGTCGAATGAGCGACTTTTGGCGGTCAAGCCTGAGAAGGTTCTTGTTGTTAACCCTTCCGGGGATTCCGAACAAACGGTTCGTTCTCTGATTCCCTTCTTCCCCGGATTAAAGGCGAGTGATTTCAAGGCGATGGAGTATTACGGATTGATCAATCCCGGTAGTTTGTCCAGCATCCAGAAGGCTTGTACTGCATTGTCCAGTCTTTAGGCGTACTGAGGCTGGAAGTCTTGTTGGATTAGATTTGAGGGACAAGCACTGGTTCGGATGAGTTGGCATGAGCGCAAACGTCCCATTTGTCTGGAAAAGCGTTTTGAGTTTGATAGCTACGATTCAACCCGCGATTTCCTCGACAGACTGGGCGATCACAGTGAGGCCATCCAACGCTTCCCAGACATCAGTTTTGGTCGCACGTATGTGAACATCACAATTCGGCCGGAGGATGACGGTGCTGATGCCCATCTGAGTGACGCTGACCGGGCCCTGGCCGTTGAGATTGATGACCTCCTCGGTTGATCTTCAGGCGGCCTATTCCGAATCCGGCGCCGCTGAAGTGCTGGAACAACTGGATCGTGAGTTGATCGGTTTGGCTCCAGTCAAAACTCGGATACATGAGATTGCAGCGTTGTTGCTGGTAGATCAAGCCCGGCAGCAATTGGAGTTGCCCAGCACCGCTCCAGGGCTGCACATGTCTTTTACCGGTCGTCCGGGTACGGGTAAAACCACCGTTGCTCAGAGGATGTCGCAGATCCTTCACCGCCTTGGTTATCTCCGAAAAGGCCATGTGGTTTCCGCCACTCGCGATGATCTTGTTGGTCAGTACGTCGGTCATACTGCACCCAAAACCAAGGAGATGCTCAAGCGAGCCCAGGGGGGTGTGTTGTTCATTGATGAGGCTTATTACCTTTATAAACCTGACAATGAGCGCGATTATGGTGCCGAGGCGATTGAAATTTTGTTGCAGGAAATGGAGAATAACAGCAGCGATGTAGTTGTTATTTTTGCTGGTTATAAGGATAGAATGGATACGTTTTATGGATCTAATCCTGGGCTTTCCTCCCGGGTTGCTCATCACCTTGATTTTCCTGATTACAGCAATGATGAGCTGATGGCTATTGCCACATTGTTGCTTGATGCTCAGAACTATCGCTTTAGTTCAGATGCCAAAGCCGCATTTGAGGAGTACATCGAAAGACGGCGGCTGCTTCCATTTTTCGCCAACGCACGTTCGATTCGTAATGCTCTTGACCGGGCTCGGTTACGCCAGGCCAATCGACTGTTTGCTCGGCTGGATCAGCCGGCCACTCGCGACGATTTGATCACGATTGAATCCTCAGATATCCGGGCCAGTCGCGTGTTTGAAGGCGAAGTGGAGGGATATCACCAGAAGGGATCGGTTGCGAATTCCACGCATAGCTGACCACTCTTGGCTGCTGGCACGGTGCTGATGCAGGCGCGCACCGTTTTGCCGTTCACATCGATCTCGCAGGCCCCGCAGCTGCCGCCCATGCAACCAGTCGGAATGCTGACGCCTGCGGCATTGGCCGCTTCCAGCCAGTCCTGGCCAACCTCAACTTTGGTTTCACGGCCGTTGGGCCAACGCACTGGGATGGCGGCCATCAGCTCAACAGCGGCTCAAGGTTCACATGCTCTTCGAAGGCATTGGCCAGGCGTTCGAGCAGTTGATTGCGGTGATCGGCATGGTGTTGACGCTCGGTGCTCAGAGGGGAGAGCCCCTTGCGTTTTCGAAGGCTGTTCAACCAGTGGCGACGCCAGGGTCCGTTGTCGAGCAGGCCGTGAAGGTAGGTGCCGACGATGTCGCCTCCAGCCGCTGATGTTGTCCACCAGCCCAGCCCACTCTCGGCACAAAGCTCTTGCAGGCTTGGATCGGCCCAGGTTTGACCATGGTGCAGCTCGAAGCCCTTCAGCGCAGTGTCTTCCGGCCACCGGGCCTGAACGGTTCGCTGCTGAAGGGTCTTGCTGCCACCGAAACGGGTGTTGATGGGGAGCAAGCCAACGCCCTGCCAGGGGCCAGTCCCTTCCCCACCCTCCAGATCGTCGGGATCCTCCAGAAGCTCACCCAGCATCTGCATCCCTCCGCAAATGGCCAGCACGTTGCCTCCATGGTCTGCGTAGCTCCGGAGCTGTTGTTCCAGGCCACTGGTCCGCAGGGCGTGAAGATCCCGGAGGGTTTGCTTGCTGCCCGGAAGGATCACGGCATCGGGCTGGCCAAGGTCTTCACCCGGCTCCACCCAGCACAACCGCAGGCTTGTTTCGGCTTCCAGCGGATCCAGATCGGAGAAGTTGCTCAAGGAGGGCAGGCGTAGGACGGCGATCTGCAGATCGACGGCCCCGCGGCTGGGTTTTCGCTCCAGCAGGTCAAGTGAATCCTCTGGAGGAAACAATTCATTCAGCCAGGGCATCACCCCCAGCACAGGCACACCTGTGTTGTCTTCAAGCCAGGTGCGTCCTTCATCAAATAGTTCCCTTCGACCGCGGAAACGGTTGATCAGGATGCCTTTGATCAGCGGCCGTTCCACCGGCCGGAGCAGATTCATGGTTCCAACGATCTGTGCAAATACCCCGCCGCGCTCGATATCGGCCACCAGCAAGCAGTTCGCTTTCAGGAACAGAGCGAGCCGCAGGTTGGTCAGGTCCCTGTGCTGCAGGTTCACCTCCACCGGGCTTCCCGCTCCCTCCAGCACCAGGCGGCCCTGCGGCCAGTGCTGCTGCAGTGCATCAAGCCCACCGCGGATGGCCTGCCAGCCCGGTTTGAACCAGTCGCGGTAGTAATGCTCTGCTTGAGCCGTGCCCACGCTGCGGCCGTTGTGGATCACTTCGCTGCTGCTGTCGCCGCGGGGCTTGAGCAGCACAGGATTCATGGCGCAGCTGGGTTCCAGGCCGGCCGCCCAGGCCTGCATTGCCTGGGAGTAGGCCATCTCGAGGCCATCCGTATCAACCCAGGCGTTATTGCTCATGTTCTGCCCTTTGAACGGCAGGGGTTGCTCACCGCGGCGTTTGAGCACTCTGCATAGAGCCGCCGTCATCAGCGACTTGCCCGCTCCACTTGAGGTGCCCAGCACCATCAGCGTCTTCGGAGCGGTCAAAACGGCCAGCGCCGGCGAAGGCCAATGCGCAGCCAATCCCAGAGCGAGACCTTTTTCTCGAGCAATCCACTGTCTTCGTCAAGGAGTTGTCGGCCCAGGGGGGTCAGGCGAAAGCGGCTGGTCAGACCCTGTCCATCCACTTCCCGTCGCAGCACGCCAACGGTGATCAGCCAGCGCAGTTCATCCTCAAGTCCATCGGGGGTGGCCGGCCAGCGACGGCCGCGACCAAAACGTGCGCGATTTTTCCAGAGCGTCTCGGCGTCCAATCCCTCTTGCTGCAGGGTGCGGTAAAGCGGTTCGCCAAAAGGGAGGCACCGCATCGAGCGCGCGGCCCGGCTGCGGCTGCGGGGAGCCAGCAGATCGTCGGTGGAGTGATCGATGGCGCGGACTCCCGTCGGTGGCAGCCTACGGAGCACCAACAAAGGTTGCGTTTCGGTGCTTTTGCTTGCTTCGGCCTCACCGGCCCGCCGTCGTCTGCTGGAGCAGGCCGGAATCCCCCATCGCGTTCGGGTGAGTGGCGTGGATGAACGGGCCATTTCCGCCCCAGACCCTTCGCTGTTGGTGCAGCGGCTGGCGCAGGCCAAGGCCACGGCGGTGCATCAAGCACTGGACTCGGTTGCAGATGCTGGAACCAGCGCCGTTCTGGGCTGCGATTCCGTTCTCGTGTTTGAGGGCGAGATCTTTGGTAAACCAGCCGACTCGGCTGAAGCGGTGCGACGCTGGCGCCGGATGGCTGGTCAGCGTGGGGACCTGCTGACGGGGCATTGCCTCATGCCTGTTGGAGGGGAAACGGTGATGAGTTGTGTGAGCACAGGGGTGTTGTTTGCAGCGCTCACCCCCAGCGAAATTGATGATTACGTGGCGACGGGTGAGCCGTTGCAGTGTGCTGGTGGCTTTGCTCTTGAGGGGCGTGGAGGTTTATGTGTGGCAGGTCTTGAAGGCTGTTATTCCAACGTGATCGGATTAAGCCTGCCCTGGTTGCGTCAACAGTTGAGGTTGATGGCCGCTTCGACATGAGACGGGTGCAGCGTCTGTTGCTCAGTGCCGGTCTGGCCGGGCTGGCAACGGTCGGGTTTGTGCTGGTTGTGGGGGCCAGCGCCGATGCCTTGATGGTCTTGCTGTTCGCTGGTTTCTGGATCGGGCTGCATGCCTTTCTGGGGTTTGTTCGCCTGAGCCAGCGTCTGGATCGTGCCGCGGGGTTGAAATTGTTGTCATCCAGCGAGTACGAACGCCTGACG
The DNA here is from genome assembly GCA_003210795.1 of Synechococcus sp. AG-679-B05. Classification (GTDB taxonomy): domain Bacteria; phylum Cyanobacteriota; class Cyanobacteriia; order PCC-6307; family Cyanobiaceae; genus Parasynechococcus. The sequence continues at coordinate 21,801 of QCUJ01000002.1, read as the reverse complement.
GATCTGACGGAGGGGGAGGGGTGTGATTCCCGAAGAGGAGATCGTTAGTCGTTGATCCCCTCTTGGCGAGCTCTTTCCGTTCCATCGAGCCACAAAAAAACGCAGCCCTTAGGCGGGGCTGCGCAATGGCAATGAAACTGCGTTGATGAAAATCAGACCTTGCGGGAGTAGTACTCAACCACCAGCAGTTCTTTGATCTCCAGGGCAACCCATTCGCGTTCACAGCGACCGGTGACCTTGGCGCTGAGTTTGGCCTTGTCCAGTTCCAGGTGGGTCGGCACGTTGGCCAGACCGGGGAACTCGAGGTTGCCCTCGGCAAGCTTCTTGCTGCACTTGCGCTCGCGGATGGCGACGACATCGCCGGGCTTGCACTGGTAACTGGCGATGTCGGTCACACGACCGTTCACGGTGACGTGGCCGTGGTTCACCAGTTGACGGGCGCCTGGCACGGTGGGCCCGAAGCCAAGACGGAAACAAACGTTGTCGAGACGGTTCTCGAGCAGCTTGAGCAGGTTGGTTCCTGTGGAACCCTCCTGGGCGCGCGCTTTCTTCACGTAACGCACGAGCTGACGCTCGGAGACGCCGTAGTTAAAGCGAAGCTTCTGCTTCTCTTCGAGACGGATCGCGTATTCAGAGCGCTTGCGACGGGCTTGGCCGTGCTGACCGGGGGGATAGGACCGCTTTGCGGCCTTCCGGGTGAGACCAGGGAGGTCTCCCAAGCGCCGCGTGATCCTCAGGCGAGGGCCGCGGTATCGAGACATGGGTTGGAAGGTTGTTTGGTCAAGTCGTGTTCGATTTAGCCATGCTGGAACCCAGGGAGTTCCGGCATCTCCATTCGTGCACGAATCCGACACTTTATCTGGCGATCCATCCCCAACCCTTCAGCAGCGGTTCAACCAAAGCGTTGCTTCGCTGCTGCTGGCCTTGATCGGTTTCTACCGCAGCTTCATCTCACCGATACTCGGCCCCCGTTGTCGCTTCACACCCACCTGCAGCGCCTATGGATTGGAAGCGATCCAGAAGCATGGGCCCTGGAAGGGCGGTTGGCTCACGTTGAAGCGGTTGCTGCGCTGTCATCCCTTCACCCCATGTGGCTGCGACCCGGTGCCCGACTGAACGATGGCTGATCTTGTTCTGTTCAGCCGCCAGGGCTGCTGTTTATGTGAAGGGCTCGAGCAACGTCTGCGCGATCTGGATCTTCAGGCGTTGGGGCTGGTCTTGATGGTGGTGGATATCGACTCCCCCACGGTTGCGGCGGAGCTGCGCGCCCGCTACGACCTCGAAGTGCCGGTGCTTCAGCTGGACGGCCGGGAGCTGGCCCGGGTGTCCCCCCGATTGATCGGGGATGGCCTGTTCAACTGGTTGCAACGGGGCCTGTCCAACCCGGCGGACCCGGTTTAGAACGAGCGTCTTCTCCGGAATCGTCATGGTCCACTCGTTGCATGCCCTGCTGCGCGATGTGGGCCTTGCCGTTCCAGCAGAGCTTGCCGATGTTCAGCTCAGCGGGATCACAAGCGATTCCAGGGCTGTTGTAACGGATGCGTTGTTCCTCGGGTTGCCCGGAGTTCAGGTGGATGGCGGCCGCTTTTGGCGTCAGGCGTTGGAGGCCGGTGCCGCCGCAGCTGTGATCGGTCCTCAGGCCGCACTTCTCTATCCGCCGGATGCGGATGACCCCGTGCTGGTCCTGGATGAACCCGTGGCCCAGACCCTGGGAGAATTCTCCGCCGCTTACTGGGATATGCCTTGTCGGCGCATGGGGCTGATCGGTGTGACTGGCACCAACGGCAAAACCACTGTCACTCACCTGATTGAGCATCTCGCCAGTGTTGTCGGAGGTCCGACTGCTCTGTTCGGCACCCTGGTGAATCGCTGGCCTGGGCACAGCATCACCGCGACCCACACCACCGCTGTGGCTGATCGTTTGCAGGGTCAGCTGGCTGAGGCTGCTGCTGCCGGTTGCAAGCTGGCTGCCATGGAAGTCAGTTCCCATGCTCTCGATCAGCAGAGGGTGGCCGGCTGTCGTTTTTCTGGGGCGGTGTTCACCAACCTCACCCAGGACCATCTCGATTACCACCACTCCATGGAGGCCTACTACGAGGCCAAGGCTCTGCTGTTCGATGCGCCCCTGCTTGCAGGCGATGGTTCACAGGCTGTGGTCAACGTTGATGACCCCTGGGGGCAGCGGTTGGCGGATCGGCTGGGTCCCAGGGCCTGGCGCAGCTCCCTTGTGGATGCGTCAGCGGAACTCCACATCTGTGATCTGGACATGACAGGGCAAGGGGTGCGAGGCCGTCTGATCACTCCGGCGGGGTCGGGCCTGTTCCATTCCCCACTGCTCGGGCGCTTCAACCTGATGAACCTGTTGCAGGCGGTGGGTGTTCTGCTGCAACAAGGCCTGCCTCTGCCGCGTTTGCTGGAGGCCCTAGGCAGCTTCCGCGGTGTGCCAGGGCGCATGGAGCGCGTGCTGTTGAGCGGTGCCGAGACCAAGCAACTGCCGACGGTGCTTGTGGACTACGCCCACACCCCGGACGGTCTCGAGAACGCGCTGATGGCGGCCCGTCCCTTCGTGGAGGGCAAGTTGATCTGCGTGTTCGGCTGTGGCGGTGACCGTGACCGGGGCAAGCGCCCTCAGATGGCGGCGATCTCGGCCCGCCTGGCGGATCGTTTGGTGGTCACTTCAGACAATCCGCGCACCGAAGACCCTCAGCAGATTCTCGATGATGTGGTGTCCGGTGTTCCTGTGGGTTGTGACCTTCTCGTGAACGGCGATCGGGCCACGGCGATCGCAACGGCCGTGGCCGAGGCTTCCATCAACGATCTGGTGCTGATCGCCGGTAAAGGTCATGAGGATTATCAGATTCTTGGCACCGAGAAGATTCACTTTGACGATCGTGAGGAGGCGGAAAAGGCGCTGCTGATCAGGGTTTCGGCCTGATCAGCGGGAGCTGCCACGAAGCTCCCGGAGCAGGGCATCAATGTCTTCGGCGGTGGTGCATACGTGTGTGCAGGCCCGAAGGCAGGCCGGATCGGCCAGGTCGCGGATCCAGATTCCGTGTTTTCCCAGCCTCTGAACCCAGTCCGTCGGGGTACGCTCCCCCGCGATCTGGAAGCTCACCAGCCCGCTGGCAGGGGGAGCATTCAGCAGTGTTGTGGTGCCGTCGATGCGCTGCAGTTCAGTCCAGAGAGCCGCGCTTTTTGAGCGGATTGTTGCCAGCCGCTGTTCCGCCGAGCCCTCCTGTTCCAGCAGATCGAGGGAACTGCGCAGGCCGGCTAACAGCGGTACGCAGCTCGTGGCCACTTCAAAGCGGCGGCTGTCGGAGTGGAACGGGGCGCTGGCGTTCAGATCCGCTTTGCTTTCATCCCGCAGACTTCGCCAGCCGATCAAGGTTGGTTGCCCCTCGCTCAGCACCCGCTCGGACAGGGCCACACCTCCGAGTCCCTCAGGGCCGCAGGCCCACTTGTGGCCGGTGAAGGCATAAATGTCGGCAGCGGCGGCGGCTTCAGCCACGGGGATCTGGCCGAAGCTCTGGGCTGCATCCACCAGCAGGAAGGACTGGCGGCTGTGGGCGTTCAGCAGCTCAGCGACCCTTGGAATCGGCATGATCTGGCCAGTGTTCCAGAGCAGATGTGAGAGCACCACCAGCCGGGTTGAGGGATGGAGTGCTTGCTCAAGCTGCGCCAGGGCACCGGCATCAGTGGCGGCGGCATCTCCTCGAAGATGCTTCACCGGCAGGGTGTCGATCACCAGATGCTCACGCCGGGCCAGCTCCACGCAGGCCGCTACCACTCCAGGGTGCTCGCAGTCGCTGATCAACAGGTGATCACCCGCCTCGAAGGGCAGGCCCCACAGCGGCAGCACACAACCGCTGGTGACGTTCTCGCTTAACGCCAAGCGATGGGGTCCCACCCCACACAGCTGAGCCAGCCGTCGGCGGGTGATGTTCAACTCAGCGCCGATGTACGGCCAGACGTCGGTGGTGAATGGCCCGAGCTCCTGGATGCGCCTCCAGCTGTTGGTGATGGCATCGAGAGAGGGTGTCGGCAGTGGGCCCTGGCCGCCGTAATTGAAATACTTCTTATCCGCTAGTGCTGGACAGGAATCTTTGAGAGAACTACCGTCTGCGTGGGTCAAGCCGTGGGTCAAGGTGGTATTCCGCAAGGTGCCTCAGTTCATCGTCAAAGCACGAGCCAGCTACCAGTTGGTGCGTGGCGTACCCGTCGATTGCCAGGCTCAGGTTGGCAAGAAGAAATGGAAAGAGGGAGGCGGCAAGACGGTCAGCGAGGCAAGGGCTCGGCTACCTGGCTTTCTTGCACGTACTGATGCACTCATCGCCGAAGCACGGGGTGAGGTGCTAACCAACCAAGAGAGGGTCATCCAGCAAGGAGATCACAGCGGCGTTAGTGCTCTTGAGCTGGCAGAAGCAGCCAATCCTCAGGTGGGCATGTATCTCGACGACGGGACACCTAACCCTGAGTTCGAGTCGATGCTGTCTATGGCTGAGGCAGTCAAGGCAGGCAAGGCCAACGCACTGCTCTCAACAGAGGGGCTGCTTCAAGCAAGGCGACTGGATCGTGAGCCTGCAGCAAGGACATTCGATGGCTGGGTCAAGTCACTCACGGCCTTCATGGCATTCACGGGACATCAGAAGCCCTTCCAGTGCACTAGGGCTGACGCAGTCGCATACAAGGACCACCTGCTGACTCGCAACACGAGAGCTTCAGTCAAAACAAAGCTGGCCTATCTGGCTGGGTTGTGGTCGACGTTGGTTGAGAAGCAAGGGACAGGTGATCACATCTTCAAGGGGTTGCCCGGCACCCTCGACGAAACAACAAAGAGCAAAGCTCTTAAGGCAGCACAAGCAAAGAGAAATCAAAGCTTCGAACCATCAACACCCTTCGACCAATGGACTGGCTCGATCTATGTCCCTGTGTTCCAACTGCTGTACTTCACAGGCTGTCGGCTTGCAGAGATTGCAGCGCTGAGAGCAGAGGACATTCACGAGAGTTACATCAGCGTCGAATGGCAAGAGGAGCGCAGCCTGAAGACAGCCAACAGCGTTCGAGATGTTCCACTTCATCCATCACTCATCAAGCTGATTGAACCTCTACGCAAAGGCAAGGGTCATATCTGGCCGCGACTCATGACAACAACGACAACCAATGGCGTCGAGGTCATTCGCTGGGGTCACAACCTGGCCAAACCCTGCAAGAAGGTGACAGGCATCAGGCCAAAGGATTTCAGGGACCGCTTTGCCACTCAGCTCCGTGAGCATGACTTCAATCAGGTGAACATCCAACGGTTGATGGGTCACTCGGCTCTTGATACCAACAGCACGTATGGCGGCAGGAATTGGGACCGTTATGTCCAGATGATCGAGGCGATCAAATAACTCCGGCCTCTTTGGCGAGCTTCATCATCTGCATCAGCTTCATCATCTTTTCGGCTTCGTCAGTCGGCTCATCCTTCTTCAGTTCTTTGCTCATCTGTGGCCTTTGACTTTGGCCGTGGCGTCACTGGCTTGTCGCATCTGATGCTGCCGGCTAGCTCAGATGGCACAAAGATGCTTCTGCCTCCCATCACACAGAGTGCCAAGATCGGGGACGTCAGAGAGCGTCCTCGTTTTCTGTGTCAGTGGCCCCATGAACGTCAGGAAAGAGGCGGCAGAGGGGATAGCCGCCCATCAACGAAGAGGGTTGCGTCGACAACCGCTGGCTACCTAACCAGCCCGTACACGATCTCCAGTTGACCTGCTCAGGTGTGGCTGTCGTTTACGTATTGCCAAGAAAAAGGAGGTCCCCTCAGACCCCCCAAGTTCGACGCATGACACCCTTTGCGGGAACCACAGGGCGACAGTGCGGCAGGAATGGCTTACAGATAGTTGCCGTTACGACCAATGGCCTACTGGGTGTGGAACCCATAAAAAAGGAGGTCCCCTCAGACCTCCTGCCCTTTGTTCGACGTATCACAAGGATAGGTAGCAAAAAGTACCTCTCGCAATCGGTACAAGCGCCCATTTAGCGAGCTTCAAGGGAGCAACCCGGCCACCAGCAGGCCAAAGGCCCAAGCGTGGGTCAAGCCGTGGGTCAAGCTCCAATCTGATGGCCTAGACAAGTCAGTGATGGAGAGGCTTTTGGGTCATCTCAAAGTAAGGTGGACTTGATTGAAATAAACCTTGTTTGCCAGTGCCGGGCAGAGTTCGCGCATGGAACGAGGCGTCAATGCAGATCGAATGGAGCGAATTGGGTCACCCTGAAAAGGGCATCACTGCAAGCGCCGTCTCTCCTGAGGGATCCGTGAATGGACAGGTGCTTCAGAGAACCTGAACCACTTCACTCACCTCGGGAATGCATTCGCGCATCTTGCGCTCGATGCCCATCTTCAACGTCATCGTGCTGCTGGGGCAGCTGCCGCAGGCGCCCTGCAACCGCACCTTCACGATCGGGCCATCGAGCTCAACCACTTCCACGTTGCCGCCATCGGCCATCAGGAATGGGCGCAGCTCATCGAGCACCTTTTCAACGTTTTCCAGGGTCAGGGCCATGGTTTCGGTGCTCATCGGGCGTCCGCAAAGATCCGCATCCCAAGCCTACGGAGTGGCCCCATAGGGTGACGAGAGCGGTTTACACCCCATAAGTCCGGTGCAGCAGAACGGCTCCTCCCCCTCTGAAGCCCAGTACGACGCCGTTCTGGTGGGAGCTGGAATCATGGGCGCCACTTTGGCGGCTCTGTTGCATGAGCTGGATCCGTCCCTGCGGCTGCTGATGCTTGAGCGGTTGGAAGCGCCGGCGCTCGAAAGCAGTGCTGCCATGAACAATGCCGGCACCGGCCATGCAGCCAACTGCGAACTGAATTACACCCCGATTCAGGCCGATGGCACTGTGGCCACGACAAAAGCGGTGTCGATCAACGCCTCCTTTGAGCGCAGCCTGGAATTCTGGAGTTCGCTGCAGCAGAAGGGACGACTCAACACCGGCGGCTTTCTGCGCCAGGCGGCGCACATTAGTGCGGTGTGGACACCGGAGAACATCGCCTTTCTTCGTCAGCGCTACGGCCAGCTCAACCAACTGCCGGCCTTCTCCGCGATGCGCTGGAGTGAAGACCCCGTTGAGCTGGCGGAGTGGATGCCCCTGGTGATGGAGGGGCGGGATCCGCAGCAGCCAGTGGCGGCAACCCGGATTGAGCGCGGCACCGATGTGGATTTCGGTGCACTCACCCAGGCCTATCTGCTGCCTTTGCAGCAGAGCGGTGCTCTCGAGCTGCGCTACGGCACCCAGGTTCAGAACCTCAAGCGGATTCGCCGATCCGACATGACCGAGGGGGACTGGCGGGTTGTGTTCAAAGGACCTTCTGGAAAAAAGGAAGTGCGGGCACCATTTGTGTTTCTGGGTGCTGGTGGTGGTGCTCTGCCGCTGCTTCAACGCTCCGGCATTCCTGAGGCTGATGATTTCGCTGGATTCCCAGTGAGTGGAATCTGGTTGGTGTGCAGTGATGCGTCCATGGCGGAGCGCCAGACCGCCAAGGTCTATGGCAAGGCGGCGGTGGGTGCACCGCCGATGTCGGTCCCGCATCTCGATACCCGCTGGATCAATGGTCAGCGCTCGCTGCTGTTCGGCCCCTTCGCTGGCTTCAGCAGCAAATTCCTTAAAGAGGGCTCGTTGCTGGATCTGCCTGGATCGGTGCGTCCCACCAACCTGCTGCCGATGCTGCAGGTGGGGGCCACCAATGTGGATCTGGTGAAGTATCTGATCAACGAGCTGCGCCAGAGCCCGGAGCAGCGCCATGCCGCCCTGCAGGAGTTCATGCCCACGGCTCGCTTCGGCGACTGGAGCCTGTCGGTGGCCGGTCAGCGGGTGCAGATCATCAAGCGCAGCAAAGCGGGCGGCAAGTTGCAGCTGGGCACAGAAGTTGTGGCTGCTGCGGATGGTTCCCTGGCGGCACTGCTGGGGGCTTCGCCCGGGGCCAGCACTGCGGTGACGATCATGCTGGAGGTGCTGGAGCGCTGTTTCGGTGAGCGGTTGAAGAGCAGCAACTGGAGTGAACGCCTGAAGCAGTTGCTGCCGACTTACGGCAGTGATCCGCTGCAGGATTCCTCGGTGTTCGACGCCATGCGCACGCGAAGCAATGCGGTGCTGGGACTCACGGGCTGAACGCTATTGGCCCAGATTCACCAGCACCACACCCGCGGTGATCAATCCGATGCCGATCAACTGGGTTGGATTGAGCAACTGGCTGTAGGCGAAACGCCCGACCAGCACGATCACCATGGTGCCGATCCCGCTCCATAGGGCGTAGGTGAGCCCTAGGGGAATGCTCAGCACCACCCGTGAGAGCAGGGCCATGGCGATGGCGTAGGCCCCAAACACCAGCAGGGTGGGCAACGGCCGGGTCATCCCCTCCGAGAGGCGCAGAAAAGAGGTGCCGATCACTTCGGCGCTAATGGCCAGTAGCAACAGGATCCAAGGCTGACTCATGACTGTTCATTGCTCATAACCGCTGTTGCCCCCTCCCTAGGATTGATTCAACGATGAAATCAGGGCCCGAGCCGGGATTCCGCAGCTGCATGACCGACGCTCCCGTCTCACGGATCCGCAACTTCTGCATCATTGCCCATATCGACCACGGCAAGTCGACCCTGGCTGATCGCTTGCTGCAGGACACCGGCACGGTGGCCAACCGGGACATGCAGGAGCAGTTCCTGGACAACATGGATCTGGAGCGGGAGCGGGGGATCACGATCAAGCTCCAGGCCGCTCGGATGAATTACACAGCGGCCGATGGAAAGGACTACGTCCTCAACCTGATCGATACCCCTGGCCATGTGGATTTCTCCTACGAGGTGAGCCGCAGCCTGCAGGCTTGCGAAGGGGCACTACTGGTGGTGGATGCCAGCCAGGGGGTTGAAGCGCAAACCCTGGCCAATGTGTATCTGGCGCTGGAGAACGATCTGGAGATCATTCCGGTGCTCAACAAGATCGACCTGCCTGGCGCTGATCCCGATCGAATCAAGGAGGAGATCGAGGCAATCATCGGGCTGGATTGCAGCAATGCCATTCCCTGCTCCGCCAAGACCGGCATGGGCGTTCCTGAGATTCTGCAGGCCGTGGTCGACAAGGTTCCACCGCCGAATGATGCGGTGAAGCAGCCGACCCAGGCGCTGATTTTCGATTCCTATTACGACCCCTACCGGGGCGTGATTGTGTATTTCCGGGTGATGAGTGGCCGGATCAACTGCAAAGACAAGGTGCTGTTGATGGCCAGCAAGAAGACCTATGAGCTCGACGAGATCGGGATCATGGCGCCGGATCAGAGAAAGGTGGATGAACTCCACGCCGGCGAAGTGGGCTATCTGGCGGCTTCGATCAAGGCGGTGGCCGATGCCCGGGTGGGTGACACGATCACCCTGGTGAGCGAGCCTGCCGATGCGCCTTTGCCGGGTTACACCGAGGCCAAGCCGATGGTGTTCTGCGGCCTGTTCCCAACGGAGGCGGATCAGTATCCGGATCTTCGTGATGCACTCGACAAGCTGCAGCTATCGGATGCAGCGCTGAAATACGAGCCGGAAACCAGCAGTGCGATGGGCTTTGGGTTCCGTTGCGGCTTCCTCGGCTTGCTGCACATGGAGATCGTGCAGGAGCGGCTGGAGCGGGAATACGACCTCGATCTGATCGTCACCGCACCATCGGTGATCTACAAAGTGAACATGATCGATGGATCAGAGGAGATGGTGGATAACCCCGCCACACTTCCCGATCCACAGAAGCGCGATTCGATCGAAGAGCCCTACGTGAAGATGGAAATTTATGCACCGAATGAGTTCAACGGTGCGTTGATGGGGCTGTGCCAGGAACGGCGCGGTGAATACATCGATATGAAATACATCACCACCGATCGGGTGACGTTGATCTATGAGTTGCCGTTGGCGGAAGTGGTGACCGATTTCTTCGATCAGATGAAGACGCGCACCCAGGGCTACGCCTCGATGGAGTACAGCCTGATCGGCTACCGCAAGAACCAGCTGGTGCGGCTGGATGTGCTGATCAATGGCGATCGGGCTGATGCCCTCACCACGATTGTTCATCAAGACAAGGCCTACAACGTGGGTAAGGCGTTGGTGGAAAAACTCAAGGAACTGATCCCCCGCCAGCAATTCAAGATTCCGATTCAGGCGTCCATCGGCAGCCGGATCATTGCCTCCACTAGCATCAGTGCAATCCGCAAGGATGTGCTCGCTAAGTGCTATGGCGGTGACATCTCCAGGAAAAAGAAACTACTGAAGAAACAGGCGAAGGGCAAGAAGCGGATGAAGGCGATGGGCAAGGTGGATGTGCCGCAGGAGGCCTTCATGGCTGTGTTGAAGTTGAATGAATCGAAGTAACTCTCGATGTCTAAATAGTTCTTGATCCCCCTTTCTGTTGGATTAATTTATAAGAAAAAAGCCTCCCTGAGGAGGCTTTAATAGTCGGGATGTCTTCCCCATCCAAAATCTGATAGGTCATACAGCCAATCAGCAGGATCAGAAGCTAAATAAGCCTGTTTTGTTCGAGCCGCTGGGGGAATGCATGCCTTCATGTTGCTGGCTTTCAGATGTTTGTTGTACCAAATAACACCCCAAGGATCATCGACCTGGCATGGAACATGTGAGTGTTCTGGGGCTTCGAATGCGTACTCTCTGTCGGGATTTTCATAGTCGTCGCCATCATCAGGCTCAGGTAATTGCTGAGAGCCCGCTGGTTCTCGCTCACCTCCTGGCTGACCCAGAGCATGGCGCCGGAGGGAAAGCGCTCCACCAACTCGCTGAGGTAGGTCCTGTCCACCAGTTCCAACCGTTGCAGCTGCCCCACCACCCGTTCGGGGTTGGCGTTCATCGCCAAACGGATGCTGCTCTCCTTGATCGGCAGGTGATTGCTCTGGGGCAGCAGCAGGTTTCCGTTGGCTTGCTCAATCCAGAGCTGGCGGCGCAGGTTGGAGTGGAGTAGCAGCTCCTGGCGCAGAAGCTGCGGTTGATCCCCGGCCTCGTCCAGGCAGGTTTCAATCGCTTGCGCACTTTGGTTGAGGTCTCCACGGGTGGAGTCGATCAGGTTGCGCTGCCCGATCCAGAGGCCAGCAATCGACGCGCCGGTGAATCCAACGAACACAGCCAGATAAGTGGCCAGCTGCAGTTGACCCTGCAGGGTGCCCAGAAGTTGCCGGCGCCAGGGGCGGGATGGTCCCATCTGGCCATTCTCCCGCGGTTGGCGAGATGATGAAGCGAGTTCGTTTTGATCAGCGTTGGTCCAGAGCCTCTCCACCCGGATGGCCCGCTGGGGCCTGGTGATCATTGCGGTCTACCTGATGGTGGCTCTGCTCACCCCGGTTCTGGTGAGCCTGGGCTGGTTGCCCGATGCGAACGCTGGTCTGGCGAATCCGATTTACGACAGCCCCAGTTGGAGCCACTGGTGCGGGACCGATCGCCTCGGCCGCGATGTCTGCGTGCGCACGATGGCGGCCAGTGGTGTTGCCCTGCAGGTGGTGCTGCTGGCGGTGGGCCTGGCGCTGTTGCTCGGTGTTCCCCTCGGGATGGTGAGTGGATACCTGGGGGGCGGGGTGGACCGGGTGCTGGTGTTGTTGATGGACACCCTGTACACCCTGCCGGTTCTGCTCCTCTCGGTGGTGCTGGCCTTTCTGTTGGGCAAGGGAATCCCCAATGCAGCCGCAGCGTTGTGCGTCGTTTACATCCCCCAGTACTTCCGCGTTGTTCGCAACCAGACCGCCCAGGTGAAGAGCGAACTGTTCGTCGAAGCAGCCCGCTCTTTAGGAGCAGGCCCGTTCTGGATTCTGCGCCGCTACCTGCTTCGCAACGTGATCACCTCGGTGCCGGTGTTGCTCACCCTCAATGCCGCTGATGCGGTGTTGGTGTTGGGGGGGCTTGGCTTCCTTGGCCTTGGGCTGCCGGAGACGGTGCCGGAATGGGGCGGCGATTTGAATCTGGCGCTGGCAGCGGTGCCCACCGGTGTGTGGTGGACCGCCCTCTACCCAGGGCTGGCCATGTTCATTCTCGTGCTGGGCCTCTCGTTTCTGGGCGAAGGCCTTGAGGCCTGGGTGAGCGGCGCGAATCAGCGTTCTTCGTCAAACTGAAGGAACTGCAGGATCACGCCATGCCCTGGTGGACCAGCCTGTTGCTGTTTTTTTTGTCGCTCAATCTGTGGCTCTCCGGCCGCAAAAATCCCGATGAGGTGATTGGGCTGCTCGAGAAAATGCTGGCAGCCCTGCTGGTGGTGGTGGTGCTTTTGGATAGCCGCAATGTGGTGCTGGAGAGCCTGGCTCTCCTGGCTGTGTTGCAGCTGCCGGCCCTGCCTCGTCGGCCTTTTTAGTTCAGCGATTGGGCTGAGGCTTCACCTCCCGGATTGAAATCCGGCAGGAACTTGGGAAGCGGGCGTGGGCTGCTTCCACCGCATGGCCCAGATCACTGGATTGGAGCATTTCCTCGCCCCATTTTTCTCCGCAGTGATACGTGACGGCGTACTGATGCAGGGCTTGGTCGTTCATGGTGCAACCGTCGCTGCTTCGGTTATGGCTCAGGTGTTCACTGCGTTACAAGGGCGAACAGGCAATTAGCAGTGCAGCTTCACAGTGCGGGGCAGCTCTTCCAGCAGTTCTCCCTCCTCACTCAGGTCGGGGTAAGGCCGACCCTGCTCCCGGCACCAGCTGGCCACCTCCGGATAGGACCACTCGAACAGCACCCGGCGATACTGCTCCGGCGTTAACCCCTCCCCCTGGGTGGGGGCTACACCCGCCACCTGCCGCTGCCGCAGAGCCTCAAACAACAGCGTTGCCGTGGCCACGGAAACGTTCAGCGACTGCACCATCCCCCGCATCGGAATGAACAGCGCTTCATCCATCAGCTCACAGGCCTGGTCGGTCAGACCCCATTTTTCAGCCCCCAGCACGAAGGCGGTGGGTCCGGTGAAGTCGCAGTCCCGGTAATCCTTGGCATTCACCCCAAGGTGGGTGCCGTAGAGACGAAAGCCACGATCCTTCAGCCAGCGGATCGCCGTTGCGCTGTCGGGGTGGTCGTGCAGAGGAACCCATTTCTGGCTTCCCTGGGCGGTGCTGTTGAACGTTCGAGGCCTTCCGTCCAGGCTCACGGCATGGGCTTCGAGCGCTCCCACGGCATCGCAGCTGCGCAGGATGGCGGAGAGATTGTGGGGCTTCTCCACGTGCTCGATCAGCACCGTCAGATCCGCCATGCGCTGGTTCAGAACGGATTTCAACCGTTCGAACCGTCGCGGCAGCAGGGGCATGAACTGAGATTCAGAGGATCAGATTGGCGCTTTTGATGGACTCGGTGCCTGGCATCAGCAGTGCGAGATCTGCCGTTCCATCGCCGTTCTTGTCCAGTTCCAGCGTTTCGTTGTCGAACCGTACGTCTCCGGCAGTTCCAGTGAAGGGATCACTGCCGATGAACCGCAGCTGCTTGGCCACCTCTGTGAGATCGATCTTGTCTTTGCGTCCGAAAGCGAGCAGGTGGTCGGACTTGCCCTCTCCAGCCCGAGAGTCCTTGACGTGCCCATACAAAAAGGTGTCTTTGCCTTTGCCGCCGATCAGCACATCGGCTCCACGCCCACCGGTCAGCTGATCTTTGCCCTTGAGGCCGATCAGCAGATCGTTAGCGCTTCCGCCAATGAGTACATCAGAAACGTCAAGGCCAGTCTTGCCACCTGTGACGGTCGCAATCAGTTCATCAGACAGGCCGATCTTCTTGGTCTTGATGCCGAGGTCTTTGTAGTCCATGTAGACCGGATCGGTGCTTCCGAAGGGCAGGGCCCCCAGCACTTCAACGGTGAACTTCAATGGGCTGTTGGGTGGAATGCGATCGCCAGCGCCTGATTCCCCATAGGCCATCTCGGCTGGAATGGTCAGGTCGACCACTGCGCCGATTCGCTGCCCTGCAAGCCCTTTGTCCCAGCCCTCGATTACCTGGCCAGCTCCCAGAGTGAAGGAAAAGGGATCGCGGCCTTCAACGGCTTCGAAGCTGGAGAAGTCGAAGCTGGCATCGAACGTCTCTCGGTTCATCAAGCTGCCTTGGTAGCCAACCAGCAAGATGTCTCCGTTTTTGACCTTCTGGCCTTTTGACTTCCTCAGCACGTCAGTTGACAGCGTTGTCACGGTGCCTTCTGCCATGAATTTCAACAGGTTTTGAGCAGTCTGGCCGCAGGTTTCAATCTCGAAGCGAGCCATGGAACACTCCTTTGACAGGAGGGTTTGGCAGGCGGTCTCCCGCATTCCCCGTGGGCAGCTGGCCACCTATGGACAGATCGCCGATTTGATCGGTGCCTATGGCTGTGCCAGGCAGGTGGGCTGGGCCTTGCGGAGACTCACCCTGCCCACCGATGTGCCCTGGCACCGCGTGGTCAACGCCAAGGGCCGCATTTCGATGAGTCTGAGCCGCGAGGGCAGTGACTGGATCCAGCGGGAGCTGTTGATGGAAGAGGGTGTACCGGTGGATGCCGAGGGGCGCCTGCCTCTGCGCGAGCGGCTCTGGCGTCCGGGCGCTATGTCTGGGAGCTGATGAATCCGCCTTTTGAGCCTGTCTGCAACCCCTGGACTTCCGCCACGGCGCCTGGCTTGGGATGTGTTGCTGGCTGTGGCGGCAGGGGCCTATGCGGACGTGGCATTGGAGCGGGCCCTGCGTGACGGCTCTCTGGCAGGTCCTGATCGGGGTCTGGCCACGGAGCTGGTCTATGGCGCCATCCGTCGCCGTCGATCCCTGGATGGCTGGCTGGATCGTCTTGGTCGGGTCCCGGCGCGCAAGCAGCCCCCAAAATTGCGCTGGCTGCTGCACATCGGCCTGTATCAATTGCTGTGGATGGAGCGGATCCCTGTTTCAGCAGCGGTCAACACCTGTGTGGCGCTGGCGAAGGCGGGGGGACTGGCGCGGCTGGCGCCGGTGGTGAATGGTCTCCTTCGCTCTGCTCAACGGGCCAAGGAGGCGGGTGAGAAACTCGAGCGGCCCGCCGACATGGCTCAGGCTCTGGCCCTGGAGCACTCCCTGCCGGACTGGTTCACGCCCCTGTTGCTCCAGTGGCGGGGTGCTGAGGGAGCCGCTGCAGTGGCCTCCTCGTGTAACAAGGTGCCCATCTTGGATCTGCGGGTCAATCCGCTGCGACGCAGCCGCGAGACGGTTCAGGAGGATCTTGCGGCAGCGGGAGTGACCACCAGCCCCATCATGGGCTGCCCCCAGGGTCTGCAGGTGCAGGGGCACAGCGGTGATCTGCGCCGTTGGCCGGGATATGAGTCGGGCCACTGGTGCGTGCAGGACAGGGCGGCTCAGTGGGTGGCCCCGTTGTTGCAGCCTTTGCCAGGTGATCGAATCCTCGATGCCTGTGCGGCTCCCGGTGGCAAGAGCACCCATCTGGCGGAACTGGTGAACGATGACGGTGAAATCTGGGCCGTGGATCGCTCCCAAGGCCGATTGCAACGGGTCGCTGCTAATGCTGCGCGGCTCGGTTTGGGCTCGATTTCGGCGCTGACGGCTGATGCGGCAGCGCTTCAGAACGACCGTCCCAGCTGGAAAGGCAGCTTCCAGCGAATTCTGCTCGATGCACCCTGTTCCGGTCTCGGAACCCTGGCTCGTCATCCCGATGCTCGCTGGCGGATCACGCCGGCTGCAATTGAGGGGTTGTTGCCCCTGCAGAGGGATCTGCTGGATGGTTTGGTGCCATTGCTGGCGCCTCAAGGTCGCCTTGTTTACGCCACTTGCACGATTCATCCGGCCGAGAACGATCAGCAGATTCAACAGCTGCTGAAGCGCCATCCGCAGCTGGAGCTTCTGGAGCAGCATCAGCGTTGGCCTGATGATGCGGCTGGAGGCGACGGGTTCTTCGCGGCGGTGCTTCAGCGCCGCTGAATCTGGGGTTTCAACCAGTTGCGTCGACCCTCGACCTCGTTGGGTGCATCGGGAAGCGCCTGGGGTTGAGTTGCCGGCCGAGGACCTGTCTCTGGCAAGGGCCACGGTTCAGGGTCATTGTCAGGCGAAAGCCAGTTCCTGGGGGTGGCTGGATCTGCCAGCTTCTGAGGCCCTGGATAAAACGATCCCGGTTGATATTCGTAACCCCTGTAAGGAACTTTGCTTCTGCGGCGGGATGCCTTGCCAGGTGGGCGGAAGGGACGGTTGAGTTTTGGTTTTTTTGGGAAGGCTTGTGGTGGAACTTCATCCACCACCTGGAGCATGAACTGCTTCCAGGTCCAGGCCGCTTCGCCGCTGTTGCTCTTGGTTTCCCGATTGTTGTCGTAACCGAACCACACCGCGGTGGTGAGCTGGGGCACTGAGCCGATGAACCAGAGGTCACGGGCCCCCTCCGAGGTGCCGGTTTTCCCTGCAACCGCACGGTCATCGAGTTTGGCGGCGATGCCTGTCCCGCCGGAGACAACCCGTTGCAGCATCCAGTTCATGGCGTCGGCAACGTCACTGTCGAGGGCTTTGCGGCCCCGTTCTCCGTCCGCTCTCCGGTTCCAGATCAGTTCGTCTTCCGGTCCTCGGATTTCCTCAAAAGGCGTTGGGGGAACAAAGATTCCGCGGTTTGCCACCCCGGCGTAGGCCGAGGCCATGTCGAGGATCGTCTGTTCATAGGCCCCGATGGCCATCGGGTAATACCGGCCCAGCGGTCGCTTGGTTCCGATGTCGAAACCGTTGGCGGTTTCGATGATGGCGTCGAAGCCGACCTTGTCCTGAAGCTGAACCGCAACGGTGTTCAGCGAGTTCTTCAGGGCATCGGCAAGCGACACCTTGCCGAAGTACTTCGCACCGAAGTTCTTGGGGCAGTACCCACTCCAGCAACGCGGTTTGTCGATGAAGATGTCTTCCGGCTTGACTCCTCGGTCGATTGCGGCGGCGTAAGGAAAAATTTTGAAGGTGGACCCGGGGGAGCGCAGCGCCTGGGTGGCGCGGTTGAACTGGCTCTGGCTGAAGTCCTTCCCGCCCACCAGAACCCGCACCAGACCAGTGCCGGGTTCAATCGAAACCATCGCGCCCTCGGTGTCATAGGGAGCGTTCTTGCGGATCACCTCACGGGCCTTGGTCTGCCAGTTGAGGTTGAGGCTGGTGCGCACCTTGAGGCCACCCACTTCAAGCTGCTCCTGTGTGACCAGTTTCGGCAGTTCCTGGGCCACCCAGCTGGTGAAAAACGGTGCTGCGCTGTTGAAATATTTCGGGGTCGCGGGTTGCAAGTTCAGCGGGGTGTTGAGGGCCTGTGCTGCTTCCCCTGCGGTGATGAAGCCCTCCTGTTTCATTCGATCGAGCACCACGGCTCTCTGCTTCAAGGCCAGGTCGGGATTCACCAGTGGTGAGTAGATGGAGGGTGCCGGAGGAAGCCCAGCAATCAGGGCCGCTTCCGGAAGGGTCAGCTGATCGGGCGTTTTGGAGAAGTAGATCCAGGCCGCGTCCGCCACGCCATAGGCGCCGGATCCCAGATACACGTAATTGAGGTATTGCTCGAGAATCTGCTGCTTGCTGAGCTGCCGCTCGAGTTTCAGAGCCAAAGCGGCTTCCTTGAGCTTGCGTGTGATGGTGCGGTCCTGGCTCAGAAAAACCGTCCGGGCGAGTTGCTGGGTGATCGTGCTGGCCCCCTCGCGCACGGATCCCTGGCGCACATTGGTGACGACGGCTCGGGCAATGCCCCAACCGTCTATGCCGTTATGTCTGTAAAAACGTCGGTCTTCTGCCGCGATGAAGGACTGCTGCACGAGCAGGGGCATCTCACCGGGCTTGAGCTTGTCCCGCGTGGCGGGTCCCAGCTTCTGGATCACCTGCCCTCTGCTGGAGAGCAGGGTGATCGTGCCCGGTCGATGGAAGCTGGCGATGCCGCGGGCATCCGGCAGGGTTGAATCAACCAGCTGGGTGAAAGCCTTTGTGCCAATGGCGGCTGTGAAGCCAGCTCCGGCAGAAACCGCTGCAATCAGTCCCCAGCGCAGGCGTGACCGTTTCACATCACCTGGGTCAGGGGGCTGTTGCCAATCGCAAGGGCTGTCACAAGCATTCCAAGCACGAGGAAGGGTTGTGCGCTGGCCTGATATTTCACATCGAACTCAACAGGATCCCGAAGGAGCCAGATGTCCTGAAATGTCATCTGCGGCACGATCAGCAGCACCAGAAGCACGGCAGCGAAATGCTGACCGATCGCAATTAGCACGGCAACCATGGCCAGCTGAAACAGATCAATCATCCCGGCACTGATCCAGCTTGCGGTTTTGATACCGAAGGCCACAGGCAGGGATTGAAGGCCGAGTTCACGGTCTCCTTCAACGCTCTTGAAGTCATTCACCACGGCAATCCCCAGGCCAGCAAGGCTGTAAGCCAGGGTCAAGATCGCTGTGCTCCAGGTCAGCTGGCCGAACAGGGCCTGACCAGCCCACCAGGGAAGCGCGATGTAACTAGCCCCCAGGGCGTAATTCCCCAGCCAGCCATTTTGTTTCAGCTTCAAGGGTGGAGCTGAATAGATGTAACTGACAAACGAGCCACCAACGGCCAGAAGAAAAACCGCTGGGATGTCATGTCCTGCCCAGACATCCAGCCCATAGGACACCCCCAGACCGGTGATCAGCAGCACCCAGATCTGCAGTTTCACCTGACCGAGAGAAATTGCACCGGAGGGGATGGGCCGATAGGGCTCATTGATCGCGTCGATGTCGCGGTCGTAGTAGTCGTTGATGGTCTGGGTGAAACCAGCCAACAGTGGGCCGCTCATCAACATGCAGGCCAATGAAGCCAGCACGTAGTCCAGCTTCCACACGAACTGACCACTGGCCGCTGCACCGCAGATCACCCCCCAGATCAAAGGGATCCAGGTGACAGGTTTCATCAGCTGCAGCCGCAGCTTCCAAATGTTGGATGTGCCGGAGGCACCTTTCATGCCCAACAGTTGACGTGCGTCGCTCACGGATTCAGGCCTCAAGCTGCGGCGATTTCGTCTTCAAAGAACCAGTTGGTGGAGCCATCGCTCAGCACAACCACCACGCCGATGCCCTTGCCATCAACGGTTCGGAATTCCTTGACGGTTCCGCTGGAATCTTTCTTGAGCAGATCCACCAGGTTCTGGGGAATTCGATCGCGGACGCGGGTCACGCGGACCTTGGATCCGACCGTGATCTGTGCAGCCTGGGACATGGCCTGCAAGGCTTGGGAAGTGGCGCAACCATAACAGTCGATTTTGCGCCGACCCGATGGTTGCCCTGCGTCTGATTCCCTGCCTTGATGTTGCCCGTGGTCGGGTGGTGAAAGGCGTCAACTTTGTCGGCCTGCGCGATGCCGGTGATCCGGTTGAGCTTGCCTGCCGTTACAGCAATGCCGGTGCCGATGAACTGGTGTTTCTCGATATCGCCGCCAGCCATGAGGGCCGCGGCACCCTGGTCGATATGGTTCGCCGCACAGCCGAAGCGGTCACGATTCCTTTCACGGTCGGCGGCGGGATCTCCACGGTGGATGGCATCACCGAGCTGCTGCGGGCCGGTGCCGACAAGGTGAGCCTCAATTCCTCCGCGGTGCGTCGTCCGGAGCTGGTGCACGAAGGGGCGCAGCGATTTGGCTGCCAGTGCATCGTGGTAGCCATCGATGCCCGGCGTCGCGACAGTGGCGATGGCTGGGATGTTTACGTGAAAGGGGGTCGCGAAAACACCGGCCTTGATGTCACCGTCTGGGCCCGTACGGTTGCTGAGATGGGAGCGGGTGAGATCCTGCTCACATCCATGGATGGTGATGGCACCCAGGCCGGATACGACCTGGAGCTCACCCGTGCCGTGGCCGCTGCCGTGCCGATCCCTGTGATCGCCTCAGGCGGCGCCGGTTGCCTCGATCACATCGTCGAGGTTTTGCAGGCCGGACCATCCGGTGGACACGCTTCGGCGGCCCTGCTCGCCTCACTTCTGCACGATGGTGTGCTCACCGTGGAGCAGATCAAGCAGGATCTGTTGGCCCGTGGACTGACGATTCGACCGTGAAACCGGGGGATCCCGCCGCTGTTGAACAGCTCTTCGATGCCGTTGCTCCTCGCTATGACCAACTCAATGATCGGTTGAGCCTCGGTCTCCACCGTCAGTGGAAACGTCAGCTGGTGCGCAGCCTGCATCCACAGCCTGGTGAGACATGGCTGGATCTTTGCTGCGGTACCGGGGACCTGGCACTGGAGCTGGCCCGCACCGTGCGTCCTGGCGGCAGTGTGGTGGGGCTTGATGCGGCGTCAGCGCCTTTGAACGTTGCCAGGCGGCGGCAGAGCAAACAGCCCTGGTTGGCGGTGGATTGGCTGCAGGGGGATTCGATGCGAACCGGTTTGGCTTCAGCCAGTGCCGATGGTGTGGTCATGGCCTATGGCCTACGCAACCTGGCTGACCCAGCGGCGGGTCTGGAGGAGATCCACCGGCTGCTGCGGCCGGGTGGGCGAGCGGGAGTGCTGGATTTCAATCGTCCCCCTGTGGATTCTGCTGCCGCTGCATTTCAGCGCTTTTACCTGCGCCGTCTGGTGGTGCCGGCCGCAGCGGCCGTGGGGCTGCGCGAGGAGTACGCCTACCTCGAACAAAGCCTGAAGCGCTTCCCCGATGGCGCCGCTCAGGAGCGCCTTGCGAGGGCGGCGGGGTTCCAAACAGCGCGGCACTGCCAGCTGGTGGCGGGCCAGATGGGGCTGCTCCTTCTGCAACGGTGAATCTTTTGTTGAGTCGCTTGCGATAGGGCAGAGCGATGCCCTTAAAATCTAAAGAGAAGTTTAAGGAGAGGTTTCCCTTGGTCTTCCCTGTCCCGACCTTGCTTCCCCGGATCGAGGAGCTGCTGCAGGAGGTGCAGTGGCTGGATGGCTTGATCCAGGTCACCGATTCCGACCGGGCAAGTTTCGTCTCCTTCTCTCAGGTGGATCCGCTGATTCGGCGCCTGCGCAGGCGGGCCAAGGGGCAGGAGGTGGCTGAAAAGTTGTGTATGTCGCTGCTTGAGACCCATGGCAAGGGCGGTGCCAAGCCTGTGCTGGTGTTCCAGGAGGATGGCAGCTTCTGGCTCGGGGTGATCGGGCCCACTGGGCGGAATCCCCATCGGCATCACGCGATTGCTCACCTGCATCGCTGCATGTCCCTGGAGGACTGACGGTAAAGGGGGGTGCCGGCTGATCGGCAGAATTGACTCCCAGCCACCGCCGGCCCGTCGTGCATTTTCAGGACATCATCCTGACCTGCAGTGAGCAAAAGGCATCTTTCGGGGTGTTCCAACACGTTCAAGCGATCTCGCAGAACGAGGCAAACAGGTTGTTTGACGCTGACCATCCGAACGTCCGCCGTTGCGGATCTGCTCGTCAGTTGCCTGGGAGTTGAGCGTCTACCGCTCGTGTTGGAACTTCCCTTCGCTTGAGACAATGGTTCCAACGTTGTTCCAAAGGCGTTGGAACGGCATTTGTTGGGGCACTGTCCTGACTGTCGGTTGCAATGACGTACCAACAGCGTTCCAGCAAAACCAACGCCTTTTTTTCAGTCGCAGCAATACCTATGCACTTCCAGGACATCATCAGCACCCTTAATCGCTTCTGGGCGGATCAGGGATGTCTGCTGTTGCAGCCCTACGACACCGAGAAGGGCGCCGGCACCATGAGCCCCCACACGGTGTTGAGGGCCATCGGCCCTGAACCCTGGGCCGTGGCCTATCCCGAACCCTGCCGTCGCCCCACCGATGGTCGCTACGGCGACAATCCCAACCGGGCCCAGCACTATTTCCAGTACCAGGTGCTGATCAAGCCGTCACCGGACGGGATTCAGGAGACCTATCTCGCCTCGCTTGAGGCACTCGGCATCAAGGC
>QCUJ01000001.1 GCA_003210795.1 Synechococcus sp. AG-679-B05 | reverse complement strand
ATCGATCCGCTCTGCAGCGGACTGACCGATCCCTTCTTGGGGCAGGACCTGAACTGGGTTGCTGGGTTGAGCAGCAACGGGCGCGGCTGGACGCTCAGCTTTTGATGGATCGGTTGTCTCTGGTTTTTGAGTTGGAGGGGATGGGGGTTGACCTGCCAGTGAAAGATCGTTCATCAATCGCTGACGTGCTCGGTCTTCAGCTTCTTCAGCATTGGCTGCTTCGCCAAGACGACTCCCAAGGCAGTGGTCAGCAGATTGCCAAGCCTCCACCCGCACAACGCAGCGGAGTGTATCGACGTGACAAAGCTCAGCTCGGAAACGCATGCCGCTGAATCAAACCTGCACTTTCTAGGCTGCCGTCATGGATATCACTGCTCTGCCCTCGCTGACTGATCTGTTCGAGGGAGCAGATCAATGGCGAGAGGTGCTGGCACTTCTACCGGTGTTGGTGCTTTTAGAGCTGATTCTCTCAGCTGATAACGCGGTTGCTCTTGCTGCCATTGCCCGGAGCAGCAACCAGCCGGAACAGGAACGGTTGGCTCTCAACATCGGCATCGGGCTGGCCATGGTCTTGAGAATTGGTCTCATTGCACTCGCACAATGGGTGTTGCAAAGCAATTGGATTCAACTTCTGGCAGCGTTTTATCTGTTCTGGTTGTGCATCAGCCACTTCATGGAGAAAGGGACTGATGATCAGGCCGACATCCTCCCTGGACGGTATCCGACGATCCAACGCAACCTGTTGAAGACGGTTGTATTGCTGGGGTTCACAGATCTGGCTTTCTCGATCGACAGTGTCGCTGCGGCTGTCGCCGTCAGCGATCAAATCCTTCTGATCAGTGTTGGTGCTGTCATAGGCATCATTGCTCTTCGCTTCACTTCAGCTCTGTTCATTCGATGGTTAGATGAGTTTCCTCGCCTGGAAACCGCAGGATTTTTGTCGGTGGCTTTTGTTGGTTTTCGCCTGGTGATTCATGTTCTTCTTCCCTCTGTTAATCAACCAGACTGGCTTACTTTGATTGTTGTCCTTCTAATGTTCAGCTGGGGGCTATCAATTCGCAGAGTTGAAGCGACAACTCATGCAGGCTGATAACTTGCTGAAACAGTAGTTGATATAGCTAAAATATTTCTGTAAAGATATACCTAGGAGATTCTGTATGTGAAAAAGACTTGTAAATCCTCTTCCAGTACTGTTCAGCCTGGCGAGATATTTGGCTCTGATCTTTATTTTACAGTCAACTCTGATTCAATCAATCTGTGCGCTGCCCCCAGCAACACGGAATCATGTCCATTCATCGAATAACGATCACTCCATGGATCGTTGATACGACATCTGTCAGGGAACAAAACCTCCACTAGCTTTTGGAGGACATCATGAAATGAGCCACTGTGCTTGTTGAGCTTCGCCATGCCAGCAGTGATGCGCTGCTCGACAGGGTGGTGATGGATTCTCCACCCCATCCTGGACGGTGGATCGAATCAGGTGAAACCTCGTATTTGGTGTTGCAACGCCGTCATCGCTACAGCCTTTGCAATGGTCGTTATGAGATCGCTTCAGTTGCCCTTCTGGTCAAACCGCAGCAGCGTCCCAGAGATGCACGACGCTGGAGAAACGGATGGGTGATCGGTGATCCCCATTGCCGCTTTAATGCTCGAAGCCCGTTGTTGCGCTGCGTAGTTTGGCCTGAGGGACCCTGTAATCAATGCGAACACCGGGACGCTCAATGACAAAGGAAGGCTGGTTTTCTGCCCAGTTGATCCGCGGACATGGCGTGGCGTCCGGCCGCAGCGTTGATTCGCCCTATCCATCGGGGACCATCACGATGCAGCGACCCTTTTTTCTGGCTGAAGGGCTCGACCTTGGTGATTGTTGGCCTGGAACATTGAACCTGAGTGTTGCGCCCAGAGAAATCAAATTCTGCGACCCTGACTACTGTTTTCACCTGTTGAAGTGGACTGAATTACATCCCCCGGAAACCTTTTCCTTCTGGAGGATTCAGCTCTCCACACCCCTAGACGGAATTGTGAATGGCTGGATCTATCGACCGCACCCCGAAACAAAACAACGTCACCAGCAACCGTCCACGATGATTGAGGTGCTTGCGCCGCGGGTTCAAGGCATCAGTCCGGGATGCAGTCTCAGCCTTCAGGATCCACTCAGCCGGTTGCGTTGTGTTGATGGACGACGTCTGAGGGCTCAATTGCTGGAATTTCTTAAATTTAGGGTGCTTTCAGCACAGGATTCATTTTTCAATCAGACAGCTGAAACCACGGAGCGCAGAGCCTGGTTAAACGCTCATCACTGTGAAGCTCTGCAGCTGGATGATGTTGATTTGGATCTGGTCTGGAATCAAGCCCGAATGCTTTATATGGAAGACTGATTCAGGGACGCCGCTGATACTGGTTTGTACATAACATTGGTCAATGCAGAGTCTGGCTGATGGCACCAGAAGAAATGTTCCAACGTGAATTGCTTCGCAGAGAACTGGATAATGTTTCTGATGCCAAGCGTTTGCGAGAAATGGCTTTGGAGCTCTATGACCTCTGGCAACGTCAGCGGTCTGTGACCGCACAGCTTGTTCGACAGGACCTTGATCAGGATTGATTTGTAATCTTGTTGCTAACCCAGTTGACTCCCTACTTCGGATTGCATCTGTTGGACGAGGGTCTGACCACGACTTCTTGATTTACCCTCCAATTGTGCTTCCCGAATCAGAAGAGGGCAGCCGGAACTACTGACAACGATGCCAAGATCCTGAACAGCAGTAAGAACTCTTCCAGGTTCATATTTTCCAGTCGGCCATGAGCCGATTAACGCAGTTGCCTCTGGTGAGAGTTGATCAATCAGACGCTCTATCAGTGGTTCGGTTGATTGAATTTTGAGACGTTTCCCTTTGCAGTTGGTCTGGGCTCCTGGATACAAGCCCATCACCTGTCGGTGGATGGACAACGCTGAAGCGGACCAGTCGATCTGATAGTCGCCCTTTTGGAGCATTCGCGCGTAGGTGTGCTCATCGCTCTGAAAACGCATGTCCAGAGCCCTCCATCGCTCTGCTTCCGACCCGGGACCGGCCATCTCAATGCGAGGTAAAGCCTCAACCATCAGCTCAGCGGTCAATCGACTCAGGCGTTCTCCCAATTGATCAGCGTTTTCGAGCAGACCGATCTTCAACTTTCGTTCAAGCAGAACGGGTCCTGTATCGAGACCCTCTTCCATCGCCATGATCCCGACTCCGGTTTCAACATCTCCTTCCAGAAGAGACCATTGAATGGGGCCAGCCCCCCGCCAGCGTGGCAGAAGTGAACCATGGCCGTTCCAACATCCCAGCGGTGGTTGTTGAAGAACGTCCCTCGGCAAAATCTGGCCAAACGCCACAACGATGGAAGCATCGGGTTGCAAGTCAGCCAACTGTTGCTGACAAGAACCGTCGTGTCGTATTCGTTCCGGAGTGAACACAGGGCAACCAATCTCTTCAGCTCTCTGTTTCACCGGTGATGGCACCAGTCGCTTGCCGCGTCCACGGCGACGATCGGGTTGGGTGACAACTCCGACAATGCTGTGGCCAGCATCATGCAAAGCAGTCAGGGTTTGAACGGCATAGGCCGGCGTCCCCCAAAACAGAAGCCGCAAGATCAGGCTTCCCCGGTAATGGACAGGCCATCCACCCAGACATGCGGAGCGACACCACGGGTGGTGATCTCTAGATTCTGCTCCAGGTGCACGATGGAATTCATCAGGCTGCGAATGTCTCCGGCAACGGTGGCCGCTTCAACGGAAATGCGTTCGCCGTCTTTGACCAACCAGCCATCGAACGGCAATGAGAACGATCCCTGGGTTGCCTTCACCCCGGCATGAAGAGCGGAAAGATCTTCAATCAGAACGAAAGGATCGGTGCATGTTGTGTGGTTCAGAGCAGAACCACTGCTGCTTCCTTCGCTGGTTTGAACAACAAACCAATCCGGACCGACGGACACTTTCGCGCCAAGACCAGCATGCCCCGTGGGTTGAACTCCGAAGCTTCTCGCCGTTGCCTCGGAATGAAGGAAGTTTCGCAGTTTTCCAGCTTCAATAAGACATAACTTCTGAGTTGGTGTTCCTTCACCATCAAAAGGTGCCGCACTGAGATGCCCTGGGTGAAGTCCGTCGTCGTAGAGCGAAAGGTAGGGAACAGCGAGTGAATCACCAATTGAGTCGCGATTGCTCAGGCTGACACCATCCAGCACTGCGCGGGCACTGAACATGCTGCTGAAGGCACCGAGCAGAGAGAGGAAGGCCTCTGGTGTGAAGCACACGCGGTAGACACCCGTCTCGATGGGTTGATATCCGAGATGACTGACCGTTCGCTCGGCAGCTTCTTTGATGCAACCTGGAATATCGAGCTCGTCACTTCCAAGGGCAAGACGGACAGCTCCGGAGCTGCGGGGTTTACGACCCTGTTCTTCGGCTTTGGCGTACAGATAAAGGCTGGCCTGCGTCCGTTCCATCGTGCGAACGGCGCCATCGCTGTTGAGATAAAGACTGGTGGAGAGGGATTCAGCCATGCCGTTGTAGGGAACGGTCTGAATGGCTGGATGGCGACCCAAAAGATCAGCCTCCGCATCCCGAAGCCTGGCAAGCAAGGGGAGGATGCCCTGACGAGATTTCAACGGTCGATTCAGCTCCGGCAGGGGAGCTGTAGCCAATGGAGAAAATTGGGGAACATCATC
The DNA here is from genome assembly GCA_003210795.1 of Synechococcus sp. AG-679-B05. GTDB lineage: Bacteria > Cyanobacteriota > Cyanobacteriia > PCC-6307 > Cyanobiaceae > Parasynechococcus. The sequence continues at coordinate 121,345 of QCUJ01000001.1, read as the reverse complement.
AGGATTTCCGTATTGGCTTGCTTGCCTGGCACCATCGAGTGCCTGTTGCAGCCCACCGTCGGAAAGATCCGTGGTGCTGGTGATTCCCACAAGCCCATCGCTGTTCCAGACACGAACGGTGATGGAACTCCGTTGTGAAGCCTTCAGCTGCTTTGCTTCACCACGGTCAACCTGAACTGAACAATCGTCACTGCAGGCCGCGCCTAGGTCCCAGTGCTGAACACCAGCCTGCTGCGCAAGTAACTGAATGCGATCCCGGAGCTGTACAGCGTTGAGAGATTGAAATGTCATCCTCAACGGCCTCCAACAGTGATCGTGTCAACCTTGATGTGGGGCTGGCCGACGGTGACGAACACACTTCCGCTGACGGATCCACAGAACCCCGCTGCAAGATCAAGATCATTGGCGCACATAGATATTCTCGGCATGACTTCTTTGGCATCGCCGATCAGGGTTGCCCCCTTCACCGGACGCCCCAGCTGGCCATCTTTAATCAGATAACCCTCCTCCACGGAAAAGTTGAACTGGCCGGTTGGGCCGACACTTCCGCCGCCCATGGCCTTGCAATACAGACCATTGTCAACAGAGGAAATCAGCTGTTCCGGGGTATGCGGACCAGCATCGATATAGGTGTTGCGCATCCGGCTTGCAGCTGCGAACGAATGACTCTGACGACGTCCGCTGCCGGTGCGTTGATGACCAGTACGGAGCTCTCCAGCTCGATCGCTGATGAAACACTGCAGAACGCCATCTTTGATCAGAACGGTTCGCTGAGGTTCCATTCCCTCATCGTCCATGGCCAGCGATCCGAAAGCGCCACTGCTGATTCCTTCGTCGATCGCTGTAACGGCGGAATGGGCAATCGATTGACCCACTTTGTCTGAGAACGGAGTGGTGCCTCGTTCGATCTGCGTCGTTTCAAGAAGATGACCACAGGCTTCGTGGAAGATCACTCCACCGAAACGATTAGCCAGAACGACTGGCATTTGGCCGGCTTCCACATAGTCAGCCCGCAACATCTTGCCTGCGCTTTGACAGACCTCTGCCGCACTGGCTTCCACATCCCATGTGTGCAAATCATCGGGTCTGTCTGAGCTGCCGTAACGACGGCCAACGCTGGATCGGTGGTCGCCATCAGCAGCGAGAACAGAAAGCCCTGTTGATTGGTGGAGCCTGATATCGCGAGCGAAGGTTCCATCCGAAGCTGCAACCAGAACTTCCTGCCAATCTCGTGCGTAGCTACCGCGACGTACCTGCAGATGCTGGCCGAGGCGCTCCAGCTGAGCGGTTCCCTGCAGCAAGCGCGAGCTGGCATCGGCCATGGACGGGCATGTTGCCAGCCAGGTTTCCTTGTCATGACCGTAGTCACGCAAGGGGCTGAGGCCTTCAAAACCATTCGCCGTGCTCAAGTCACTGGCCTCCAGGCCAAGCATTGCGAGAGCCTGATCCAAGGAGCGGGTCAGACCCTCCTGGCTCAGATCGTTGGTGCTGACAAATCCGTCCCGACCGTTGAGGAACACGCGAATCCCTGCTCCTTTGGCAAACGTGGGATTCACGCTAGTGATCCGATCCTGCTCGGCAAGCAAACCAATATGGTCAGTTCGTTCCAGAAAAATCTCAACCAGATCGGCTCCAGCTGAAGAGCCACGTTGCAATAGAGCCTGGAGAGAATCACTCCAGGCCTGAGAGAAAGTGTCAGTCAATGGCTCAGCGGACAGCGGGCTGGAACTTGTCGCTGTCGATAGGAGACATCAGGAAAAGTTTGGCCATCACAGCACCATTTCCGATCCAATAGGGCAGCTTGCGGAGCAGCTTCAATGGCGCAGAAGCGCTGCTGTTATCGGCTGCCTCCAACGCGGCGTTGTTGTCCACCAGACGTTCAAGTCGATCCCAGAATTTGCTGTTGTTCACATCGAGAACAACAGGAAAAACACGAGCTGAAGTTTCATTGGTTTTTTCAATCACCATCTTGTCGTAGGTGCGTGCATCTAGGCTCAGTGCTTCGTAGAACTCCTTTCGGGCAACGTCACGCACATACATCGTTGCGAAGACAGCCAAAAGGAAGAATCGACACCAAAGCTTGGCTATGGGCCCACGAACAGTGTCAGGCTGAGCTTTCATCAGTGCATCGAAGAAATCACCGTGGCGGTTCTCGTCCTGGCACCAGTTTTCAAAAAAGTTAAAAATGGGAAAGATTTTGCTGTCAGGATTCTTTTCCAGATGTCTGAAAATGGCGATGTAACGCCAGTATCCAATCTTTTCCGAGAGATATGTGGCGTAAAAGATGAATTTCGGCTTGAAGAATGTGTAGTCCTTGTTGGCCGTCAGAAAACCAAGGTCCAACTGCATCCCGAAGTCACTCATAGCCTTATTGAGGAATCCCGCATGGCGAGCTTCATCCCGTGCCATATGTCCGAAGCACTCAGCGAGCAGCGGATTTTTCTTCTTGATCCGGCGGCTTAGTTCCTTGTAGAGGAGAAAACCGGAGAACTCAGACGTACAGCTCTGTTCCAGAAATTCAATAAATACGCGACGGGTCTGCGGATCGAGTTTGTCGGCAGCTCCATCAAATTCGTCGTTACGAACGAAATGGTGTCGGTTGTAATCCTTTCGGAATTCCTCGCAGATGGCTTCCAGTTCAGCCTCGTTGGGCTGAAGATCCATGTCGGCCATGGCTTCGAAATCGGTTGTGTAGAACCGAGGAGTCAGGATCGTGTCCTTGACTGGATCCTTGACGGCAACGGCACTTCCTTTTGCGACGGCGGTGGGAGGGACCATCGGCTCCGATTTCACTTACCGGGAATCTAAAGCCGACCGCGTAATGCTGAGACGTTCAGTTACGCCCCAGCCACTTCTGCCCGTTCAACCGTTGCAGAAGACGGGACACCAGCAGGGGCAGGGTCATCCGTTTCTCATCGATGAGGAACGATTCCAGCAGCGTGGGCTCACTGCCTGGCTCTGCCAGGGCGATGTGCTTCGGGCTGTTGATGTTCTCCTTGGCGAAGCACACCCAGAAACGGCGGCCACCGGGGAGAACCCCAACCACCATTGAGCAATCACCGCCGACTACGGGACGAGATTCTGTGACGCGTTCAAGCCTCTCTGGCTTGATGGAGTTTTCCCCCAACTGTTTTTCGACGGCTGGAATGAACAGCGTGTCGATGAACTCCGGAAAGGGTTTGTCTTCAGGCTTGGGGGGCTTGGCTTTTGCGGCAGGCTTTGCCGCTGGCTTCTCTTTCGGTGATTCCTTGGCAGCAGGAGCCGGCTTTGCTTCTTCGCTTGGCTTCTCTTTCGGTGATTCCTTGGCAGCAGGAGCCGGCTTGGTGTCCTCGCTGGGCTTCTCTGTGGGTTGTGGGGTGTCGCTCAACGCGTCGTCAAATCTTTCGGAACTGTAATCAGCACCATTCGCTGCTCACCAGTCTTGATCTGGACTATCCCCCCAATCCATGGAGCTCATGGGCTGCGATGCAACTGGTTCGGGTTTTCTATCTGGAGCATCAGGGGCTCTTCGCTGTTGCGATGAACCACGCTGAACAACGCGATACGGCACTGCCACGGTAGGAGCTGGATCACGAATGTCCCGTTCAGGCATCGGGTCCGCTCCCTTTGGAGGGTTGATGCCGAAGTCATCAATGGGTCGATTCGGCTCGACAGGTTGATGGAATTGGCGTCTCAGGCTGGGCGCAGCGGGCATCAGCAACAGAGCTGCCAAACCACTCAGGCCTGCGCCACCAACCCCGGCAAGGGCCATCCAGAGACCGATTGGCTGAGGATTGCTGGTCCACAGAAGAATTTGGAGCCGAGACGGCGTACGGGTTGTTGACACCGCGATCAGCAGCAATGCGAGCAAAGGAGCCAGGCACGGAACAAGGAACAGCCGTTGCAACAGCTTCATTCGATCGGTCCAGACCAGCGCTGAAGCGGTGCAAGGTCCCGCTCCAAGCCGTCCAGTAAGCGAATCACCAAGAAATCAACCATGTCTTCAAGGGTCCTTGGCTGGGTGTACCAGGCGGGGATTGGAGCCGCAATTCGAGCGCCTGCCTCGGCAAGGGCTGTGAGATTGCGTAGATGGATCAAGTTGAACGGCGTTTCTCTCGGCGCAATCACCAACGGGCGCCCCTCCTTGAGGTGAACATCGGCACAGCGCTCGATCAGTCCTGATGCAATGCCTGCGTTGATCCGTCCAACCGTGCCCATGCTGCAGGGCACGATCAACATGGCGCGTGTGCGAAAACTTCCGCTTGCGATGCTCACGCTCTGATCATTCCAGCGGTGACAGATCAACTCACCACTGGTGCTCGACAGACGATCGCGCCAGAAGTTCATTTGTCGTTGGGGGTCTACAGGAACGCTCAGTCCCTGTTCCGCCTGAAAGACGGAGTAAGCGCCTTTGCTGAGAACGAGATGAACAGAACGACCGGCCTGCAACAGAAGCTGCAGGGTGCGTTCAGCCAGGGGCTGGGCCGATGCACCCGTGACCGCCAGCACATACGGATCCATGGTCAGGGATTGCTCAGGGTGACGGGTGTCAGTTCAACTAGCGTTTCGGGTGAATCAGCCTCCTCAGGTGATGAAGACGCTTCCTCCAATTCCGTAGGAATCACCTCCAGATCGATCTGGTTTCGCAGCACATCCACCTTCATCACGTTCACCCGAACCGGATCTCCCAATTGGTAAACACGGCGGTTCTTGCGACCAACCAAACGATTCTGTCGGGAGCGGTACTCGTACCAGTCGTCATTCAGCGAGCTGACGTGCACAAGCCCTTCGAAACGTGTGTCGCCCACCTCCACGAAGAAGCCATAACTCTGGACTCCGCTCACGCGACCGTCAGCTTCCTGGCCGACCAGAAGCTGTGCTGCACGGGCCTGAACCAAGGACAACAGGTCCCCTTCCAGTTCCAGCACCTGACGACGGCGTGTATTGAGCCGATGCAGCAAACGCTGACTGACGATTCCCCGTAGCTTCTCGTCCTGGGCCGCCGTGAACAGCGACCACTGAATGGCATCCGCCGCACCGCGCCGACCGAGAGCAATACGTTCCTTCTGACGCACACTGGTTCGGTCCTTGCCGTCCTGCAGGAGCATCTGCAGCACTTGTTGATTGACGAGGTGGGCGTAGCTCAAGGCTGCACAGCACCAGGGCGCCGGTGACGTGGATTCTTCTGGATGGCCAGCTCCCGGGTTCAGTGCACCATCGGAGGCGGCAACCCCTCCGGTGAACATGGGTTGTGGCAAGGAATAGCTGAGCTGTTGCTCCAGGACCCGTTGCTGATCACAGCCGGCAAAAACAGTGATCAGTTCTTGAGCGGAGGGACTGCCGTCCTCCTCGAGCTCAAGGGGAAGGTCAAGGGCAATGGCTGTCTTTGCGACATCGGTTAACACCGAGACATCCGGCTGATTGACCTGCAAGGTGATGGCCGGCAGACCAAGACTGTTCCGATGCTCTCCCCAGGCGCGGTCAGCAGCCCGGAGCAGGGGTTGAAGAACCGAGTTGGGATCTCGTTTGTCGAGGGCATCCACCCAACGGTGCCTCAGTCCGGTTGGATCCACTGCGTTCAAATCTCCAAGAGCATCCATGGCTGGTGCGGGGAGATTGAGGATCACAGCACCACCCGCCTGTTCCTGCTCCATCAGACAGTTGGCACAGAACAACACTGACTCCAGCTGATTCAGATGGTCCTTGAGCGGCTTCAGAGCAGCAGGAATCGTTCTTGCCCTGGGCTTGCGATCCGCAAGGGCGGAGAGGTGGCTTCGCTGAATTTCGGCAACCGGTCGAATCGTGCTGAGCAAAAACTCCCAATCCTTTAGCTCACCATTGGCAGAGACATCCAGACGAACCGTGAGTGCATCGTTGGACTCGCCGACGTTGAAACTGCAGGCTTTCGACAGGGTTGGAGTCAGCAGACCATGCCAAGCCCCGCCTAAACAGAGCGCCTCGGATCTGTCCCGCAGCCACCCATCAAGGCTGTTGCCAAGTCCGATGCGTTCGGACACGGTTGGAGCGTGAACCCAGAGCCGGATTCCGCCATCGCGGGCTTCAACATGTACGGCGGGAAGCGGAGGTGCGTCTTTGATGTTCCAACCGTTGAACAGCAGAACGGGTTGCTCAGAGAGATCCGTTCTGCTTTTGCTTTGCGGTGACTTGGCTGAACCGCGTGGTGCTGGAGCCGGAGCATGCAGACCAACCTTCGTGAGCAGCAGCTCCCGATCAGCAGCCGGACCACCATCCAGCGGAAGTGGTCGAGCAACTCGCCCCTGGGCTGGGTACTGCGCCAGGGGGTAGCGATCGACAGCAACTTCAACGACAGCGGTTGGGGGGTCTGATGGAAGGTGCTCTGCAGCGTCCTCATTGAGCTGAATAGTGGCGAGCATTCGGTCATCCAGAGGTGACGCCATCAGCAGTTCGTCCTGCTGCTTCACCTGTGCAAGAAGCGATCGCGTTGCTCGTTCGAGAATGCATTGCACTCCACCTTCCGGAGATCTACGTCGCCCTCCCTCACGGGTGACACGCACCAGTACGCGATCGCCATTCCAGGCGTGATTCAACTGGTGATCACGGATATAAATGTCATCTCCACCGTCATCCCGAATCGCAAAGCAGAAGCCTTTGCTGCTGCAGCGCAGTCGAGCATCAATCAGCTCTTCATTCTGAAGACGTTGCAGTTCCCCATTCTCGAGTATTTCGAGAACACCAACCTTGGCAAGTGCAACGCTGGCAAGATCCAATCCAGCTTTATCCGTCTTATTGCTGAGCTTGAAAATCTTCGCCAGGGTCGCCTGAGAAACCGACTGGTCGGTGGAGAGCTGATCCAGCAGGTCAGCGACCGAAAATTTCATGGAGGGCGTTTTCGAATCCGGTCTTCATGACCGGGAGATGACGGAGGGCCGACAGGTCGGACCTGAGCGTTGATGAGAACTCCGATTTATAAGTTTATTAGTCCGTGGCTTCACCGCTCTCAAGATCCGGCTCGCGGCTCTGCAATAACAACCGCGTTCCGATGATCAGGAATCCCACGGACGCAATCAGTTGGAGCAGTTCTGTCGGGACAACAGACGCCACTGACCCCCCGGCCATTGCACCCAGAAGGCTTGCCAGGACAAGGGCACTTGCCGAGCCGAGGAACACGGCCAGGGGGCGATCGGACGTCCCACTGAGGGCCACGGTCGCCAGTTGAGTCTTGTCCCCAAGTTCCGCAAGAAAAACGGTGAGGAAGGTTGAAATCAAAAGCGTGAGATCCATTTGCTCAAGCTCCGACTGAACTGAGCCACATCGACCTTGCGGCCTGGAGGCCGAGCCAGAGCCCTAGACCCAGCATCAGGAGACCGGCCATCTGCTCCACCCGTCCAGGTGGCAAGACCCGAGCCAGCCATTGCCCGAGCAGCACGCCAACCAGACTTGAACAGATCAGTGCCAGGGCGGCGCCGAGAAACACCAACCAGGGTGAACCTGACTGAGCTGAAAGCAGCAAGGTGGCCAGCTGCGTTTTGTCGCCCAATTCAGCAACGAAAACTGTGCCGAACGTGCTGATCAATACGGCTGTGAATCCAGGGTTGTCAGCTCCTTTGCTCTCAGTCATCGATGCATTCAATCCGTTGCGCTGCGTTGAGCCCGATTGAACCTACGAAGCGTGAGGCTTTTGCCGCCGTAGGTGGATCGAATCTGTTGCCGACAACAATCGGTGGCAAATGCGTCGATCTCATCGATTTCAACGGAGAACAGATGCCCCAGCTCACTGACGCGACAAAAGGTCGGTCGATGGTCATAAACCCGGCATCGCCGTCCGCCGCTGTCGTAGTGAATGCACCAACCATCAGGGCCAACCATGGATAAATACGTTGCCTGATCCTCTTCAGACAGGGCCAACAAGGCTTCCTGACGCTCCTCCGGACAGAGTCGGCAGCATGCCCCGCACTGACTGATGCAGTGCCAACGGTGGGAATGGTCTGTCATGACAAGCCGTCACAGAGCGTTGAATCCCGCCAGCGGATCAGAGGTGGCGACCCGTAACCTGACCGTAGATTTGTTTTGCGTAAGCGTCTTCTAGACATGGGCTTCGATTTCCACCTGATCGCCAACTTCGCGGCCCTCGCCATGATCACGTTGGCTGGACCGGCTGTGATCTTCATTCTCTTCTATCGCCGAGGAGCCCTCTGAAGTCTCATGGGGTAAGCCCCAGGCTGAGAGCGGCCTCCCACAGCAACGTTTGGATCTGTGGATGACCGGCGCGCTTGTCGCTGCTGTCAACTCCACCATCTTCAGACCAGTGAGCCTTCAAAACGTCTGAAGAGCTGTTGCAAAGGCTGAAATTGATCAATTCCTCGCTTGGCGTCTCCAGGCATACCTCGTATTGGCGATTCCCCCGTCTGATTCGACTCCCCCCCTGATGGCCGCGCAGCGCCTTGAGATTCAACTGAAGTCTTCTCTCCCCCTTCCAGAGATTCACGTTGAGTTCGTAGGCCACATCAACCAGTTCCGGCATCGGTTGCAGTGGCGCTGAGCGCCAGGCAATGGCACGACGTTCGGTTTCATCTTGAGCGAGGGTGAGGGTGAGATGGCCTCCATTCAGGATTCTCCAGTCCTTGACGCGACAGGCCCGCGACCAGAACAGCGGTGCTGAATGACCGATGCCAAACGGTTGAAGCTGTTCGATGGCTGACCAAAGGTCCCAGTTCACTTCGTTCAGCCTCAGACATGCATCTGGGCGAAGTGGACGGCCCATTCCCTGCTGTTCCAACCAAGGCTGGGCCAGATCATTCAGGCGTTCATGAAGCGCATGCACATGCTGGGCTGCGATGGTGAATCCACCAGCCGCAGGGTGACCGCCGAAGCGCAGAAGCAGATCAGAACATTCGTTCAAGGCCTGATCAATGGCGAAACCCTGAGGTGATCGTGCCGAAGCACGCATCTGCCCAGCTCCATCGCCGGCAAGAAGCGCCACCGGACGGTGGTAACGCTCCATCAACCGGGCAGCAACGATGCCGATCACACCGTGGTGCCAGTGACTTTGTGCAAGAAGCAGGAAGGGCGGAATGCAGTCGACTTGCTCCGCCTCCAGCAACGCGATGGCCTCTGCCTCGATCGCGTCGCAGAGCTCCCTTCGCTGGCGGTTGTAGTCATTGCAGCGGCGAGCGAGCGCCATGGCCTGAGCAGGATCCGATTCGGTCAACAGGTCAACCACGAGAGCGGGATCACCCAGTCGGCCCACTGCATTAATGCGCGGCGCCAGTTGAAAGCCGATGTCGTCAGCGTTGAGCCGACGATCCCCAAGGCCAGCCAGCCGCTGCAGGGCTTTGATGCCTTCTGCCTCGCTGCGGTGAAGACTGCCCAGTCCCTCGAGCAACCAGCGACGGTTCGCACCGGTCAATGGGGCCATGTCGGCAACGGTGCCAATGCAGAACAAATCACGGGCCACCTGCACTGAATCGAGCCGATCCAATTGCTGAGCCACCCGGATGGCCAGCACGTAGGCCAGACCAACCCCGGCAAGACCCCGATAAGGGGACCCCTCTGGGGTCGTCGCTGGATGCAGCAACGCTGTCATCGGAGGTCGATCGACAGGAATGGTGTGGTGATCGGTCACGATCACGTCCATCTCCAGCTCCTTGGCACGTTCGAGCGCTTCTCTTGCGGCAACGCCGTTGTCAACGGTGACCAGAAGGCGAATTCCCTCGGCATGCAGACGATTGACCATGGCCGGGTTGAGTCCATAGCCCTCGTCCATGCGCGAGGGAATCGCCGCCTTAGGGCGAGCTCCGAGCGGTTTGAAGGCTCGAAGCAACAACGCTGTACTGGTCATGCCATCGGCGTCGTAATCACCGCAGACGGCAAGGGATTCCTCCTCGGCACAGGCTTGGCAGACCCGCTCTACCGCTCGTTCCAAATCCGGAAAATCGTTGCAGGGATCTGGCAACTCCTGTGGATGGATCAGCTCTTCAACCTCAGCCCGATCGAACCCACGTCGACGCAGCATGGCTCTGAGCGGTAAAGGGAGATCGATCTCCTTCAGGGGCTGGAACTCCACCACGGTCGGCAGAACCCACTGATGCGAATCGGTAGCGGTCATCAGTCAGCATTGTGCCCGCGTTACCCCGCTCAGCATGAGTTCACTGCAGGCGGTGTTCTGGGATGTCGACGGCACCCTGGCAGACACGGAAATGGATGGCCACCGACCGGCATTCAATGCAGCGTTTCAGGACCTGAAACTGCCGTTTACCTGGGATGAACCTCTGTATGCCGAACTGCTTGCCATTCCAGGTGGTCTTCGGCGGGTGCAGCATTACGCGATGAGCCTTGGCTTGGAACTCAGCGCCGAGCAGAACGATCAAATTCGCGATCGAAAGAGAGTTCACTACCGACAACGTGCGTTAGCGGGAGCTATCCGGCTACGACCGGGCGTGGAAAGAACGCTTGGTGAGCTGCACAAGCTTGGGATTGACCAATGGATCGTCACCTCCAGTGGTCGCGCTTCCGTCGAGGCCTTGTTTTCAGGCCAGAAGGGGCTTGAACGTCACTTCCGCGGAATCGTGACAGCTGATGATGTCCGCAGCGGTAAACCAGCTCCCGATGGTTACCTCGAGGCCCATCGCCGCAGTGGATATCAGGCAGGCTCGATCCTCACGATGGAGGATTCCCTGGCGGGATTGCAAGCGTCGAGAGCTGCTGGACTCTGTTGTTTGCTGACGCCGTCCCCCTGGGAAGCGGAGCTAGCAGCGAGTTTCAACGAGGCTGCTGCCGCATTCGACCATCTTGGAGATCCCGACCAGCCCATGCATCAGCTGTCGGGACCCCCTTGCGCTGGAGCAAAAGTAACGGTGGAGTATCTGAGATCTCTTCTTGATCAGCGGAGATGAGCTCGTTGCAACGCACCCGGCTCTCAAAGGTTCAGAAAGGCTTGGGTCGCATCGTTGCGGAAGCGGTTGTGGGGCCTTGGTGGTTGAACAGCCTGCGAGTGATCGCCCTGCTGCTTGGTTTTTTCAGCGCCAGCACCCTCAACGTCAGTCTGGGGACTGTTGTTCAGACCCGCACAATCACGGCATTGATTGCTCTGGCGCTCTGTGAACTTCTCATTTTCTTGAGACAGAGCCTTTGCAAAAGCGCCGTTCCGTTGCACTGGCGACTGTTGGACAACCTTCGAATCGGCTTTGTTTACGCCGTTGTCTTGGAGGCATTCAAAGTTGGATCCTGAGGGTTGCCGCGATCTGCCCAACGCGGATCAGGAGCTCCTGCTGCTGCATCTGGGTATCGACGATCCAACGGCATGGGAAAACGGCTGGAAGATCACGGGTGTTATTGAAAACACAGCCCACATCTGGCCTGTTGGAGCCCATAGCGACTGGTTGTGGAGTCTTGGTCTTCCGCTCTTGACCGAGGTGCAACGCCACCAAGGGAAGCGTTGGCTGATTGGCTTGAGTGCCCTGCCAGGCTGCGGTAAGACCAGCCTCGGTCGTTGGCTCGAAGCGGCAGCGGCCCACCGAGGTCTTTCGCTGCAGGTGGTGTCGATCGATGACTTCTACTTTTCTGCGGACAAGCTCGAAAGCAGCATGCGAGGTAACCCTTGGGGTGTGCCTCGTGCGCTGCCAGGCAGTCATGAGCTTGAGCTGCTGAAGTCCACGATCCAACGCTGGAAAGGCGGCCATGACGTTCTCCATCCGTTGTTCGATAAAGCTCTCCGCCAGGGTCGGGGAGATCGAAGTGGCTGGCGAACCTGCTCAGCGGATGTGTTGGTACTCGAAGGTTGGTTTGTCGGCGTCAAGCCGTCCTATGACGAAGAGACCTCCCCCGGAGCGAGCAGTTGGATTGATCCTCCGTTGACGAATCAGGAGCTTGCTGGTCGACGGCGCGTACAAAGGGCTTTGAAGGAGTACAACCCTGTTTGGGAGCAGATCGATACCCTCTGGCAGCTTCGAACCCTTGAGTGGACGTCACCACGGATCTGGAAGCTTCAGCAGGAGCAGCAGATGAAGCGCGATCGCGGCACTGGTCTGAGCCCCGAGGTTTTGGACGGATTCATCCGAATGATCACCTGCGCTATTCCTGAGGCGAGCTTCAGCCGGATGGGAGCGGATGTCTGTCTTGAGGTGGACCCGGAACGACGGTTGCGTCATCTCCGGGTCCGGTCCTGATCTCAGGAGTCGCTGTCGTCCGTTTCGGCCACGGGATACACAAACCCTTGTGCTCGGCCACTCAGCACAGACTTACCAATCGACATGGCGCGCTGTGCAGCCACAGCTGCCTTGGCCTTCCAGGTGGCATGGCGCTGGTTGCGCTTGCCCTTGGATGTTTTCTTCTTCGGAACGGCCATGAACGCCTAATCAACTCCAAACGGCGATTCTCCTTTGTGATGTTGCCCTGCGTCAAATCGCTAATCTCAATTCGGTGCAGTTCTGACGTGTCTTCAGGAACATCCGGAATCGCTGAATCCACGACTGCAAAACCTGGTGGCGTGCCGTTTGTGTCCCAACCCTCCGATCTCAGCTATTCCCAGCTGCTGGAACAAATCCGCAGTGGCGACATCACGGCACTTGAACTTGTGCCGGCTCGACGCGAAGTTGTCGCCACCTTCCCAGACGGGACGCGAAGAACCGTCAGCATCTTCTTGAACGACCAGCAGATTCTGCGGGCAGCCGAATCCGCTAAGACACCGCTGACGGTGAAGGACATCCGCCAGGAACAGGCCATGGCGGGCCTTCTGGGGAACATTGGCTTGATCCTAATCGTGGTGATCGGGTTGTCATTCCTGTTACGACGATCCGCACAGGTTGCGAACAAGGCCCTTGGATTCGCTCGCAGTCAACCGCGAGTCAAACCTCAGGATGATCTCGAGGTGCGTTTCGAGGATGTGGCTGGCATCAACGATGCCAAGCAGGAACTCGAGGAGGTTGTGACCTTCCTAAAGCAGCCCGAAACCTTCATTCGACTCGGGGCAAAAATTCCCCGTGGTGTCCTGCTTGTTGGGCCACCTGGAACCGGAAAAACGTTGCTGGCCCGTGCAATTGCAGGAGAAGCGGGTGTGCCGTTCTTCTCGATGGCTGCCTCGGAATTCGTCGAGCTGTTCGTCGGCGTGGGCGCCAGCCGGGTTCGTGATTTGTTCCGAAAAGCAAAGGAGAAGGCTCCTTGCATTGTTTTCATTGATGAGATTGATGCCGTCGGACGGCAACGCGGTGCAGGGATTGGTGGCGGCAACGATGAGCGTGAGCAGACCCTGAATCAACTGCTCACCGAAATGGATGGCTTTGAAGAGAATTCCGGTGTGATTCTTCTTGCGGCTACCAATCGTGCCGATGTCCTCGATGCCGCTCTGACCCGACCCGGACGTTTTGACCGTCGCATTGAAGTGGGACTGCCTGATCGAAGGGGGCGATCCTCGATTCTCGCGGTGCACGCCCGCACAAGACCCCTCGACTCATCAGTGGATCTTGATCAATGGGCGCAACGCACTCCCGGTTTTTCAGGGGCAGAGCTTGCCAATCTGATGAACGAGGCCGCGATCCTCACGGCGCGACAGGAACGGAATTTCATCACCAATGACCAGCTTGAAGGAGCCCTTGAACGAATCACGATGGGGCTCAGCACCAGGCCATTACAGGACAGCGCGAAGAAGCGTCTCATTGCCTACCACGAAATCGGTCACGCTCTCGTGGCGGCACTGCTGCCGGAAGCCAACAAGCTCGACAAGGTAACCATTTTGCCCAGGGGTGGAGCGGGTGGATACACCCGTTTCATGCCGGATGAGGAGAAGCTGGATTCAGGTCTGATCACCAAAGCATCATGTCGAGCCGATCTGGTGGTGACTCTGGGGGGGCCGCGCCGCTGAAATCGTGGTGTTCGGACCGTTGGAGATCACCCAGGGAGCCAGCGGTGATCTTCAGATGGTGGCTCGGCTGGCGAGGGAGATGGTGACCCGTTTCGGCTTCTCAGGTCTTGGTCCAGTGGCCCTGGAAGGTCCAGGGACCGAGGTCTTCCTGGGCCGGGATTGGTTCAATCAGCGTCCTGGATACGCCGAAAGCACGGGCAAGGCGATTGACGAAAGCATCCGCGCGCTGGCCAAACAATCGCTTGATCAAGCTGTCGCTCTTCTCACCCCGCGCCGAGCGGTGATGGATCGTTTGGTTGAGGCCTTGATCGAAGAGGAAACGCTGCATGAAGATCGCTTCATGCAGCTGGCAGGTCTGGCTTGAACACCACGACATAAAAAACCCCCTGTTGTCGGAAAACAACAGGAGGTAATCAACATTGAACCGATGAATGTGATCAACCGATCGCAGAGAAATATTCCTTGGAACCAACGGGATCTGGCTTCATGGTTGCTTCACCAGGAGTCCAGTTGGCGGGGCAGACCTCATCAGGATTGGACTGCACATACTGGAATGCCTGCAGAACGCGGAGCGTTTCATCAACGTTACGGCCAACGGGCAGATTGTTGATGGTGGAGTGCATGATCACACCATCGGGATCGATGATGAACAGGCCACGCAGAGCAACACCCTCAGCATCGTCGAGAACGTTGTAAGCCGTAGCGATCTCTTTCTTCAGGTCAGAGACCAGGGGGTAGTTGATATCACCAAGGCCACCTTGGTTGCGAGCGGTCTGAATCCAGGACAGATGGCTGAACTGACTGTCGACTGAGACACCAAGTACCTCAGTGTTCTTGCTGGAGAAATCCGCGTAACGATCGCTGAATGCGGTGATTTCTGTTGGGCAGACGAAGGTGAAATCCAGGGGGTAGAAGAACAGAACGACATATTTGCCGCGGTACTGCGACAGGCTGATCTCCTTGAATTCCTGATCGACCACAGCCGTAGCTGTGAAATCAGGGGCCTGCTGGCCCACGCGCAGGCAACCGGTGTCGGTCATGGCAGTTGGTTGATGAAACGGAACAGAACATCGGAACGCTTATCTAAAGTCGATCCGACTTCCAGTTAGATCCAATTTATCACGGCTCTAAATGCATGACCCCATAGGATCAACTCTATGGAAAACCATGGGATGAACTGGGATCCGGCTCTGCTTCGGAAGTACAGCTCAACAGGTCATTTTCGCTTGCTGAATCAGCTCAAGAATGACCTCATCAAGAGAGGGCTGAACAGGGATCAAGCCACAGGGGAGCTGAAGATGCCTGGTTCCGGTTCCCGATTCGGTCGACGAGGGCGCAACCATCGAAAAGCTCAGAACGTTGCGCCGGAGATACCCGCTGCAACGCCTGAGCCTGTTCCTCTTTCCGATCACGAAACACCCGGAAACTTTCGTCAACGGTTGAATGCCATCGACATGCGGTGATCCCCGAGATGTATGATGGTTACTGGCTAAATGCCATGCGTCAGAGTAGCTCAGCTGGTTAGAGCACAGGATTCATAACCCTGAGGTCGGGAGTTCAAGTCTCCCCTCTGACATTCATTGTTTTGACATTTCGGGGCACATCCGAAATAGACAGAACTCAGTTCAACTTTTGCGTGGAGGCAGCACTGCAAGGGGATTGGACGCTCCACCACCTGGGCGCCGGATCTCAAAATGAAGATGTGGACCAGTGCTGCGACCGGTGCTACCCATCAGCGCAATTCGTGTTCCCTGCCGAACCCGTTGCCCTTTTTGCACCATCAAACGACTGTTGTGGGCGTAGCGGGTTGATTCGCCATCGTCATGGGCGATTTCAACGAGGAAGCCGTAGGCACCCATCCACCCTGAATGGGTGACGATGCCATCACGGGAGGCATGAATTGAGGTGCCGGTGTTGTTGGCGATATCGATCCCCTTATGCATCCGACCCCACCGCCAGCCATAACCGGATGTGAAAACCCCCTTCGTGGGCCATTGGTATTTCGGACCCGGTCCTGAAACCGACAGTGGATCAGACAACTGCTCAAGGACTGGCCAGCTCACACCACCGCTCACACTTGGGCGAATTGCAAGCAAAGGCCGACCAGAGGAAAGTGAAACGCGCAACTCACGACCCACCTTCAATGCCGCAAGGTTTAGCTCCGGATTGAGTTCCCTTAGCTCCATTTTTTTGATTCCATCGCGCTGAAGGAATGAATCCAGCGAATCTCCGAGTTGAAAAGAAGCTCGATTGGCAACGGATGGAGATGAATGATTGGGAGCCGTGGTGCGAATGCTGCTCGCATCAACGGTGGTGAGCATCGACAACCGTGTGCGTTTCTGGGATGGAACAACCCACCAGTGACCTTTGGCTGGAACAGCGTCAACACCAAGGCCGTTGAGACGAGCCAACTCGCTTGGAACCAGATCCAGGGAAGCGGCAAGTCGGCGCAGCGAAAGAGAACTCTTCAGCTGCACATAGATCAGGCTCTGCTCTGAATCAGCGCTCGCATCGGATTGAGATATGGGCAGAGGAGGAAGATCTGGAACAACAGCTCGGCTGTTGTTCGCCTCACCCGGGAGAGCGGACCAAAGCGTGATGCATGCCATCGGTGTAGTGACAGCTGCAATAACAAAAGCTGTCCGCATAAACAGGGATTGCACCGGTTGAAGGTAACGATCGAAACAGTGCTCCGCAAGGGGGTTTGGAGCAGTGATGTGATCACCACAGCTGCAATTGATGCCCTGCGTTGTAACTCACAAGAGCGCAGGCCACTGAGAGATTGAGGCTGCGGACACCGCCCTGTCCGGTTTCGTCCACTCCTCCCGGCATTGGAATCGTGAGGATGTGGTCACAGCGTTGACGAACGGGATTCGGTAGACCCGTGTCCTCTCGGCCGAACAACAGCACGTCGCCAGCCTGGAAACGAAATGTTCCCAGCTGTTCGCCGCCATGACGGCTGCAACCAATCAACCGGTGTTCTGTTGGGAGCTGTTGACTGAAATCATCGAAACCGGCGTGGGTGGACAACTGCACATGGGGCCAGTAATCCAGGCCGGCACGTTTCAACGATCGATCGTCAATGCTGAAACCAAGTGGTTCGATCAGTGCCAGCGGCAGACGAAACGCAGCACAGGTGCGCGCAATGTTTCCTGTGTTGGGTGGAATTCGAGGCTCAAAGAGGGCGACGCGCAGCGGAGCAGCTGGAGAAGGCAAGGTCATGGCACAGGCCGACTGAAGGCATGAAGATCAATGGCGCGGCCCTGAAGAACCAACCAACTTCGAGATGCCTGGCGATCCAACAGTTGTGCGAGGGAACCGAGACGGTCGCGGAACAATCCCCCGACGGCCGTTGGGGGAACAACACCCCATCCTGTTTCTTCAATGACAACAACACACAGACGTTTCAGGTCGGAAAGGGCAAGGAGAAGCGCTTGAACCAAAACGTCCCATTGTTCGTCCGTTGTCTCCAAATGCCAGGCGACAAAACCTCCCAGGGAATCGATCAGAACATCCGATTCAGGGTCGACCGCTGTCAAAGCAGAACTGAGCTCCGCTTCACATTCCAGCAGCGTCCAGTGCGCTGGACGTCGTTTCTGATGGAGAACCAAGCGCTTCTGCCAGTCCGCATCGTCAGGACGACACGCTGAGGTGGCCACATAGGTCACGGCTCCGGACTCACTGAGCAGATACTCGGCCCAGCGGCTCTTGCCGCCACGACTCGGACCATTCACCAGAACGAGCTGACCTGAAGCTGAATCAACCTCCTCCATTCATTCCCTTGAGCGTCGCAACAGAGGAGGGGGAAACGCGATTGAGATAGCGGAAAATCCAGTATTTGAAAATCGTCGCCAGGATCACCGGGAAGGTGGCAATGAACAACATGATGAAGTTCTCCTGGGCAGGGAGACCAAGATGATGGGCAATGCCGTCGAGCAGAACGGTCCAGCCTTCTGGGCTGTGATAACCCACGAAAATATCTGTAAAGAGAATAATGGCAAAGGCTTTTGCTGAATCACTGAGGCCATATATGGCCTCGTCCAGAAAGCCTCGAAGCACCCTCAATTCGTTGCGACTGAATAGGCAAAGACCTACGAAAGCTGCCAGACCAACGAGGTCTGAAAGAACATTTCGAATCGCTCGGACACTTTCCTGATCAGCATCTTTTTTCAGCTCAGCTGCTCGGCTCGCAAGCATCTGCATCAGTACATCGGATGTCGGTGGAGGTTCACCTTTAAGCAGTGCCTCGAATTCCACTTCTTCCTTGTAAATACGCAGTTTTTCAACTGCATGCTCCTCAAGTTGAGGCTTTGGATAATTCAGAAAGGAGAGTTGAGGAGAAAAACTTTCAATCGCCGGAGCAATCAGGTAAGTGCCCGAAACCTGCTGAATGAGCAGGGGAACCAACACGAGCAACAAAAGAATCCGTAGGGAAACCAGCGTTGAATCTCGCCGTCGCCTAAAACCGACGACCACAGATTCCTCCGAGGAAGGATCAAGCTGCCGGCGAACGGAGTCGAACACCCCGAGAAGGGAACGGGGAAGGGGGTCAGGCGCTGCTGATTGACGGCCCAGACCGGATGAGCGCCGAGATTGATAGCGCGCTACGACCGTTTCGATCAGCTGGAGCTGACGCAGCTCCTGCATATCGAGCTGCGACCGGTTGGCCTGCAGAGACGGCAGTGTGGAACGGCAGATCTCCAATGCAGTACGAAACTTGCGCAGGATCGTGGACTGAACAGACCGTGGAACAGACAGCTCCAGTTCGGGCCTGACGCGTCGATCCCCGTAGTACTCAAGCTCAAGGCTCTGTATCAACAGAGCCGCCTCATATCCCCGCTCAAGATCACCTGTCGCATCAGCCGCCTGGCTGCGGGAAAAGAGACCGATCCAGTTGCGGGATGCCATGGGGAGAAACGATCAGCGAGAAAAGACCCACCAGGTCGCCATGGGAATGATTGTGCCTAGGACCAACAGAACAATCACCCAGGTGGTGGCGTTGCTTTCCTCTGTTTCAGCCTGGGTGGGGACGTTTGTGGGGAGGGCGCTACGGATGATTTCTCCAGGCGGCCCTGGATCCTCTCCACCACCAAGAACAGTGCCCAAACGGTTGAGGCCGTCGAGAGAAGCCTGTCGGTAACGATCACCCTCACGCAACGGGATGCTCATCGTGGTGCGAGCCGTGCTTTTCAGGAGGGATGGTGGTAACTGCGCGTGCAGGCTCTCCTCCGTCACGATGGAGGCACGCTTATTCTGCGTCTCAAGCAGTAGGAGCAGGAGAGGCTCCTGGCCAGAACCGGACCAGTTCTCGATCAACTGCTCGCCAAAGCTGTCCAGGCTGAAGCCGTAATCCAGACGACGCAGCGTGATCACCCGTGCATCGACGCGATCTTCGATGAGGCCGTCCAATCTGGATTCCAGCTCCGAGCGGCTAGCGCGGCTGAAGACATCGGCGTCGTCCAGAACCCGCTCCTCCGGACGGATGGAACCGAGCTCAGCAGGTGAGATGGCCATTGCTGCTGGTGAGGCAACCAGAAGTAAAAGCAGAGCAACAGCAATCACTCCGGCCCAGCGGCGCAGTGAAAACATCAAGATCACGCAACGAGACACAACATCAATGCAGTCTGCCCTCAGTCGTCGAGGCTGTCTCGGTTGAGTGCTTCGATGGCGGCAACGATTGTGGTGGCCTCACCGTTGGGAAGATCGACGCGACGTGCGAGGGAGTCGAGAAAGCTTGCTTCCTCCGAGGTGACGGTTCGATCCGCATGCACCAGGTGAGATGCAACAGCAAGCGCAGACTGCCGCTGGGAAGTGCTCAGTTGAGGGAGAGCTGCATCGACAAGCCCCATGACGCCCTGATCACGAAGTTTGTGCAGCAAGGTGTCGAACAGATCACCCATGGCCGCCTCGGAACGATCGCGATAAAGGGACCGGTACTCCAGCTGGAGACGCAGCGCATGGGCTTCATCTCTTCCGAGAGAGCCGTCACAGGCCACAGCTGCCAGAGCCACTGCAGCAAATGCTTCTGCGCTTGTCATGGAATGGATGAAGCTGTCCATATTTGAGCAGGATGGAGCAGTTCTGCCAGCCCCCTGAACCGGATGCCGATACCAGCGCGCGTGGTCCTTGCTTGGGGTGTTGTGCTGCTGGTGCTGACTCTGGTCAACGCAAGGTTGGCGGAAGCAATCACTCCGGAATTGCAACGCGCGGAAGTTCTCTCCGGCATGACGGCTGTTGGCCTGATGCTGGTCGCCGTTCTTTGGACCCGTGCTGATCCCTCCCAGGCACCTCGTCGTGATCTCCAGGGTGATCAGGGACTCGTCCTCGATGCAGACATCGATGGCCCGACCCGCGATGAACTCGGCTGGGGAAGCCACATGTTGCTGACGGCTTCGCCAGCAGCAACGGTTCTCGTGTACTGGGACCAACGCGTTTTGCTGAGGCGAGGACTGTTATGTGATGAGGAATTTCAACCCGGGGCCATCTGCCAGCGGGCCATGGACCGCAACACCACTATCAGCCTTGTCAACACCACACTGTTCCCAGGTCGGCATGAATTTGACCCCCTGGTGAAGGATCTGCCCGCCGTGTTGATCTGCCCGATCGGTCCTCGTGGGGTGGTTGTGTTGGGAGGTTGGTCGGAGCGCTGTTTCAGCCGGTCGGATGAACAGTGGCTGAAAGGATGGGCGGAACGGCTCAGAACGTCACTGGAGTGCCTGGAGAGCCGGAACCTGGGGTGACAGGGGCTGCTCGAAGACGGAACTGTGAACGAACTCTGCCATCGGATGGATTGAAGCGGATGCGGTCGTCATCACCCACCTGCCCCCTGAGGCGTTGAGCATCGCCTTCAGCGATGATTTCCTGAGACTTCCAGTTCCAGCTGCATCTCTGGGCCTTGAGTTGTTCCCCTGGCTGCTCCAACCGACAGGCCGAAAGCACGTCGAGGGTTGAGCTTCCCTCATCCATAACGAACCCGATTCCACGCATCCGCATTTCCTTGCGACGACCTTCAACAGGTCCGGAGGAACGAAACTGGCGATCCACGTAATTCCATCGTGTCGTCTGCGCCGCAACTGTGCCGCGGTCATCACCCAGATTGAGGATGACAGGCTTGATCAAATCAAGAAATTGAGCAGCTGTATCGCCCTCAAGCGCTGACGCAGTGAGCACACTGTCGTCGTCTCGACGGGCAGTCACCGGTCCCGCCACGGTCAGCTGGCCAGATTTCAGATTCCAGGATCCTGAACCCCCCGAGATCTCCGTGTCGGATTCCGTTTCAGCGGAGCGCGTCTCAGGCCAGTGGAGCAATCGGGTTGGGCCGTCCAAACGCAATTGATTTCGATCCTGCAACAAGACGAATCGTTCAGCACTCAACTCGGAACGGGAATCAAGGGCTTTGGGCTGCCTGTCAACGACGATATGGGAGTCGTCTGGCGTCCAGACAAGACGTTCCCCTTCGATCAGAAGGCGTTGGTCTGTGATCTGTTGCAGTTTGACGTTGCCCTCGAGGACGATCCGATCACCGTCGTTGACAACGGTGGCCTGTCGCGCAGAGATCCGTAGATAAGGCTTGTCATCTCGGTAGATCAAACCGGATGGACTCTGGGCCTGGACCATCCGACTTTCAAGGTCATAGCGAGCCTCCGGACTGATCAGATCCCAGTCGCGGCTTCCATCGTCCCGACGTTGATTGAGGTTGAGGGAGCGGAAGACGAAGGGGGGGGGCCACCTCATCGGCCTGATCAGGTGTCGACATACACCCAGCCAGAAATGCGGTGGCAGTCAGCGGGATCAGGAGTGCTGACCGAACGGAGCGGTGCATGGATTAAAGCTCTCCCTCCAGTTCAAGTCGTTGCATCACAGGAGTCGGTTGAGGCAGGTGGGCACCACTTGCCAATCCACCCCAGCTGAGCTGTGCCAACCAGTCGTCTTCCTTCAGGGCATGGCCGAGTTGAGCCAGGATTCGATCGCTCAAATCCGGCAGCAATGGAGCGAGCAGCAAACCAACAATGCGGGTGGCTTCGAGAACCGCATAAAGATCATCGCCAACCTCCACTTCCTGTCCTGGTTGCTTCATCCGACTCCAGGGAGCGGTGTCATTGAGGTGGCCATTGGCCGAAATCGCCAATTGGAGGATCGCTTCCGAAGCTGATTTGAAACCGAGACCGGCCATGCTCTCGACAACGCTGGTCACGGTGGCCGCTGCTGCCAAGGCCAGCGGATGGTCCGTTTCAGCTGCAGCGGTATGGGGAGGAACAGCCTCCGCAAACCATTTGCGGGCCATGGACGACGTTCGATTCAACAGATTGCCGATCGTGTTGGCCAGATCGTTATTCACCAGATCAACGAACCGTTGCTGCTGAAAGTCGCCATCGTCGCCGAACTGGATATCACGCAGCAGATACCAACGCACCGCATCGGTTCCACAGCGCTCCAGCAGAGTCTCTGGATTCAGAACATTGCCGAGGGATTTGCCCATTTTCTGACCTTCCCGTGTCAGGAAGCCGTGGCCAAAGACCTGGTCCGGAACGGGCAATCCGGCCGACATCAACATGGCCGGCCAATACACCGCATGAAATCGGAGAATGTCCTTGCCGATCACATGAATCGAAGCAGGCCAGCCGCAAGCCTCCAATCGATCCAGATCAGGTTCACCTCCGTCGTCGAGCAATGCTGTGAGATACCCGAGCAGTGCATCGAACCAGACGTAAAACGTGTGGCCTTGATGGTCGGGAACCGGCAGCCCCCAGGAGACGTTGACCCTGGAAATCGAGAAGTCGCGAAGCCCCTGAGCCACAAAGTTGCGAACCTCCTGGCGACGGCTGGTGGGCTGGATGAAATCCTCACGATTAACGAGGTCTTCTATTTGCGTCTGATAGCGCGACAAACGGAAGAAGAGGTTCTCCTCATCCCTCCATTCCAGTGGTTTGCGATGGATCGAGCATTCGGGAGCCACCGCATCGGAGGGATCGTCTTTGAATTCCTCGCAACCCACGCAATACCAACCGGTCTGGCGGCCGCTGACCACATCACCGGAGTCTTTGACCCGCCCGTAAAACTGCTCAACAAGCCTCAGATGGCGCTTGTCGGTGGTTCGAACAAAGCGATCCAGGCTGATGCCCCAGCGTTTCCAGAGCTCGCGGTAGGTGTCACTGATCGCATCACAGTGGTCCTGAGGACTCTGCTGCTTCGCCTCGGCGGTGCGCTGAATTTTTTGCCCGTGCTCATCAACCCCCGTAATGAACGTCACTGCCTCTCCTGTCAGGCGCCGGTAGCGGGCCAGGGCATCGCAGGCGATGGTCGTGTAGGTGCTTCCCAGATGAGGGCGATCGTTGACGTAATAGAGCGGCGTCGTGAGGGTGTAAGGCATCTTGGTGTTCGGATCTCAGCCGCACGACGCGACGCCGGATCCTAACGACAGTCCCCATCGACGCCCATGATCAAGGTCCTGCTCATCAACACCGAACGATGAGCTGGGACGTTGTGGTCTGGGGCGGAGGGACCGGTGGTGCAGCCGCCGCAGTTCAGGCAGCCCGAAGTGGGGGCAAGACACTGCTGCTGACCCCTGGCCCATGGTTGGGAGGAATGCTCAGTTCCGCTGGAGTGTGTGCTCCAGACGGCCATGAAATCAGCTGTTGGCAGACCGGTCTTTGGGGACAGTTCATTCGAACCCTCGCCCTCGAGTCCAGCGAGGGACTGGATCACAACTGGGTGAGTTGCTTCGGGTTCCGACCGGAGCAGGCCGAAAAGCTGCTGCAGCAATGGGTGATGCAGTTGCCATCACTGCAGTGGTGGAACGGCTGCGAATTGTTGGATGTGCGGCGCAAAGGTGATCGCATCCAGTCCATCCGGGTGGACTGCGACGGCTCGATCCAGACGATTCATGGAACGCAGTGGATCGATGGCAGCGACCTCGGTGATCTGATCGCGATGGCTGGTGTTCCTTATCGCTGGGGGTGGGAATCAAAGGAAACCTGGAATGAGCCCAGTGCCCCCGAGCAGAAACGCCTCGATCAGGAGATCTTCTTCGCTGAACAACCGGTCCAGTCACCCACATGGGTCGTGATGGGCCAGCTGAGAGGGGATCGGCCAGCGCAATTCCCGCATACACCGGCACCACCCTTCGAACGGTGCTCGCAACGCTTCGGGTTGGAGCGGACTGTCACCTATGGACGCCTGCCGGGTGGTTTATTGATGCTTAATTGGCCGCTGAACGGTAATGACTGGCATCAGGGTCTGCAGCGCTGCATTTCCCCGGAAGCAGACAAGAGAGCCTCGCTTGCGGCGGAGATGCAGGAGCACAGCTGCATGTTTTTACGGGAACTGGAGCGGTGCAGTGGTGGTTGGCTGACCGCAGCCGATTCGTTCCCCTCAACCAACCCTTCTTTGGCATTGATGCCTTACTGGAGAGAAGGTCGACGGCTTCGACGCCGAGCCACTGTCACGGAACTTGATCTGTTGCCGGTGGCTGATGGTGCACGTCGCGCTCCCTTGAATGCACAAAGCATCGCCATCGGCACCTATGCCAATGATCATCACTATCCAGGCGATGACTGGCCTTTGGCCCCCAAAAGCTGTCGATGGGGTGGTCGCTGGACGGGTACACCGTTCTGTATCCCCTTTGAGGCCCTGCTGAGCGACAGCATCTCCAATCTTCTGGTGGCTGAAAAATGTTTCAGCGTGAGCCACATGGCCAATGGTGCGACACGGCTTCAGCCGCTGATTCTCAATATCGGGCAGGCGGCCGGTCTGGCCGCAGCCCTGGCCTTACAACAGCGCATCGATCCGTCTGATCTTCGTGTTGACGCCATTCAGCAAGGGCTAATCACCGACCCAGTCGCGCCGGCTGCTGTCGTGCCCCTCTGGGAATGGCCGGGATGGCATCCCCACTGGCGCGACGCGCAGATGCAGGCTCTGAATCATCTCGATTCAGTTGATGGGGAAGGAATGTTGAAACAGGCTGCACGGTATGGGTTGGAGCTCCCTCGAGCGGACCAGACACCGCTTGAGCCAAGGGCTGCGGAAATTTCCGGTCGCCTGCGACGGAACGATGATCAGAGTTATCAGCTCCAGAGGGGGATGGACCTCCTCAACCTGATCACCCTGGAACCTGGGGTTGAGCGCTGCCTCTCTCAACTGCCCAACAACACGCCGGTCCGATTGATCGCTACGGAAAATCCCTGGGGAGCATGGTGGAGAGTGCTGCGGATTCTTGATCAGGCGAACTGAAGCTGCAGTTCTCCCCGATCTGGGTCCACATGCGCCACGGTCATGGACAGGGTCTGACCAGGGGTGGGGTCCGCTCCCTGAGCAACACCCACCAGATCCATCGCCAGATCAGACACATGAACAAGGGCCAGACGGTCCTGGGGTCTCAGCCAACGCAGGAAGATGACCGACCAGCTCTGGTCACGGTGGCGAGCCAACCAGACCTGCTGCCAGTGGCGTTGATCTTCCCGGGCGATCTGGACGGATTGACGCAGGGGATCATCGAGGTCATCGATCAGTTCCCCAAGCTGTTCCTCCGGAAGCACCGCCGTCCCCGCGAGCTGGGCAAGGATCTGTCGATGGGTAACGAGATCGGCGTAACGGCGGATCGGTGAGGTGGCCTGCACATATGACGGAAGCCCAAGGCTGAAGTGGGGCATCGGACATGTGCCTTGAACACCGCGACTTAAACAGCGTTTGATGGCTGCATCCTGAGCAGGTCCCTCTGGAATCCGCTCCAGCTCCTGTGTTGTCGGCAGGGTTGCCAAGGGCTGACTGCGGAACGGCAGGGCCAACCCGTGCTCCTGACCAAAGCCGGCCACAACCGAACCCATCAGCAGCATGGCTTCACTGACCAGCAGCCTGGCGGGCGAGGGTTCGGTCACATGAACCTCCAGCTCACCGTCTCGCAGACGAAACCGTCCTTCGGGTCGATCGAATAAAACCGCACCCCGGGATCGACGCCAGCGATGACGTCGGTTCATGAGATTGGCCAGATCCGCTAGGGATTCATCCCCCGGAGGCGCCAGTTCGATTAGTTCATCACCATCGGCGTAGCTCAGGCCGTATCGCGGTCGGATCCAGCTGCGAACAATGCGATGAGCGGTGACCTCACCATTTTCATCGAGCTGAACAGCAACACTCAAAGCCGCACACCGTTGGCCAGCACGCAGGCTCAACGGTCCCGCTGCAAGACTGAGAGGGAGCATCGGTATGACTCCATCAGCCAGATACAGGCTCGTGCTCCGTCGTTTGGCCTCGAGATCCAAGGGGGATCCTGGATCGATCAGACGGGCTGGATCGGCAATGTGAATCCAAATCCAGCAGCCGTCATCACGTTGTTCGTAGGAGAGTGCATCATCGATTTCTCGAGTGCCTGAATCATCGAGGCTATAACTGGCAAGACCGGTGAGATCCTGTCGCTCTACGTCTCCAGGACGAACGGAATCAGCCAGGGCTACCAGCCGCTCTGCCTCCTGCTCCAATGCCAAGGGAAAGTGCCTGGACCATGGGCTGTTACTGAGACTGAGCGGTTGGTTCGGATCCAAAAGACCACGCACAACAAGCCACTGACGAAGGTCGGCGGCCTCACTCCCGATTTGCAGGGAAGCCGACCATCGCTTCAGATCAGGGTCCTCGCTGACCGCGGCCGGCTGAGTGCTCAACAGGGTGAGCCAGTGCTCGATCAACACCCACCATTGCGGATCGAGTGCTTCACGTTCCTGTTCAGACCATGGGTGTTGACGACGCAGCAGCTCCAACTGACGTTGCTCATGCTGAACAGCCTGGCGTTCGGAACGGCGTTGCTGGCGCAACCGGACGCGCTCATCAGCGGTCAGGGGTTGGACGAGACGATCGCGTCGCCAGCGGAACAGAGACTGAGGTTCCTGCAACCAGGTCCAAACAGCAGCAATCCCCGGAAGGGAGATCGGGTCCTGGAGCAACTCGCAGAACTCGATCAGGTTCAGCCTTGAACTCCCATCGGGCCAATCTTCTACGAGTAGCTGCCAGGCATCGATGAGGCTCCGCGATGTCGGAGCGAAGGAATGAACCTCCTCTGGCGAGGGAAGAGGCTGGGAGGACAGTTCTCCAGTGGAATCAACGGGAACCAACTCCCGAAGCGGCAAGTCCTGGTCGCGTCGTTGACCTCCAAATGAAACAACCGCCTTGCTGCCCTTGATGGACAGAAGACGGCCGATGAGAGGAGAACCCTTGAGAACAACCGCAATGGTGTCCCCGGGATGGAAGGACTGGTTCAACGAGGCTGGGTCAACCCTCGGGATTGACGAAGGGCAGCAGAGCAACAATTCGAGCACGCTTCACCGCATTGGTGAGATCGCGCTGTTGTTTTGCCGTCAGACCGGTCAGACGACGGGGAAGAATCTTGCCGCGTTCAGTGATGAACTTCTTCAGCAGATCCACATCCTTGTAATCGATGGGATCGCCGGGCTTGATCGGGGAAAGACGCTTCTTGAAGAAGGAGCTGGACATGAATCAGGAACAGTTGAAAAGCGGTGTGAGCAAAGGGCTCACTTGATCTCCTTATGGAGAGTCATCTTGTTGAGTTGAGGGCAGAACTTCATCAGCTCAAGCCTTTCAGTGGTGTTCCGGCGATTCTTCTCAGTCGTGTAACGGGACACGCCCGGAGAGCGCTTTTCGGAAGCGGGAACGGACCGGCATTCGGTGCACTCGAGGGTGACAACGATCCGGACGCCCTTGTTCTTGGCCATAAAGGACGTAGCGCCGCAGGTGCGAAGCGAATTGACAAAGAAAGAGCTTACCTGGCGACGAACCGTGGCCCATCACCAAGCACTTCCTAAGATCACGCGCCGTTCTCGCGCTCCTCATGCGGGTCTCCCTGTCCTGGCTGAATGAACTCGTCCAGGTGAACGAGCCTGTGCAGGAGCTGGCTCAACGACTGTCAATGGCCGGCTTCGAGGAAGAGGAGATCGACGACCTTTCCGCCCTGGCTCAGGGAGTGGTGATCGGGTTCGTGAAGGAGAAGGACAAGCATCCAAATGCCGACAAACTGAGTGTCTGCCAGGTGGATGTGGGCGGCCCGAAACCGATCCAGATCGTTTGCGGTGCTGGAAATGTACGGGCGGGCATCCATGTGCCTGTGGCCATGGTGGGCGCTGTTCTGCCATCAGCCAATCTCACGATCAAAGCCGGAGAGCTGCGCGGGGTTGCCAGCAACGGCATGATCTGCTCGTTGTCGGAACTGGGTCTGGCCAGTGATTCCGATGGTATTGCGGTGCTGGATGAACTCGAGACCGATCTCCCCGCCCTCGGTCAGCCCGTTGCCGCAGTGCTCGGCCTGGATGACACGGTTCTCGACCTTGCGATCACAGCGAACCGACCTGATGGTCTGTCGATGGTGGGGATCGCCCGTGAGGTGGCTGCTCTTACGGGAGGAGAGCTCTCTCTCCCAGAACTCGATTTGGTGCCGCACCACGAACCTCTGCAGACGACGGCCCAAAGCGCCGAAGCGATGACAGCCGGAGGCCTCTACGGCATCAGCCTGATCGAAGAAGTAGACGGCAGCGTTGCCTCGCCAGCCTGGGCACAGCGTCGCCTCAGTCGAGCCGGGATCAACCAGGTGAATGCTGTGGTGGACATCACCAATGTGGTGATGCTCGAGCAGGGGCAACCCCTGCACGCCTTCGATGCGGACGCGTTGGAGCGCATCACCGGCCAAACGGTGGAAGCTGCGAGCTTCGGACTGCGTCAGGCCCTGGATGGGGAAACATTCACCGGACTGGACGGCCGTGAACTGACTCTTGATGGGCGGGCACAGGTGGTGACCTGCCATGACCATCCCATAGCTCTGGCCGGCGTGATGGGGAGCAAGGCCAGCGGTGTGGGCGCAGCAACCAAAAGGATCTGGTTGGAATCCGCCATGTTCAGCCCTGTCTCCGTACGGACCACGGCCCGTTCGGTTGGTCTTCGCACCGATGCCAGCGCTCGGTTCGAGAAAGGTCTTCCAAAGGACATCACCCTCGCGTGTTCTGTTCGAGCCATGGAACTGCTCAGTGCACAGTTCCCCTGTTCCCTGAAGGGTCGATGGGTCTGCGGTGCGCTGGAAGCCGATGCCGCGCCGGTCCCCCTTCGTCGTGAGGCTCTGCATCGCCTGCTGGGACCACTGGTTGCTGACAACGGCGAAGAGCGCTTGCCGGATGCCGAGATCGAACGCTGTCTTTCCGCTCTAGGTTGCCAACTTTCCAGCACGACGGAGGGATGGTCTGTGGTGGCACCCCCGGCACGACGACTGGACCTCGCTCGAGAGATTGATCTGGTCGAAGAAGTCGCCAGGCTTGTGGGTTTCGATCGGTTCGGATCAACGTTGCCCCATCCGATCGCCCCCGGTGCACTCACGACTCAGCAGCAAGCGGAACGACATTTGAGGCGGTTGTTTTCAGCGGCCGGTCTTCAGGAGATCACAACCCTGTCTCTGGTGGGTGCAGATGCCAACGACCAGCGGATTGCCATCAGTAACCCGCTGTTGGCCGAGACCAGCCATCTCCGCACCAATCTCTGGGAAGAACATCTCGCTGTCTGCGTCAGGAATCTCAAGGCGTCACAGGAGGGGTGCTGGGTGTTCGAGATCGGCACCACCTACAGCGGAAGCCCAACTGAGGTCGTCGAGACCCGTGAACTGAGTGGAGTGATGAGTGGTGAGCGCCGCATGGAGCGCTGGATGAATAGCGGGAAACCGGTGCCCCTCAACTACTTCACGGCTCGGGGACGTCTTGCAGAAGTGATGCAGGCGCTCAAGTTGGAGCTGAGCGACCGACGCCTTGAAGACGATCCGAGGCTGCATCCGGGTCGTGCAGCAACACTCGTGCTGGAGGGACGGCCACTGGGCTGCTTTGGACAGTTGCACCCCGAACTTGCTGCCCAACAGGATCTCCCGGAAGCCACCTACATCTTCGAATTGGATCTGCAGCGTCTCCTCGATGCCGCAACCCGCTCCAATCGTTGGACCCCAGCGTTCAAGCCCTTTGCCACTGTTCCAGCAAGTGAAAGAGATTTAGCCATTGTGGTGAACCGATCGATCGCGGCCAGTGATCTGGCCCAGTGCATGCGCAAGGCAGGAAAACCCCTGCTGGAGGCTGTCACCCTGATCGATCGCTTTGAAGGTGAACAGGTGGGTGAAGGAATGGCCAGCCAGGCCTTCCGCCTGCGTTATCGCGGCAAATCAGAAACGCTGAAAGAGGAGCAGGTGGCACCGGTGCACGAAAAAATTCGCCAGGCCCTGGTGAAGCAGTTCTCTGCCGATCTCAGGAGCTAACGGATCCGTCTCAGCAGAGCCAGGTTCTCCAAATGCGTGGTTTGCGGGAAAAAATCAATCGGCTGCAGCTGCTCCAGGGCGTAACACCCCTGGGGAACTAAAAGTCTGTTGAGATCGCGCGCCTGAGTTGCGACGTTGCAACTCAGATACGCCACCAGCTCTGGTGGGTGATCAAGGATGGCATCCACCACGGAGGCATCCAGGCCACGGCGAGGAGGGTCCACCACAAGTGCCGAGCATGCATTCAGCTCTGCGCGCAACAGCTTGGCCACATCGCCTGCCACGAAGGCTGTGCGTTCCGCCAGTCCGTTACGAGCGGCGTTCATGCGCGCCTGATCGATCGAATCGGGATTGATCTCAATGCCAAAGACCCTCAGACCACGATGAGCCAGCGGAAGACTGATTGTTCCGATGCCGCAGTAGGCATCAATGACGCGATCTGAGGGTGCATGGCTCAATAACCAGTCGCCGATGCACTGAACGATCCGTTCAGCCTGAAGGGTGTTGATCTGAAAAAAAGTTGTTGTTGCGAGTTGGAGCGTGAGATCGCAGAACCTTTCCCTGATCGAGTTCTCACCACCCAGCAATTGGGTGGTTGGACCAAGAACCAGATTGGTTCGCTTCGGTTGCAGGTTCAACGTCACGCCACGGATCTGCGGAAACCGGGTCATCCAGGATTGAGCCATCGACTCCAGCGCAGACCAATGGGATGAACTCACGAGGGTGATCAACACTTCTCCTGTGTGATGACCGATACGAAGACCGAGATGGCGCAGAGCATCGCCGGAACTGAGGTCATGGTCCGCTGGAAGAGCACTGGCGTCGAGATCTTTTTTCAGAGGTTCGATCAAGGCGTCAAGACGCGGGTCGACGACCGGGCAGCGGTTGAGGTTGACGACCCGGTGGGAACCGCGACGGAAATAGCCCATGCGCAGGGGACCGTTCTCGGCGCGACGCAGGGGAATCAGAGCCCTGTTGCGATATCCGAAGCCTTCGTCTGGAGCCATCACCGGTTTAACCGGATGGCTGACAGATCCAATGCGCTGCATAGCCTCCGTCAGGACCCCTTGCTTCCAATCCAGTTGGGACGGTTCATCGACGTGCTGAAGGGTGCACCCACCACAGTCACTGGCCAGGATGCAGGGGGGCTTGCGTCGGGCGTTGGACTGCGTGCGCCGCTGCATCATCCGACTCAACCAGCGGGACTTGCTTCGTTGCTGTAACTGGACCGACGCTGATTCTCCTGGGAGCAATCCCGGAACCACTATCACCCAGTTGTTCCATCGAGCCAGACCATTCCCATCCCGATCCAGGTCGATCGCCTCGAGTTCCACCACCAATCCAGGTTTTGGCGTGGCGGTCTCGTCCGCGGTGCCATGGGAATTAGGCATTGCAAAGGCGTAACACCGAGGTCTCCATCAGTCAGGTGACCCACTCAAGACCACTAAACTCCACGAAGCCTGTCCAGTTCCATGAGTGTTGTCCGGGATCTCATCCTTCAGGCCGATGAAGATCTGCGGTATCCCACCAGCGGTGAACTGCGCAGCATGGTGGATTATCTGGATCAAGGGGCCGTGCGGGTCTCGATCGTCAAGGTTCTGACGGAGAACGAGAAGAAAATCGTCGACGAATCCGCCAAGCAGCTTTTCGGCCGTAAACCCGAATATGTAGCGCCTGGCGGAAATGCTTACGGACAGAAACAGCGGGCTCAGTGCCTGCGGGATTACAGCTGGTATCTGCGACTAGTGACCTACGGCGTGCTGGCAGGCAGCACAGAAATGATCCAGGAGATCGGTCTTGTCGGTGCCCGAGAGATGTACAACAGCCTCGGGGTTCCGATGCCGGGCATGGTCGAAGCAATGAAAACCATGAAAGATGCTTCTTTGGCTCTGCTCTCAGAACAGCAAATTAAATTAGCCAGCCCTTATTTCGATTACCTGATCCAAGGGATGCAGACGTCCACCTGATCTGAACAACGAAATCGGTTGATGTTGTTGCCCCTGGTTGCACCTTGTAGCCAGGGTTTTTTTGTCAGGCCCCGCGAGAACTTTCATGACCTGCATTCATTGCAGACAAGCCTCGCTTCGGGACACTTTATGAGTCTCGAGCGAGATCAACGAAACAGAGGACTGGTTTGCCGGCCGCCTCTCGATTCAACCTGCTGGAAAGATCTCGTTGAAAAGCGTTTGCAGCGCATGCATTCATCCAGGGCAAGACTCGCAATGAGACCCAATCAAAGTCTCAAATGCGATTCCCGCAATGTCTGACCAGCTACATGAAGCCATGGCTTGAAGTCAAGCAGAACGCATCGAAGCGATGCCCCCTTAGCGACTGACAACACACAAAGCAGGCAATCAACTCGCCTGTAGCCAATGGCTCAGCCGGGTCTCAATTTCAGACTTGGAATGATTCTTATCTGTGACAAACGAGATTTAATTGAAGGCGTTTGCAGGCCTGAATACATCCAACAGCTTGCGTACCTGTGTCTACAGCAGGTACGCAACGGACCAAAGCCCTGTACGGAACGGTATTCAGGAGATGAAATATGCACCTGGACTGGACCTGGACAACGCCTTGCGCTCATAGATGCGCCCTTCAGTCGAATTGCTTGCAACGTCTCGGAAAAGTGACAACTCTGCACCACCGCAAACAAAATTGACTAAAAAATTGCTCTTTACAAATAGTCGACATGACCTTGCTAGACGAACCCAAGTCTTAATCGTCTTGCATAAGTCTTTCAGCAAGTCTCATGCCAAGACTAGGCTGCAATGCCTGAGTCACCGCTGTCGGTAGAGCTCGCGAAGGAGTTGATAGGCCTGGTTCAAGCGACGCATTGTTTCGGTGGAACCACCAGCGTCTGGGTGCGCCGCCAAAGCCTGAGTTTTATAAGCCTCCCTGATTGAACTCAGCGTCACCGATGCACCCGCCTGGGTCGAGAGTGCCAGGAGCTTCAAAGCACCATGCACGGTCATTGTTGACTCGAGGGTTTCAAAGGAGGTCACCTGCTTGCTGCGACGGAAACGGTTCACAAAACGGCGCACCATCGTGGGCATGCGATCAGCCAGTGCAGCGGTTGCGAATGGATCCTCCAATGCTCCTGCAATCACCATGACGCGACCAAGAGAAGGTGATGCGGAGGACCATCCCTTGCAGAGCTCCTCCATGGCTGCGTTGGCAGCCGACCAAGTGAATGAACGGCCATCACTGGCATCGAGATTGGGCCAGAGATCGCGGGCGAGCCAGAGCATCGATGCCTCAACGACAGTCTCACCGGGTGCCTGACCATAAAGAGATCGCCAATGCTCTTCGGCGACCTGACAGGCGATCTCAAGATCATTGATCGACACCTTGAGAAGGAGGGGGTCGTCAGCCCCATCCTGGATAGGTTTGGGCGAGTGAAGCGTGTCGCGCAACTGTGAGGTGCGACGTCGTACAAATCCAGGCAGATCAATGCCACCCGAGGGCTCAGGTGGTGGCTCGGTAAATGTTGGCTCCTGATCTGAGCTTGCCGAACGAATCAGGACAAGGCTGCTTGCTTCTGGGACCTGGTTCTGAACCTGATGGCGATCCTCTGCATTGTCTGAGAGGTCTTCGACCACCTCATCCGAATCGCCAAGCACTCCCTCGAGCAGGATTTCGAGAACCTGGCCTCTGGAGCGAACTCCGTACTCACCCTTCATCCGGTCGATGAAATCAACCAGGCGCGAGGGAAGTTTGAGACTGATTGCTTTCGGCTTGGAATCCTCGAGGGTCAAAGGATCAAGCGTGCTGTCGGACGGTTAACGAGCTTGGCTGCATCGAAGAGGGCTCAGTTGAAAAGGATGAGCTTCAGAAGCGATACGCATCCATGAGTGGGAGTATCGCTGGCAGTGGAGCTGGTCGCAATATGTTCACCGCAACAGGTTTCTCAACAGCGGGTGGTTGAGCAGGAAGCTGCAGCTGACGGTTCTTGCTGGTCGCGATTGCATCCTGTGTTCTCTGAAGATCAAGCTTCCGCTGCTGCAGCTGAGCCAGCTGTCTAACGGGAACAACGCTCAGCAGGTGGCCAGGTGTGGCATCAGCTGGGTAAACCAAGCTGACGCGCACTGGCTGGATGTGGTCAGGCAGGAACTGAAGATCGCTTAATGCCAGGCTTTCGCCGGAGCGCAAGCCGACATGAACGTCTCGCACTTGGTCGCCGGTTTCGATTCTGATCGAACCGCGAAAGGACGTGAATGCTTTCTTACCGGACACAACCGGATGGCTCATGACCAATTGATAAGGTCCCTCCCCCGTCAGGTTGAGGGTGACATCGAACTTGACGCCATAGGTGCCCACGTTGTTCAGGGATGAGTCCACCATGCGAGAGGCCAGGGGATTCACTTGAATTTCGCGAGTGCCAAAGGTGTGGCGACGCGTGCTGGTCAAGGGCACATGCAAAGAGCCGAGATTCAGGTCGTGACGAAGATTGGCGGTGTATTGGTCTCCAAGGGCAACTCCAGCAACGCGGGAGAACACAGTGCCGTTGTTGATCTGGTCCAAGCAATTGAGATAAATGCGCCCCGGTGCAAGACGGCCGGCCGACAGGACGGCGAGAAGATCCTGATCATTGCGAGGGTTCTCCGCGGCAACCACCGCGAGATGAAAGCGCCCGTCGCTGCGTCCACGCAACAGACCATTGGCAATCCCACGGGCTGGCAAGACAGTGCTGACCACAACGGTTTTGCTGAGCGGTGGAATCACCACGCTTGATGGCAGGTCGCGATCAAGTTGATCGCGGAGCATTTGAACCGCTGTGGCGTCTCCAGGGCCGGTGTTCCAGGGTCGTTTCCCAAGGGGTTTAACCCCCATCAGTTTGTTGGGGAGGTACGGCGCTTCGAAGCTGTTTTTGAGCGATCCCCGTTCGAATCGCAACGTAACGGGATCCGATCCGGGGTTGGATGCGATCAAGGCCAGGGTCAGCACGCCGCGATCACGACGTCCTCCCAACTTGGCTGCATCGGAGGGGTAGTACTTGTGATGCATATGAACCGAGAATTCACCGTCGAAGGTGAATGCGGCATTGCTCAGCGGTCGCTTGGTTTCTGCCGCGATCGCAGATCCTGACTCCGTGTCGACCAGAATTCCCGCACCGGTAACAATTTCAGGCTGATTGGAGTGAAGAACGGGAACATTGTTGAAATGCCCCTCCAATGGCCTGGCGCTCTGGCCAGCCATCAAGGCCACATAGGCGCCGGAACGCGGACTCGCAGCAGCCTCGACAACCGCGCATGCGACACAGTATGAGACCAGATGCAAGACGCGGTTGGGCTTCATGAGACTGGCCGATGTGGGTTCGGCCTTCATCTGCTAGGGGTCAGCTTCCAACGTTAATCGCGCCTCCTTGAGGAGCCAAGTTCCTGGCTGAGCCACAACTTGAATTCAGATCGGGCAGATTGTCCTAAGTAGTCAACGTCCACATGTTTCCCCCGTTCAGCTGTGACGTCTCCAGTGATCACAGTCATCGCCGTCGCCATCATCAGGAACGCAAGCTGTCGATGCTGAGCTTCTGGCGTGACGGACTGGAGAGACAGTTGGCAGCGGTCAATGCCTCCATTGAAACCCTCAAGGGTCAGATGGAACGTGACGCTCAAAAGGAAAGCTGATGTCTCTCCAATGAGCTCTTCATCCGTTCCAGACCTCTCTTCAGTCGACGTTGGACAGTCATTGCCGAAACATTGAAGCGACGACCGGCAGCACAAAGGCTTAAGCCTTCCAGCACTGTTGCTTCCACTGCAAGTCGTTCAGGCACCGGCAGGGCTTTGAGCGATCTCCGCACTTTTTGGCGGGAGTCACGCTGATCAAGGTCCATCAGTTGATCGCAGAAAGTTGCGTTAACGACGTTGTCGAGTGGCTGCCAGGTTCCTTTGCTTCGGTATTGCTCGAGGATCATCTGTTCCCGAGGTTCCTGCGGACCCATTTCAAGTCTCGACAACCGCAATGCCTCCTCCTCCACATGGCGGGGGAGCCGTACCAGGGCTACACCATCTCGAAGGTAATGAAGGATTTCGCCGCGGATATGTGGTCTGGCATAGACCTCGAAGGGCACCTTCGTCTGAGGTCGATATGACCTTGACGCCTTGATCAAACCAAGCAGACCAACCTGACGCAGATCATCCATGTCGTATCCCGTGCGTCGGGAGTAGCGAACAGCAAGTTCTCTGGCGAGATGCAGGTGTCGTTCCACCTGTTGATTACTACGACGCAGTGATGCATGGCTCATGAACAGTTGGTCGGGGTGTGAACAATTGCCCCCTACCTCAATCGATGCACCGCTGTTCAGCCCTTGGCATCAGTGGAACCACGGACATCCGCTGATGGAACCACCTCGCTTAACAACGCCTCAGGCCCATGCCGGTCGAGCCAGGATCGATCGGACCGCTCCGAGCACAGGAGATAGCCAGCGAAACCGAGCGCATTGACGCTGAATCCGTGGCATTCATGACGGCTTCTGCTAACCAGGCCCATCCAATGATTACCGAACAGAAGGTTGTAAGGATTCCGTGGGCTCGTTTCGAGACTTGGATGGCCGATGCCCTGGGCCTGGCACAGGTCCAGGTAACTGGAATGGAGAGCTTCAGCGGAATCGGTCTGGAATGAGACGGCATTGGTCCGGATGTCCAGCAGATCACAATTGTCTGAAACGCCAATTGCATCAAGCCTTGTTTCCCACCAGCCCTCGCGGGGGCAAAGTGATTCACCGGCTTCACGGGGCAGCAGCTGAAGGTGGCGATGGGGCTGACTTGCACCAGCCGAAGGACCGCTGTTGAAGAACCACAGTCCTTCACTGTGCTTGCGAACGGCATGCACCGCCTGCCAATCCACTGGTGTGAGCCAGCCGTTCTGCGGAGCCCATCGACGACTGATCAACAGCATGTGACCGATCTGAACGGGGTATTTGTTCAGGATCAGCACATGGTTGGATCCCACAGGCTCCAATTCGAGCCGCTGATCCCAGGGAAGGAAGGGATTTGGTTTCGGTCCTGCAGGGCGCAGATGGGGGGGCGGAGAGCCAATCAGGTGGCGTAACTCGAAGCCCTGGTCACCATGTCCCGGGAATCGTTCCACCCTTGTGGTCAATGGGCACAACGCCCCGCTGGTGACGGCCTTCTCGCTGCGCTGGATGGCCAGCTGATGCAGTCGCGCGACCCCCATGGTTCTTGCGCTTCGCCAACACGGTACGGATGGTTTTGATCCTCCCATGGTCCGTCTGATTCGCTAGAGCTGTCGGCGGCTGCAGTGAATGAAACGATGCACGACAACACCTGGAGCGGCCTCGCCCTTGTGGTGGGTACTGGAGGCATCGGTCAGGCGATTTCAGAACGCCTTCAGCAGCGCTTTCCCGACCTGACCCTCATCACAGCAGGGCGCCAAGGGGGAATCCGGCACCAAGTGCAACTCGATCTGGAATCCGATGTCGATCTGGAGCGTCTGGCACCTGCCCTCAAACAATTCGACCAGCCGCTTCGTCTGGTGTTCAACTGCAGTGGGCGGTTGCATGGTCCTGGCCTTCAACCGGAGAAACGGCTGACCCAGTTGACACGCGAAGCACTCGCGGAGCAGTTCGCCATCAATGCTTTTGCTCCAGTGTTGCTGGCAAAGGCTATTGAACCACTGCTCCAACGCGATCGGCCCTTTCACTTCGCCAGCCTCAGTGCGCGGGTGGGGAGCATCACCGACAACCGAAGCGGAGGCTGGTATGGCTATCGGGCTGCCAAATCAGCTCAGAATCAGCTGTTGAAGACCCTCAGCATCGAGTGGGGTCGCCGTTGGCCAAACGCCACTGTGACCCTGCTGCATCCCGGCACAACAGACACCGCTCTTTCAAAGCCGTTCCAGAGTTTCGTTCCACCTGAGAAGCTGTTTTCGCCCGAGCGAGCAGCTGACCAGCTGTTGTCGGTTTTGAGCTGTCAGAGACCACCGCAAAGTGGAGCATTTGTGGCCTGGGATGGTCAGCCGATCGATTGGTGAGCATGTTGCTTGAGCTGATCCAGGGTCACCACGGATAGAGCCGTGTCTTCGGTTGCCTCCAAGCGCACCAGTGGGGCCATGCCGTCTTCAAAAGCCTGCTTCCAGCGTGGGGCGCAGATACACCAGTGATCACCGGGTTGAAGTCCCGGGAACTGAAATGCAGGGATCGGGGTCGAAAGGTCGTTTCCCTGGGCCTTGCTGTACCTCAGAAAGGCTTCGGTCATCACACAACAGATGCTGTGCTGGCCATGATCATTGGCATCCGTCTCGCAGAAGCCATCCCTGTGCCATCCGGTCATCGGATCACATCCACAGACCACCAGAGGCTCTCCAAGAACGTTGCGGGGGCTGGGATGAACGGGGCTCGAACTGGTCATTGAAAGGCCTGCTGAGACGAGGAGTCTGCCCAAGGACTGGCACATTTTGACCACAGATGGTTGACGAACCCCTGGGGGAACGCGGTAAAGGTCGTTCAGTCATGTCCACTCGATGGATTGGGAGTTCACCGAAGACGCTGCCTTTTTGGCGCTCTGCGATGCGTTTCGCGAGAGCGGCGAAAGCTCGGCGATTGAGTTCCTGGCCAATGGAGAGGGGGCCTTTCATTTCCAGGATTTAGCCCAGAACGCAGCCGGAGAAGGAATCGATCTGAGCGAATCCAACGCTCTGGACACGTTTCAGCAAGAGGTGATCGAAACAATGGAAAAGCTCTGCCAGAACTGAATTCGGCAGAGCCGGGAGAGATCAGCCGTAGAAGAAGGCGATCTCCTTGTCCTTCAGACCGTCCCAACCGGCGTCCTGCAGCCGCTGGTCAAGAGTCTTCTGGTCAAAGTGCTTGGCACCGGTCTTGACCACCCGATTGCGCATCGACTTGAGCACACCGCTTCGGGCACGCTGGCCTTCCAGGTCCATGACCTGGTTGTAGAGCTCAAGCATCTCCCGAGGAATGGGGCTTCCATCCAGGTCAACCCCGGCCTTGATGGCGGCATCAACTCCATCAGGTCCAGCAATAGCCATGGTGATCTGCTTTGGGCGCCTCAGACTATGGGACGCCCAAACCTGATCAGGCGCTGAAGTATCGGGCGCGGGAGTGAAGGGCTACAAGTGCCGTTGTGCTCTGCTCTGGTTCGAGCTGGTCACTGGCATCCATCGTCAGGCTGATTCGATCGGCTCCGAGCCACTCCAGCTGCTGACGCGAATCCGCCACGTTTGGACACGCTGGATAACCGAAGGAGTAACGGCTGCCGCGGTAACGCTGCGCCAGCACATCCCGGAGTGATATGCCATCGGGATCAGCAAAGCCGAGCTCTGATCGGATCCTGGCGTGGACCCATTCCGCCAAGGCCTCAGCCATCTGAACGGCAAGACCATGGAAGTAGAGATAGTCGCTGTAGCGATCGCCCTTGAACAGCTCCTGAGCCACCAAAGAGGCCTTCTGCCCCATGGTCACCGCCTGCATCGGCAACACATCGGTAGGATGACCTTTGGCGTCAAGGTCGTTGTAGAAATCGGCGATGCAGTATCGGTTGCCGGAACGCTGACGAGGAAGTTCAAAGTTGCCAAGTTCACGTGCACCATCAACGTCGAACACCCGGAGAGTGTTTCCATCACGCCCCACGGGGAAGTAGCCGTAGACCGCCCGCGGAGTCAACAATGACTCGTCGATGCAGCGTTGCATCCATTGCTGCAGCACAGGCTCAGCTTTGTCTGCCAGCATGGCTTTGTAGTCGTCCCGACTCTGCTCCTTTGCCTTGCGCAGCATCCACTGACCTGCAAAAAGAGCATTGCGGTCGAGGTAGTGAAACACCTCCGCGATGTCGACGTCGTCTTCCATGATCACGACTGAACCCAGGAAGGGCGCCTTTGGCATTGGTTCGGCAGGAACGGTCTCCGAACGATCCGATGTAACTGGAGGCAGCTCAGGTGCTGGAGAATTGACGACCGGCGCCGCAGACTCTGCCTCTTCCTCGGATCGTTTTGGAGTCTCATCGAGACCGACTCCCTGAGGTGCATCCTCAAGGAAACCCTCCTGATTGGTCCAGTTCTCCTTGCCTTTCGCATCCATGAGCGCATCCATGAAGCGCAGGTCCGCAAAGGCATCGCGTCCATAGATCACCTTGCCGGCATAAACCTCGCGGCAATCCTTCTGGACAAAACGAGGCGTCAGGGCAGCACCACCAAGGATCACCGGTACGTCGATTCCCGCGTCGTTGAAAGCCTGAAGGTTGTCCTTCATGAAAGCAGTGGACTTCACCAGCAGTCCGCTCATCGCGATGCAATCTGCCTTGTGCTCCTGCTGCGCCTCAACGATCGCCTCGCAGCTCTGCTTGATCCCGAGGTTGACCACCTCGTAGCCGTTATTGGTGAGGATGATATCCACCAGATTCTTGCCGATGTCGTGGACATCGCCTTTAACGGTGGCGATCAGGAACTTGCCCTTGCTCAGGCTTTCGCCCTCGTTTTTTTCCATATATGGCTCCAGATGCGCCACAGCAGATTTCATTGTTTCGGCGCTCTGCAAAACAAATGGGAGCTGCATCTGACCACTGCCGAACAGCTCACCAACAACTTTCATGCCATCCAACAGGAAGGTATTGATGATCTGCAGCGGTGGGTAGGCCTCAAGAGCTTGATCCAGGGATGGTTCCAGCCCGATTCGCTCCCCATCGATGATGTGCTGCTTGAGCCGCTCTTCGATCGGCAGATCTGCCAGCGAAGGACCGGAAGCGCGGGCCTCTTTGGTGCTGACGCCTTCGAAAAGCTTGGTGAGTTCGGTAAGTGGGTCATAGACACAGATGCCATCCTCAAAACGACGGTTGTCGTTGATCAGATCTCTGCAGACGGTCTGGTGTTCGTCGCTGATCTTCATCAGCGGAAGAATCTTCGCCGGGCTGACGATGGCAGCATCCATGCCCGCTTCACAGCAGTCATGTAGGAACACGGAGTTGAGGTTGATCCGAGCCGCCGGAGACAGACCGAAACTCACATTGCTGACACCGAGCACC
Source organism: Synechococcus sp. AG-679-B05 (assembly GCA_003210795.1). Classification (GTDB taxonomy): domain Bacteria; phylum Cyanobacteriota; class Cyanobacteriia; order PCC-6307; family Cyanobiaceae; genus Parasynechococcus. The sequence continues at coordinate 80,259 of QCUJ01000001.1, read as the reverse complement.
ACATGAACACCCGGAAGGTTCTCGCGGATCATCCGGATCGAATCAACCGTGGCTCGAGCATTCAGGCGGTCCTCCTCGATGCCGGTTGAGATGGGTAATGCCAGAGGGTCGTAGAAGATCTCATGGGCTGGGATGCCGAACTCGAGGGCATCGCGATAGGCCCGTTGGGCAATGGCGAACTTCTTCTCGGCGGATCGGGCCATCCCGTCTTCATCAATGGTGCCGACAACAACTGCAGCGCCGTAGCGACGGGCCAGCTCAAGCACCTTGAAAAAACGCTCGTCCCCGTCCTCATAGTTGGTCGAGTTGAGGATGCATTTACCGCCTGCCACCTTGAGGCCTGATTCCATTTTCTGCCACTCTGTGGAGTCGAGCATCAGAGGCAGGTTGACGTTGGTGACCAGACGGCTCACCAGCTCGTTCATATCCCTCTCGCCATCCCTACCGACGTAATCGACGTTGACGTCCAGAACGTGGGCGTTTTCCTTGACCTGTCCACGGGCCACCGACACCAGACCATCCCAGTCCTCTTCCGCCAGCAGCTCACGCACCTTGCGGCTGCCGCTTGCATTGAGCCGCTCTCCAATGATAAGGAACGAATTGTCCTGCTGGTATGGAGTAACTCCGTAAATCGATGCTGCCGCAGGTTCATAGTTGAGGCTGGGTCGGACGTCTTCCGAGGTGACGCTGTTCCAACGTGCTGGGCGTTCGGCAGGCTTCATTTCCCGGGACAGTTCCGCGAGGCTGCCGATGTGTGCCGGAGTGGTGCCACAACAGCCACCGATCACTTGCACACCGAGATCCTCAACGAAGTGCATGAGCTGCATCTTCAGCTCAACCGGCGTCAGGCGGTAATGGGCCACACCGCCGATGTTCTCCGGCAGACCTGCATTGGGAATGCAGCTGACGACAAACGGTGAATGCTCCGAGAGGTAACGGATGTGCTCCTTCATCTGCTCGGGACCTGTGGCACAGTTAAGTCCGAGAATGTCGATAGAGAAGGGCTCGAGAATCGAGACCACCGCTGCAATATCGGTACCCACAAGCATGGTGCCCGTGGTTTCCATGGTCACCGACACCATCAGGGCCCGCCGCTCACCCGTTGCCTCGAAGGCCTCTTCGATGCCCTGTAGTGCCGCTTTGATCTGAAGAACGTCCTGACAGGTTTCAACAATCAACAGATCAACGTTGCCAGCGATCAGGCCTTCGGCCTGCTCCCGGAACGAGTCCCGCATCGTGTCGAAATCGATGTGGCCCAGGGTGGGCAGCTTGGTGGTGGGTCCCATGGACCCGGCCACAAAACGAGGTTTATCAGGGGTGCTGAATTCATCGGCCATTTCACGGGCCAGCTCAGCTGCCCGCCTGTTCAGCTCGAATGCCTGATCCTCGAGACCGTATTCCGCCAACACGATCGATGCGGCTCCGAACGTGTCGGTTTCGATGACATCGCAACCAACCTCAAGGAACTTGCGGTGCACCGCCTTGACCGACTCGGGGCTGGTGACTGCAAGATTCTCGTTGCATCCCTCCAGATCAGGGCCACCGAAATCCTCGGCGGTCAGGTCCAGATCCTGGAGGCTGGTGCCGGTGGCGCCGTCGAACACCATCACGGGCCGATCCGGTCCGTTCAGATGGTCCAGGAACCGGGAGGTGGTGAGTTTCCGGTTTGCTTGCGCCACCACCATTAACTGTCTTCAGCTCTTCTTCATAATCCTAGGAAAAGCCCCCGCCCAACCTCATCCGATTGGGATTCTGGTTATCCAGTGTTCATAGTCCGGATCGCGGCCTTCCGTGATCGCCACAAGCTTGTTCTTGAGTGAATCCATAACGGGTCGGTCCGTGTTCAGCACCGTGGACTCGATCTGACGAATGGGCGTCACCTTGGCGGCCGTACCGGAGAGGAAAACCTCATCGGCGATGAACAGCTCGGTCTTGTCCACAGCCCGTTCGATCACAGGAATGTCCATGGCCTTGGCCAGCTCGATCACGCTTGCCCGGGTAATGCCTTCAAGAATGTCCTGGTCAACTCCAGGGGTGATCAGCTGACCATCACGCACCAGGAACAGATTCATCCCACTGGCTTCACTGATTTTGCCGCGGCTGTTCAGCAGGAGGGCTTCATCAAAGCCGCTCTGAACCGCTTCTGTTTTGGCTAAGGAACTCGTGATGTACGCACCGGAGATCTTGCCGCGCAGAGGCAGGGAACGATCCTCCTGTCGGGTCCAGCTGCTGATTCGACAACTGACCCCCTCAGGTGAGAGGTAATCACCCAGGGGAAGCCCGTAGATCAGAAAATCGGTCTCGATGTTGTGCAACCTCGGGGCGATGCCCAGATCACTGGTGTACACAAAAGGCCGCAGATAGATCGGCTGATCCGGCTTGTTGGCCTGCAAGATGGCCGTCAGGGCCTTGTGAATCGTTTCCTCACTCAGATCGGTGAGCAGCAAGCGTGCGCTTTGACTGAGTCGTCGTGCATGGCGATCGGCACGAAACAGCAGCATCGACTGGCTGTTATCTGGATCTGGAATCGCACGCATTCCACCAAAGGCGCCCGTGCCGTAATGCAGCGCGTGGGTGGCGATGGAGATCCTGGCCTCCTCAAAAGGGACGCACTGGCCCTGAAACCATGCGTAGGGCAGGAACTGATGCATCGCAGAGAAGGCCCGATGGCTGAATCTTCTCACCATCGGTCCCCTGCCTCGGGAGAATGCAGCCATGCACCGTCTTGCCAGCTGTCCAGGTCTTGATCCTCCGGAGGATGTCGTGCTGGTGGAGCAGCCCCCGGCCGAGGTGCTGTTCCTCACCAGTGCATCAACGGATCTCAGCTGTCTCGATCAGGTTCTTCTGAAGCGACCAGAGTGGCAGAACAGGATCCGGGCCCTTGCACTGGATTGCCTGTCCCATCCGGCTCAGCTGGACCATTACCTGGCCACCACAGCGAACGGCGCCCAGTTGGTGCTTGTTCGATTGCTGGGCAGTCGCGGGCACTGGAGTTATGGCCTTGAACAACTGCAGCGTTGGCAGTCCGAACGTGTGGATCGGCAGCTGGTGGTTCTGGCAGGCACACCAGATCAGGAACGCGAACTGCATGGGATTGGATCGATCGACACCGCACTCGCGGATCGGTTGGCAGCGCTGCTGCGGGAGGGAGGTACGGCCAATCAACAGCAGCTGCTTTCAACGCTGCAAAGCCTCCTGCAAAACGAAACACCTGAACCGAAGACCATTCCGATCGAACCGTTACCCGACCCACTCCCCTGGGACTGGCGTGATGACCCGGGTCCGACCGTTGGGGTGGTGCTTTATCGAGCACTGCTGCAGGCCGGTGACACAGCCCTGGCGCAGTCGCTGGCTGAAACCCTTCGCGAACGAGGCCTGAGGCCGCGGCTGATCTGGGTCAGCAGCCTGCGGGACAGCTCGGTGCAGGCCGGGGTCCGCGACCTGCTGCGCAGTCAGAACACCCAGGTGGTGATCACGGCCACCGCCTTCGCCTCCGTGCGCAGCGATAACGCGGGTCTTGGCAGCCCCCTTTGGGAGGAGTTGAACTGCCCTGTGCTGCAGTTGCTGTCCAGCAGTGGAGCCCGTGAACGCTGGAGTGACAGCAGTCGGGGACTGGACCCCCTGGATCTCTCGTTGCAGGTGGTGATGCCGGAACTGGATGGCCGCATCACCACCCGACCCTGCGCCTTCCGTCAGCAGAGGCCCTCGGCTGGAACGCTCGCCACAGCCGTTGCCACACAGCAACCCGATCTGGACGGCATCACCTGGCTGGTGGATCATGCCGCCCGCTGGATTGAGCTGCGAGAAACAACGGCTGCAGAACGAAAGATCGCCATGGTGCTGGCCAACTACCCGGTGCGGGATGGTCGGGTGGCGAACGGCGTCGGGCTCGATACACCCGCCAGTGTCACCAACATCCTCGGCTGGCTGCATCAGGAGGGCTACGACCTCGGCACGGATCCGCTTCCTGCCGATGGTGATGCCTTCATCACACAGCTGCTGAGAGGCCGCACCAATGCACCGGAGGGACTGCATCGGCCGCCTCTGGACCATCTTTCCCTGGCTGACTATCAGGCCTGGTGGCTCACAGTGCCGCGGGAAGCCCAACGACTGATCGAAGCGCGCTGGGGTTCTCCCGATCAAGCACAAGACCTTGATGGAGATCTGGGCTTCGCCATCCATGGATTGCGCTTCGGTCATGTGGTTGTTCTGTTGCAACCGGACCGGGGTTACGACCCAGAGCAGATCGCTGATCTGCATTCACCCGATCTGCCTCCACCGCATCGCTACCTGGCCCAGTACCTCTGGCTGCGTCGTCAGCACCGCACCCAGGTGATGCTGCATGTGGGGAAACACGGCAGCGCCGAATGGCTTCCCGGCAAGGGGGTGGGACTGAGCCCGAATTGTGGCCCCGAACTCGCCCTCGGAGCCATACCCCATCTCTATCCCTTCATCGTCAACGATCCCGGCGAAGGCTCCCAGGCAAAACGACGCGGCCAGGCGGTGATTCTCGATCACCTCATGCCACCCATCGGCCGTGCAGGGCTACATGGTCCCCTGCAACAACTCGAGGGATTGCTGGATGAACTGGTCGAGGCACGCCAGCTCGGGGCGGAACGAACGACAGTGCTTGAAACATCGGTGCTGAACTGCCTCACACAGCTGAACTGGCCGGGCCTGCCCAGCCGAGACGAACTGACCATCGGCACGGAGCCGCTGGAGCAAATTCTGGATCAGGCGGAGACATATCTATGTGAACTGAAGGAGGCTCAGATCCGCACAGGCCTGCACTGTTTCGGCGCTGCTCCATCCCCAGAAAAGGGTTTGGAACTCTTACTGGCCCTGGCGAGAGCACCCCGGGGTGAATGGTCGGGGCTGACCCAGTCCATGGCCGCACGGGTAGGGCTTGCATTCGATCCCTGGTGTGATGAGGACGGACTTGGCCTCAGCCAGAACGACCAGAGACAACTGGAAGACCTTGGAGCCAGCCGCTGTCGTCGGGTGGGAGACGGCACCGCCTGGCTCGAACAACAGGCGTTGCTGTTATGCAGTCGGCTGATTGAGGGGAACAATCCTCAGGACCTCGCAGCACCATTCCAGAGCTGGTCGGCCTCGGAGCCTGAGTTGCTGCAGCTCACCGATGAACTGTGGCCTCGCCTGGATGGTTGTGGTGCTGCGGAACGCTCTGCCCTGCTGCGTGGTCTTTCAGGACAAAAGATCGCTGCTGGCCCCTCCGGAGCTCCGAGCCGCGGACGACCGGATGTCTTACCCACGGGTCGAAACTTCTATTCGGTGGATTTACGCGGGCTGCCGACGGAAGCCGCCTGGGATCTCGGCCGCCGCTCGGCCGAGCAGCTGCTGGATCTCCACCTGCAGGCCGAGGGCGAGCATCTGCGCCATCTGGCGTTGTCCGTTTGGGGAACAGCAACCATGCGAAACGGCGGCGAAGACATTGCCCAACTGATGGCACTGATCGGTGTCCGTCCTGTCTGGGACGGACCGAGCCGCCGCATGGTGGATCTGGAGGTGATCCCATCACGACTGCTGGGGCGGCCAAGGGTTGATGTGGTGCTGCGGATCTCCGGACTGTTCCGCGATGCCTTCCCGCAGCTGGTGACTTGGGTGGACAAAGCCCAGCGCCTCGTGGCTGCTCTCGATGAAGACGAAACGGTCAATCCTCTGGCCGCCCTGACAAGGCAGCTGGGTCCCCAGGGTCGGATTTACGGCTCGGCACCAGGCTCCTACGGGGCAGGACTACAGGCACTGATCGACAGCGGCGCCTGGGAGCAGCGCGCCGATCTCGCCGATGCATTTCTGAGTTGGAGCCAGTGGCGTTATGGAATCGGAGCGGAACCGGAACAGGATCGTTCCGGCCTGGAAGCAGCCCTGGGCCGGGTGCAAGTTGTCTTGCACAACCAGGACAACCGCGAGCATGACCTGCTCGATTCGGATGACTACTACCAGTTCCATGGCGGACTCAGCGCTGCGGTGGAACTGGTCTCAGGAGAGCGTCCCCAGCTCTGGTTCGGGGACCATTCGCGTCACGAGCGCCCCAGGCTGCATCGCCTGGAAAAGGAACTCGACAAGGTGATGCGCAGTCGTCTCCTCAACCCGCGCTGGATCGAGGGAATGCAGCGCCACGGATACAAGGGCGCATTCGAAATGGGTGCCAGTCTTGACTACCTGTTTGCCTACGACGCGGCAACGGATCGAGTGCCCGATTGGTGTTACGGCGCTCTTTGCGATCAGTGGCTTGGAGAACAATCCACCCTTGAGTTTCTGCGGACCAAGAATCCATGGGTGTTGCGCGACATGGCTGAGCGACTTCTGGAGGCCAGCAACCGTGACCTATGGCAAGGAGCAACAGATGATCAGATCGAGAGGCTGAAACAACACGTCTCAGACAGTGAATCACTGATCGAGCGCGGCGAGCTCACTTGTTGAGGTCGCGCACCATCTGACGGAATGGATCGATCGAACCAGGCTTGTTCGATGCAGACGCTTTGGCCGTTGAGGCCTTGGGTTCCTCCTCCTTGAGAATCTCCTTGCGGGCAACCGGAGCAGCATTGGCCGATGCGGGTGTGTTCACACCCGTGATAGCGATGCCACGCAGCCGCTCGTTCATCTCAGCAGTGCTCACCTGTTCAGCGAAGGTTTTCTTCACCGGCTTCGGGACCCCGGCGGTCAGGTTGATGGAATCATCGACCTTGCGAACATCACCACCAAGACCCTCGCTTCGCTTGTCGAGGCTTTCGGTTTCGGCCGCGACAGTCATGATCTGCTCTTTGGTGCCGGGACTGTCTACCGTGCCTGGAAAGGTGCGGCGGATCGTCTTGGCCTCACGCATGTAATCCACATTCCCCAGGGATGAGGAGGAATCTGCATCGAGAAAATATTCGGAAGGCTTTTCCTTGGCGGGCTTGCGCGGCTTGATCGTGTTATCGGAATCCTGCGAGTCCTGGTTCAGCAGACGATCAAATAAGCCCATGCCGGCGGGGACTGAGATTGACTCAATTTAACGGCCACTGAGGTCAATTCCATGGCTGTCGGTGCCACACGTACGTAAAAGGCCAAGATTCTCCAACTGGCGATCGATCGACTGGCAGATCAGTGGGCTTGGCGCCCAAGTGGTCTGCATGTCGTAGTCGTACCAGGCTTCACCGCCATCAAAACCAAGGCGGGCCGCCTCTGCGATCAGGATGTCGTGGCCAAGTCGATACCGGGCGGGGTGAGCCAGCACTGCCAGTCCCCCTGCCTCATGAATCGCCGCGACAACCGATGCCGCCCTCAGCGGTTCCCCCACCACCGCATCACCACGGTTGTAGAGCCGCAGAGCCGGATGATCCAGCTCGAAACCAAGGGCCAGAACATGCACCAAGCAACCCTTCAACAGAGCACTGATTTCCATCCCGCTCCAGAGCGTCGGCACTGAGCTACCCGCAGACCGCTGATCATCGAGCCATGCCCGCATTGGGGCATGGGCATGGGAACTGTGGTGATCGGTCACCGCCAGCTGGCTCAGGCCGCGTCGGGTCGCCTGCTCGATCAGCTCAATCGGGTCGAGGCTGCCATCGCTGCAGAGGGTATGGCAGTGAAAGTTGAACGATTCCGGGCAGCTCCTGGAATCAACCCGTTCCAGAACAGCCCGGAGCGGATGGTCCATATCAGGCATCAGCCGCTTCAGATCTCAGTCTCCGCCAGCGGGCATAAAACTGGATCGAACCCGCCATGAAAACGACCAAGGCAACGATGAACCAGGTGGCCGCACTGGTCGGGAACTGGGTCTTGAAGACCACCAGCATCACGACAATCACCAGCAGCAACGTGGGCAATTCATTCAGCGCACGGAGTTGCTTGCCAGACCAGGCACAGGTGCCGGCATGCAACTGCCCCATCAGGCGATAACAGAAGAAGTGATAAACGAGAAGTGCCGCCACAAAGGCGAGCTTGGCGTGCATCCAGCCCTGTTGAAGCCAGCTGGGCTGAACCACCAGCAGGCCTGTTGCCATCGACACGGCCACGACCATACCGGGGGTGGTGATGATGTTGGCGAGCCGCTTCTCCATCAACGTGTATTGATCTCGGAAGGGCTGTTGCAGCTCCTCCGCCAGTTCGGCTGTCTCGACGTGATAAATGAAGAGACGAACCAGATAGAACAGACCGGCGAACCAGACCACCACTCCCACGATATGGAGGGTCTTGAACCAGAGGTAAGCCTCGGGTGGGAGCATCATCAAGGCAACCGGAGTGAGGCGGACATACGAAGGGTTCAGGCGAGACCGTCAAGGAAGTCGTTGGCTCGTCGCTGGTGCTCCAGAAGCGTTTCCGGAGCCATGCGATCAAGGTTGCGAGCCATCATCGCCAGTCGGTACTGACTGCGGAAAAAAGTGTCATGACGTTGAATGAAACTCCAGAACAGCCCATCCCAGATCTCACACCACGGACCTTTGCGGTAGTCCGACATCTTGCGCACATAGTTTGATCCGGAGAGATAAGGCTTGGTGGTGAAGATTCCTCCGTCAGAGAACTGACTCATGCCATAAACATTGGGCACCATCACCCAGTCATAGGCGTCGACAAACAGTTCCATGAACCAGGTGTAGATCCGGTTGGGATGGAACCCGCAGAGCAGCATCACGTTGCCAAGCAACATCAACCGTTCGATGTGATGGCAGTAACCGGTGTCGAGAGCGTGCCGGATGGCGTCATCGATCGGCGGCAGCCCTGTGGTGGCGGTGTAAAAGGCCTCAGAAATGGGACGGTCGTCGAAATTCCAGAAGTTGCCGGTGCGCATTGTCACGCCGTGACGGCGGTACATCGCTGCCATGAATTCACGCCAGCCGATGATCTGGCGAATGAAGCCCTCCAACGAATTGAGGGGAATGTCTCCAAGTTCGGCCCTGGCGAGGGTCCGGTCCAGAACCTGCTGTGGCGTGAGCAAACCGATGTTGAGCATCGGCGTCAGCACGCCGTGCCACATCACTCTGTGTTGGCTGCTGATGGCGTCTTCATAGGCACCGAACTGCTGAAATCGAACCTCCAGAAACTGATCCAGCCATCGTTCGGCATCGGCATGACTGACGGGATAAGCGAACAACGCATCACCCCCCAGACGGGGCAATGCCTCCTCCGCCAGTTGCTGTTGAGCAGACAGCACGAATGACGATGGAGAACAGCAGGGCTCGTCAGGGACGGAGATGCCCTTTGGCAGCTTCTTTCGATTTTCAGAGTCGTAACTCCAACGACCTCCCAGCGGTCCGCCATCGGGTTCAAGCAGCACACCGAGTCGTTTGCGCTGCATTTCATAGAACTTCGCCATGAACGGCTTCTTGCCGTTGCCGAAGTGCTCCTCCAGAACGCTGGAGGGGGTTAAAAGCATCGGTGTCGGAAGGATCGTCAGACGGCAGTCATGCCGATGGACAAAGGCCTTCAGTCGGCGCTCAAGAAGATCATCAACAGGATCGGCCAGATGGAAGGAGCGGTATCCGGCGCTCACCAGAAGCTGCAAATGACCGCTGGTGTCTTCAGCCGCATTGTGGCGTTGATGCAGAACAGTCCAGCCCCGCTGCTTCAACTCAGCCGAATAGCTGTTCATCGAGGCGCGGTGCAGAACCAACCTCTGCCGATGAACGCGCAACGGCCAGCGGGGATCGGTGCCGAAAAAGAGCGGATCCTCGATCAGAGCAACCGGCCGACCTAGCTCCAGCGCCGGATGCTCAGCAAACAGCTGATGGGGATAGACAAGGCTGATCTCCACTCAAGTCACCTCGCCGGCGAGTCGGCAGGCCCGACGGCCCAGCGCCGTGGCATAACCACGATCGACCTGCCCAGCACGGGGGCTGAGAACCTTGGCGCGGCAATCCATGACAACTTTTTCACGATGCCCCTGCTGATCATTCAGGCGCATCACTAACTGCCAGTGATTCTTGGCACTGCGCGTGATGTCATCAGCGCAAACCGGCCCGGTGCACAGACCGGGGGATGCCAGTGCCGGCGAAGGCAACAGGCTGAGCCATGCGGCCATGCAGAACGTCAGCAACAGACGGCGAATCATGCGATGCGTGCACGGGGCTCATCGGAGGACACATCCTGGCGCTCATCATCATCGGGATGGAAAAAGTTGTGAATGTCCTTGGCCAGGGCCGGACCGACACCGGGTGCCTTGGCCAGAACCTCAACGGATGCCAGCTGAATGGCATCGATCGAATGGAAATGGGCCAGAAGATCCTTGACGCGTTTCGGTCCCAGACCTGGAATGTCGGACAAGCGTGAGCGTTTCATCCGCTGGCCCCGTTGTTGACGGTGGAAGGTCACCGCGAAGCGATGCGCTTCATCCCGGAGACGACGCAACAGGGCCACTCCGAGCTGATCCGGCTCACTTTCGAGGGGCTGGCTTTCTCCAGGCAGGAAGATTTCCTCACGCTGCTTGGCCAGGGAGCAGACGTTGAGATCTTCATGCAGATCAAGCTCGCGAAGTGCCTCCATCACGGCGGACAACTGGCCTTTGCCGCCGTCAATCATCACCACATCCGGCCAGTCATTGAGACCATCGGTCTGAAGGGCACTGCCACCCCTGTGCCGCAACGCGCCCAGATCGGCGCCTTCGGCTTTGGCGCGGGCCCAGCGACGAAAACGGCGGCGCATGATCTCAGCCATCGCCATGAAATCGTCGCTGTGACCGGCGCGGATGCTGCTACTGCGGATCTTGTACTTGCGGTAGTGCTGCTTGGCGGGCAAACCATCAATAAAAACCACCTGCGAGGCGACCGCATCGCTGCCCTGGATATGACTGATGTCGTACCCCTCGATTCGACGGGGCGGAGTGGGCAACTCCAGCAGCTGCGCCAGATCCTCCGTCGCCAGGGCCTGCTGTTCCTGACCCTGCTTGGCCCTCAGCAGTTCGAACTCGGCGTTTCTCTGGAGTAGTTCGATCAGATCAGCCTTCTGCCGCTGTTTCGGGCAGTGAATCTGAACTCGGCGCTCCCGCTGTTCAGTGAGCCATTCCTCCAGCAGCACTTGTTGGGGAAGCTGATGCTGAACCAATAATTCCGGCGGAATCTCAACTGCATCCACCTGGCAGTAGTGCTCTTCAATCACCCTCTGGAGGATCAGACCTGGATCAAGGCCGTCCGCATCGGCCAAATACCCAAGCCGACCCACCAACTTCCCGGCGCGCATCTGGAACAGCTGCACCGCTGCCAACTTGTCATCAAAGGCCAGGGCGACCACATCCCGGTTCACTGACGAATCAGGAAGACTCATCTTCTGATCAGCCGTCAACTGATCAAGGCCCTGAAGCTGGTCGCGCACGCGAGCTGCGGATTCAAAGTCGAGACGCTCGGCGTAACGCTCCATCTGATCCGCCAGCAGGTGTTGCAATTCATCGCTGCGGCCCTGGAACACCATGGCCACCTTGCGCAAGGTGCGGTGATAGTCCTCGGAACTGACCTTCTCCTGACACACCCCCGGGCAACGACCGATGCTGTAGTTCAGGCAGGTCCGGTCCTGATGCAGCGGCCGCGGACGTTGCCGCAGGGGGAACACCCGCTTGACCAAAAATAGGGTGCGCCGAAGCAGACCCACATCAACGTAAGGACCGTAAAAGCGGTCCAATGGGCTGCGGAAACGCCGGCGACGGGTGATGAAGATTCGGGGGTAAGCCTCACTCCAGGTGATGCAGAGGTAGGGATATTTCTTGTCGTCCTTCAGCAACACGTTGAAGTGAGGCTGATGGTTCTTGATCAGGTTGGATTCCAGCGCAAGGGCCTCGGCCTCGCTGTCGGTGACGATGAATTCGATCTCGCACACCTGGCGAGTCATCAGCCGGATGCGCGGCGACAGATCGTGACGACTGCGGAAGTAACTGCGCACCCGGCTGCGCAGGGACTTGGATTTGCCGACGTAGAGGATTCGGTCCTCTCCATCGCGCATCAGGTAACAACCGGGTTCGGGAGGAATGTCCTTCAGCCGACGCTCCAACCGTTTGGGCTGAGTGAGCAGCGGTGCGGTCGGGACAGGATCCTCCAAGATCCGATCAGCCTCCGTAGTTCCAGCCTGTGCTGGCCATGGTCAGAGCGTCTCCATCCTCCAGGAGTCGGGCCGTTTTCACCTCACCGACAAACACGGTGTGATCACCGTGCTTGATCTGGCCGACAAGCTCACACTCGACGCCCCCGACAACGTTGTCCAGCAATGGCAATCCCAGAGGACCCTCGCTGAAGGGAGCCGCGTCAAAGCGACCGCCCAGTCCCTTCTGCGGTTTGAAAAACACAGCAGCGAGATCCTTCTGATCAGCCTTCAGCATGTTCAGTGAGAAGCGTCCTGTGCGCTCGATGATCCCGTGGCTGGTGCTGTCTGCCCGCACACCCATCACAACCAGTGGTGGATCGAATGAGCCCTGCGTCACCCAGCTTGCGGTGAAACCATTTACTTCATCGCCGTCCCGCACACCGCAAACGAAAAGACCATGGGGAATTTTGCGGAGGAGAACCTTCTTGGCGTCAGCGTCGAGACTCATGGGTGGAACCAATGTCACCGAAATCTAGGGATTCAACTTCTGAATAGGATCCGCCCAGTACCGGCGGGATCGGATGAGAGCGCTTTACCCGGGCAGTTTCGATCCGCTAACGAACGGTCACATGGATCTGATCGAGCGGGCCGCAAGCCTGTTTGGGGGGGTGATCGTTGCCGTTTTATCCAACCCCAACAAAAAACCTGTCTTCAGCGTTGAACAACGCATTGCTCAGATTCAGGCCTCCACGTCACATCTGGATGGGATTGAGGTGATCAGCTTCGATGGCCTCACGGTGAACTGTGCGGAAACCCATCGGGCCGATCTGATCCTGAGGGGCCTGCGGGCGATGAGTGATTTCGAATACGAGCTCCAGATCGCCCACACCAACCGCTCGCTTGATGAAACCCTCGAAACGATTTTTCTAGCCACTTCGGCCCGTCATAGTTTCCTGAGTAGTTCCGTGGTCAAAGAGGTGGCCCGCTTCGGTGGAACGATCGACCACATGGTGCCCGAGGTGGTAGCCAAGGACCTCATAACGCTCTTTAATTCGGCTTTCCCGCCTCGTTGATATGAGCGATATACGCTTTGTCGTTCTCGATCAGCTGGATCAGCTGGAGGATGTCTTTCTCGAAGGAAGCCGCGTGCCCTTCAGCGGCGGGCGTCTGGTGAATGAAAACGACGCCGTCGAACTCCTTGATGCCATTCGGGAGGCGCTCCCGGGGGAGGTTGAACGTGCAGCGCAACTGCTGGAGCGTCGCGACTCGTTTATCAACACCGCAAAGCAACAGGCCGAAGAACTGGTCCAACAGGCCAAGCGCCAGCACGAGCAACTGGTGAGCAGCGCAACGGTCCGTCAGGAGGCCGAACGCCAGGTGAATGACATGCGGGAACAGACCCGGCAACAGTGCGAAACCCTTCTCAAAACAACCCGGCAACAGGGGGCAGCACTGGAACAGGAGATGCAGGCCAAATTGGCTCAACAGGAGCAGCAGTTCACTGCACGCCGGCAGCAGTTGGAGCAGGAAGCACAACAGCGGCGCCAGCAACTGGAACAGGAGGCCATGGAGTTCAAGCGCCAGCAGGCAGAGCTGCATGAGGCCAATCGCCGTCAGGCACTTCAAGACCTCGAAACAATCCGCAGCGAGGGCCAGCGGCTGCAGAAAGAAAGCCGGGACGAGGCCGAACGGGTTCACAACGACGCACTTCAGTTCCGGCAGCAGACTCAGCAGCAGTGCGAATCACTGATTCAGCGCAGTCGCCAGGAAGCCGGCAACGTCCAGGACGGAGCGAATCGTTATGCCGAACAGACCCTGGGCGAGCTGGAGGGTCGGTTGAAGGAAATGGCCCAGGTGGTGATCGCAGGCCGGCAGGAGTTGGTGAAGATCCAGTCGATCCGTACCGACACAACCAAGCCGGCTGATTCCCAGGGCAAAACTGTATCGATCAGCCGAGCCCGTCGGGCTGCCTCAAGGCTGCGCTCCATGAAGGGCACCGGCTGAGGCGTTGCGTCTCCTGAAGAATCCTGCCCATCACTGGTTTTGGATCCAGGGCGCCATTGGCGATCATGCTGACGTAACGGGGGCCGTTGCTCGTTTCAAGAATCCCAGAAAGGGCCCGAATACCTCGGAGAGTGCCGGTCTTCCCCCAGAAACGGCCCTGCAGGCTGGTTCCCCTCCAGTAGCGACGAAGAGTGCCACGGCGGCCTGCAATCGCCATGGATGCCTGGTAGTAAGCGCCCAGAGGATGCTGGGCCATCCGCCAAAGCAGAGCGGCCAACGTTCGACTCGTCACCCGATTGCCGCGGGAAAGACCACTGCCATCTCGGATGCGTAATCCCCGCATTGGCATTCCCTGGGCCTGCAACCACTGGGTGTTTGCCAGGAGTGCTCGATTGAGATCCCAGCTGTCAGCGCCTTCCCGCAGAAGCACTTCGGCAGTGAAGTTGTGACTCTCGGTGTTGGCGAGGCTGAGCAATGCATGCATCGGAGCGGACTCCTCGGTATGCAGCAGCTGCGGTGGACGGCTGAAACGATTTCGGCGATGGTCTCCCGCTCTGTCTTCGCTGTTCACCATCACCATCTCGAACTGTCCCCCCCCGCTGCTGTGCAGTTGCCTGCATCACTCTCCGCAGACGCCGGTCAGGATCCATCACCGCCATGTGAAGGGCATTGCTGGTGAGAGCCAGTCGTGTGATCGGTGCGCCGTAGGCATAACTGCGATCGTCGACAGGCCAGTCGCTGGGCCACCAGCGTTGGCGAGGAACATCCCGAAGCATCAGCCGCACCGGTGCACCTGTTGTGACCCTGGAGCGGCTGCCACCCTGTCCGAGCGCCACCATCGCCAGACGCTGCAGCTCTTCGATGCTCAGATCGGGATCTCCCTCACCGATGATTTCGAAACTCCCGTCGCCATGGCGGAGCAACTGGGTTCTCAGCCGCTGATCGGGACCTAACCGATCCAGGGCAAAGGCAGTGCTGATCAGCTTTTGATTGGACGCTGGAATGCGGGGAATCCAACCATTGAGATCGGCCAACAACTGACCACGATCATCCAGAACACTGATGCTCCAGGGCGCCGTGGAGCCGCCGACAGCCGCTCGAATAGTGCTCTGCAGTTGCGGACAAAGCGGACGCTGCAAACGACCGGGGAGTCCCTGACGCTGGACTGGCGGAGGAGGCTGCAACAACTGATCCGCTGCCTGAACAGCCGGACCGCTGACAGAGGTGATCAAGGCGATGGCTGTCGCGAAACGCCTCATGGCAGTTCCAAACCGCTCACAACGCCCGTGACGCGGTAAAGCAGACCCTCCAACTCGACCGGCGTGCCGATCTTGAGTTTCGTACCAGCCACCACAACACCGGATGAACTGGTTTCCGCTTCAGCCTGAAGCTGGAAACGGGCATGAATCGGGCGTCCAGCAGTCGGGTCTGATGCCTCAACAATCGTGCCGTCCGGCAGAAGATCAAGAAGAGGCAGAGTTATGTCATCCACAGCCAGCAGTTGCACCCGACCCGCCGGCTGGTTTCGAATCACGATGCTCACAATTCCTTCCTCGCGGACCGCAGCAAAGAACGTTTCGGGCTGATCGAGGTAAAGATGTCGTACATCGACTGAAAGCTCAACCGATTCCATCGACCCAGTGGCACGGGCCAGACCATTGGCCAGTTTCGGAGACCAGACGGCACCAGCTAGTGCCGTCAGGGCTGCCAGGGCAGCGAGACCATCCAACAGCGTGAACTGACGCAATGAGAATCGGCGCGTCATCCAACCGAATCAGCAAACCAAACCTTAAGGAGGGGTTGAAGAGGCTTCAACCGCCGAATCATTTGCTCAGTCCATCAAGAAAACGATCAACGTTTCCAAGTTGTTGTTTGAGGCCATCCGGATCCTCACCGGCGAGAAGTGCGCTCAAGCTTTCCGGATCAGGACGGTCGGCGCTGGTGCTCAACCAGCGGTAGCCATCTGGATCCTGACGGAAAAGAGCCCACTCGTCCGGGAAGACCCGCATGAGAGCACCACCCTCCAACGGTTGAAGCCAATAGGCCTGCTGCCAGGAGGAGACGAAGCCACGCCGCCGTTTTCGCGCCACGCTGCCGATGCCCACAGCGGCATCTTCCAGACGACCATTTAGCATCACAATCACACCACGGTGTGCTTCGCAGAGCGCCATGAACGCTTCGTAGTCCGATGGCTGAGGGCCCACCGCCAGCAGCAGCGCATCGGGATCCGCCTGGGAGGACCACTGGTTGAAATCAGCGATGGACGAGGCGAGCTCCGGCGCGTCTCGTCGTGCCAGGGCAGCGGCACCGGCATCGGGCCAAAGAAGCCTCAACGTGGAGTCAACGGCGCTGAGCGCTTCCGCCAGACGCAGGGCCACGGGCAACAGCCGAAGATTCTCAAAGCGCAGGGTTGCTCCCCACCTAGTTCCATCCGGTGATTCCACAGCGGCCTTGACGGCCTTCAGCAGATCGGCCTCCGCCTTCAACAGATCGGGGGGGAGCACATACGCCGGAACATCAGTTGCGGTGTCGGCGGCGTCGGACACGGAGTCTTGGTCAGGACTGTTAAGTAGCTTCTCAGGCGCAGGCCCTGATCGCGAGCTGCAGTCGCTCCGGCACCTGATCGAGAACCGCAAGATCAATCCATGGGCCAAGGCTGAAACGAAGCAACGACTGCCGCAGGGCCGTTTCAACTCCCATGGCACTCAGAACAGAACTGTCCTGAACCTTTCCCGAACGGCAGGCGCTGCCGCTGCTGCAGGCCACATTGCGGCGCGCCAGCTCACGGACAAGTCTGCGACCGGAAAGAGGACTGCCACCTGCCGTAGTGATCAGGCAGGCCAGATGATTGGGAAGGCGTGGGGTTGTCTCTCCATGAAGCACTGTCACACCGTCGATCGCCTCAATCTGCGCCTGAAGCCTGTCTCTCCAACCCAGCAACTGAGGTGTTGCTCCAGGGGGCGTCGACTGATGGAAGGGGTCGAAGTGGGGAAGGGTCTGCAGGGCTTCCGCCAGTCCAGCAATCAATGCGACCGGCTCGGTACCAGCCCGCAGCCCCCCCTCCTGACCTCCGCCACCCTGCATGGGCTGCTGGATCAGTCCCTGCCGATGAAGCAGCAGACCCACACCCCGCGGCCCCTGAAGTTTGTGGGAGGAGAAGCTGAGCAGATCGACAGGCAGGGACGACCAATCGATCAAACCCTGAGGCAACAGCTGGGTGGCATCGGTATGGATCAAAACGCCGCGCTCTCGACAGGCGGCACCAATGCGCAGTAACGGCTGCAGCGTTCCCACCTCGCTCTGAGCCCAGATCAGAGACACCATTCGCGTCGGTGGTGCCAGCAAACGATCGAGCTGATCCAACTTCAAGACACCCGTCGCATCGACCGGCCAGCGTTCCAGTACCCAACCCCGTTGCACCAGCACCTGAGCCGCTGCCTCAACGGCAGGATGTTCAACGGCGGAAATCACAAGGCGTCCAACAGGCTGTTGGTCCATAGCGCCCAAAAGAGCCAGATGCACTGATTCAGTGGCACCTGAAGTGAAGATGAGCTGGTCTTGTTCGGCGTTCAGCGCTGCTGCGATCTGCGCGCGACAACGCCCCAGAGCTTCAGCAGCGATCAGTCCAGGACCATGAAGGCTGCTGGGGTTGGCCCAGGCATCCTTCTGAATCCGATCCATACAGCGGAGCACATTGGGCCGTGGCGGCGTGGTCGCCGCTGCATCCAGATAAATCTCAGGGATTTCCACGTTCGAAGCGGGCCCGGGTTCGTTGTTCCAGAGATTCACTGGCCAACTGCAGCATCGAATCGAGGGAGGTGCTTTCCAGGAACGCCTGAACCTGCTTCTGAGAAGCGGCCTCTACCTCAGGATCCAAGGGTTGATCACTGCCAGCGTTTGGCGTGGCGGATGGTGCTTCCGAAACGACTGGTTCGTGAGTGCCTTCTTGACTGATGTACAAACCATCTGGCATCAATTCAGGCGAGAACACCCCATCGAAAAGAGCCACCGCCGGACCCGTCATCAGGACGGAGCCTCGTTGGTCAGGCCATGCGATCTGAAGAGGTCCTCCGGGAAGCATCACCTCAGCATGGTCATCGGATAAGCCCAGAAGAACCGCTGCAACCAACGTGGCGCAGGCGCCGGTTCCACAGGCGAGGGTTGGACCTGCACCACGCTCCCAGACACGAATCTCAAGTCGGTCTCGGCTGTGAACACGCAGGAAATGCACATTCGTCTTGGCAGGGAAGAGAGGGTGAACTTCCAAAGCAGCGCCCCAGGCGTCGAAAGGAATGGCATCAAGGTCGTCCACGGGAACCACCACGTGGGGATTCCCCATGCCAACAGCGGCAACAGAAAGACGGGTTTCGGAGAGTTCAGCCTCCCCGCGAGGCAAACCATCCACCGACGGCAAGGTCGTGGGCACCGTCTCCGGCTCAAGAAACGGTGGTCCCATATCCACAAGCAGCTGACCATCGTCCTTCAGTTCAGGACGGATTAGCCCGGCAGGAGTCTCAATCGACCAGCGAAAACCGGGCTCATTTCCATCACTATCCGCCAAAAAACGCGCCAGACAGCGGATGCCATTGCCACACATCTCCGCCTCACTGCCATCTGCATTGAAAATGCGCATGCGCAAATCACCTTCAGCCTGGGGCGGCAAGGCCAGGATCACCCCATCTCCTCCGATACCGAAGCGACGGTCACAGACCTGACGAACCCAGGCTGGATCGGGGTCGGTGATGGCAGATGGCAGCTGCCCCTGACGACCTTCCAGAATCAGAAAGTCATTGCCAAGGCCGTGATATTTGCTGAACTGCAGCATGGTGACCCGTTTGCTTATTCGAATCTTATGGAGACCTCTCCCCTCGATCCGAGTCTGCCGGGTGTGCGGCTGCTTCAGACATGGATCAGGGAGCAAAGCCCAATCAGTGTTGAAGTGATAGGACCGGAGCGTGTCGAAGGCCGGCTGATCTGGCAGGACTCCGAATTTCTGGCGATTGAACGAAGTGCCGGCAGCAGACCGACCCTGGTCAACCGTCGCCAGGTTTGCGTGATCCGTTCACTCGGCTGAAACCTGCGGATGTGACACGATCTCTGCCTTACTGCCGTTCGGTCCAACCGTGAACAGCCGTTACGCCCCTGCCGAGATCGAAAAGCGCTGGCAGGCGTGCTGGAAAGCTGAAGGCCTGGATTCGACTCCGGAAACGGTCGACGACAACGGCTTCTACGCCCTGTCGATGTTTCCGTATCCCTCGGGGACACTGCACATGGGCCATGTGCGCAATTACGTGATCACGGATGTGATCGCCCGGGTTCAGCGGATGCGCGGCCGACCTGTGCTTCATCCGATGGGATGGGATGCCTTCGGACTTCCAGCGGAAAACGCTGCGATCGAGCGCAACATCGATCCAGGCGACTGGACCGACCGCAATATCGAGCAGATGCGGGGTCAGCTGGAGAAGCTGGGTCTGTCCATCGACTGGGATCGGGAACAGGCGACCTGCCATAGCGATTACTACCGCTGGACCCAGTGGTTGTTCCTCGAGTTGTTCGATGGCGGCTTGGCCTATCGCAAGAACGCCACGGTGAACTGGGATCCGGTGGATCAGACCGTGCTGGCCAATGAACAGGTGGACTCCGAAGGGCGTTCCTGGCGCTCCGGCGCGCTGGTGGAGCAACGACAGCTGAACCAGTGGTTTCTTCGCATCACGGACTACGCCGAGCGGCTTCTGCAGGACCTGGATGAACTGGAGGGATGGCCGGAGCGTGTTCGCACCATGCAGGCCAACTGGATCGGTCGTTCCGAAGGTGCTGAGATCAACTTCCAGGTGGTCGGAAAAGACGCGACTCCCATCACGGTTTTCACCACACGCCCCGACACACTCGCCGGGGCCTCCTACGTGGTGCTGGCACCTGAACATGCCCTTGTTGAGCAGCTCACCAGCGGGGAATGCCTTGAAGCCGTTAGAAACTTCCAGGCCGAAGTCGCCCGGCTCAGTGCACTGGAACGAACCAGTGACGATGGTCCGAAACGAGGCGTTGCCATAGGCGCCAGCGTGATCAATCCACTGACGGACCAAGTCTTGCCCGTCTGGATCGCCGATTACGTGCTGGCGGATTACGGCACGGGAGCCGTGATGGGGGTTCCGGCCCACGATCAAAGGGATATCCGCTTTGCAGGCAGCAACAACCTGCCGATTCAGCAGGTGATCGAAGCGGAGGGAGCGGCGGCTGCGATCTCCAGTGGCGAAGCCTGGACTGATGCCGGTGTGTTGATCAATTCCGGTGATCTGGATGGAATGGAGTCCACAGCGGCCAAAGCCGAAGTCACACGGAGGGGTGACGCTGCAGGCTGGGCGTCCGCGAAGGTGACCTATCGGCTTCGGGACTGGTTGATCTCACGCCAGCGCTACTGGGGTTGTCCGATCCCGATCATCCATTGCCCGGATTGCGGCGCAGTGCCTGTACCCCGCGAAGACCTGCCGGTGGAGCTGCCGCGGGGAATCGATCTCTCCGGTAAGGGTGGCTCACCGCTCTCAAAGCAGGAGTCGTGGGTCAATGCGCCATGCCCCAACTGCGGAAAACCCGGTCGCAGGGAAACCGACACCATGGACACGTTTATGTGTTCCTCCTGGTATTTCCTGCGGTTCGCCGATCCGCACAACACGGATGCACCGTTCAGCCGAGAGGCAGCAAACCGCTGGTTGCCTGTGCAGCAGTACGTGGGTGGCATCGAGCACGCCATTCTTCACCTGCTCTATTCCCGTTTTTTCACCAAGGCCCTCAAGGATCGGGGCCTGCTGGATGTGAATGAACCATTCGATCGTCTTCTCACCCAGGGAATGGTCCAGGGGACGACCTACCGCAATCCGAGCACTGGTCGCTATGTGGCCCCGGCCGATGTTGCAGACCCTGATCAACCGAAGGATCCAGAGACGGGAGACCCACTGGAGGTGTTGTTCGAGAAGATGTCGAAGTCGAAGTACAACGGCGTTGATCCAGCTGCGGTGATCGACCGTTACGGAGCCGACACGGCCCGGATGTTCATCCTGTTCAAGGCCCCTCCCGAAAAAGATCTCGAATGGGATGACGCCGATGTGGAAGGGCAGTTCCGATTTCTGCAACGCATCTGGCGACTGGTCGAATCCGCTGCCGGACAAATCGACTCCCTTGAGCCAAGACCACAACCCGACCCTCTCACCCAGACTGAGGCAGACATCCGTCGTGCGGTACACACCGCCATTGCCGCTGTCAGCGAAGACCTTCAGGACGACATTCAGCTGAACACAGCAATCTCGGAACTGATGAAGCTAACCAATGCCATCAATGCCGCTGATCTGGGAAAT
The DNA here is from genome assembly GCA_003210795.1 of Synechococcus sp. AG-679-B05. Classification (GTDB taxonomy): domain Bacteria; phylum Cyanobacteriota; class Cyanobacteriia; order PCC-6307; family Cyanobiaceae; genus Parasynechococcus. Next base: position 58,897 of record QCUJ01000001.1, on the reverse strand, counting down.
CTGCGTGCACCGTTGCAGGTTGAGGCTCTGTCTACCTTGATCCGCTTGCTGGCACCTTTTTCACCACATCTGGCTGAGGAGCTATGGCACCAGCTGGGGGGAACAGAGAGCGTCCATCGCCAGAGCTGGCCGGTGCTCGATCCTGAGGCACTGGTTCAGGACACTGTTGACCTTGTGATCCAGGTAAAAGGCAAGGTGAGGGGAACCATCAAGGTTCCCAGCGATGCTGATAAAGCAACGCTGGAACAATTGGCGCTTGCCAGCGAGGTGGCCTCCAAATGGCTGGATGGACAACCTGCACGCCGCGTCATCGTTGTGCCGGGAAAACTGGTCAACCTTGTTCCCTGAACCAAAGGGCTTCAGATTTTTCTGAAGCGCAGCGTGATCGGCTCGGCCCAGTCGCCATCTGCCGCATATCCGCGATTGTTGCCGACAAGGTGGCGCAAGGTCATGAACATCGACTCCTCGGAATTTTCACCGAGTGTTTGAGCAAGATCATCAATGCTTCTGGCGACACCATCGGCAAGCAGTTCCTCGACCCTTGTCTGGAGCTCGAGAACTGCTGCAGCTGCTTTCTTCCCAGCCTCAACACCGGGCTGGTGGTAGGCGTTCACATTGACCACTTCGCCGTAGAGCCCAACTGCGCGCTCAAACAGGGCGATCAGGGCGCCGAGTCGACATTCATCAAAGCAACGCATGCTAATGGTCATCGATTGGCGGCCGCCTTCGGTGAGGGCTGAGCGGGTGCCTTGAAGGAAACCACCAAGGAAGTCGCCGGAGCACTCCCCCTTGATCGGCGGAATATCAGCCACATCGGCCAGCACCTCGATGAATGTCGCAAAAAAGTTGTCGACACCATCTCGGAGCTGCTGCACATAGGCGTGTTGATCGGTGGAGCCCTTGTTGCCATACACCGCAATGCCCTGATTCACGACAGCTCCATCGCGGTCCAGGCGCTTGCCGAGTGACTCCATCACCAGTTGCTGGAGGTAACGACTGAAAACCTCGAGGCGATCGCGATAGGGCAACACGACCATGTCGCGCCGGCCACAACCATCGCCAGCCACATGCCAGGCAGCCGCCATCAGAGCCGCAGGGTTGCGGCGCAGGTCCGGAACACGCGTGGCCACATCCATCTCGGCAGCACCCGCGAGAAAGGAACGGATGTCTGAACCAATCAGAACCGCAGGCAGAAGACCAACAGCACTGGTGATGCTGGTGCGACCACCGACCCAGTCGAACATGTCAAACCGCTTCAGCCAGCCCTGCTGAGAGGCCTGCTGATCCAGCTTGCTGTCGGCCATCGTGATCGCCACAGCTTGTTCCGGCCAGGAACCGCCGACTGCATCGAGGCGAAGACGGGCCTGCTCCATTCCAATGTGAGGTTCAGGCGTCCCGCCGGACTTGCTCACGGTGACCACCAATGTGGTCTTGAGCCTGTCGCCGAGGCCCGCCAGGACCGTGCTCATGCCATCAGGATCGACATTGTCGAAGAAGTGGAATGGCATTCCTGTATTGGGACGTTGCAGGGCGCGCACCATCAGCATCGGACCGAGGCCGCTCCCACCGATGCCGATCCAGAGCACATCGGTGAAAGGTTTGCCGCAGGGAGCCTTGATGGCACCGCTCAGAACATCTTTGCCGAATTGTTCGATCTGATCGATTTCCGTGGCGACGTGACTGCCCACGGTTTCACTGGGAGCGAGTTCGGGTGCTCGCAGCCAGTAATGACCCACCTGGCGCTGCTCATCGGGATTGGCGATGGCACCAGCTTCCAGCTGCTGCATGGCCTCGAATGCCGTTTTGAAGCCGGGTTCAAGCCGCTCGAAATCCGCTGCATTGACACGCATCCGACTCACATCAAGCCAGACGCCCAGCCCATCGTGAAACCAGAGCAGATCGCAGAGACGCTTCCACTGTGTCTTCGCGTCGTTGACGCTGAAATCCGGGAAGCTCATCAGGTGCTGCGGCAGCAGTTAGTTCGAAGGTATCGACGATCGACACGTTTTCCCGTCAGATGGGACAGCACAGCTAGTTTCAGTCGGATTTCCCATCGGACAGCAACACAGCTCCATGTCAGACCTCCTGCGCCGCAGCGCAGTACTGGGCATCGCCATCGCCGCGTTGTGCTCCCCGATCCGGTCTCCGGAGCATCAAAAGTTGTCAGCGTTGCCTGACAATCCCACCGCTGGTGGGATTGATCTCGCCAGTGCAGCTGACTCCGCCACGGATCCGCTGCAGTTCTCTCCAGATGAACTGGAGCTGCTCAAGCGTCGTTTTGGCGTCCACGGGCCCCAGCACCGTTTCGCCCAACTGGTGACCAGAGGAGTGGATCGGATTGAGCCGGTCCGGAGCAACACCCTGGCCCAGTTGCGCCAGCTCAAGCCTGTGATCCTTCGCCAGTCCAGGCTTCAACAGGTGAATCCGATGCTGGTGACAGCGATTCTTTTTGATGAGATCCAGCACTCCAAACCCGGCGAAGGTCTGCCGTTCATTGCCCATTCCGGTCTAGTCCGAACCCTGGGCCCCGCTCAGCTTGGGATTACGGAATTGATTCACCAGCAGCGCCTGCCGGAACGACCCAGCGACCTTCAAGTGAGATGGGCCCGTAACCAGCTGCTGAATCCGGCCTTCAACGTGGAGGTACTGGTTGGCAAAATTCACCGTCTCAAGGGACAACTCGGACTTCGCACGGATCAGCCGCTCAATGCCAGTCGGTCGATTGACGATGCCAAGGCCATCGCAACGCTGACCTATCTCCACAACGGCAAACTCGACTACCCCACGCGCGTCCTGAGCTACATGCAGGATCCTGCTCTGCATGGCTTGATCTACAGCAGTCGACGCAGTCGGCTGACAACGCTGATCTGAACGGACTCAGCTCAGGCAGAGATCCCCCAGGGCTGCAAGACGAAGTTGCAGCTCTGACCAGTCGAAACTCCTGGGATCAGAACGTTCACCACCTAGATCCACGTGGCGGTGGGTGGTTATCGACGCTGCTGGGAGGTCGAAGCTGTTCAGCCAGCCGGACAGAACCAACGCCAGGCTGTCGTACTGACGAACGGTGTAGCCGGAATGGCGCGACTGCATGTTCTCGCCATCAAAAGGTGTCTCGAGACTGAGATGCAGCGCAAAGTTGTTCACGCTTCCTTTCAACGCACCGTTGGTGACGGCCCATTCCCCAAGAAAGGCAGAAAAGCCTGCTCCATAAGCCCGTTTCAGCGGATTAACCAGATCGACCACCTGGCCGTCAAGGCCGATCAGCGTGTGATAGCTGACTTGATCCTCATCTCTGGGATGGGGCGTCTGGAAGGTGTTGATCGCCGAGGTCATGCCATAAACGGTTTCGTGCAGAACAACCAACCGAGGCGATGCATCCAGTGATCGACCATTGGCATCGCGCAGGACGCGTTCACCGAAATTGGTGGGATGAATCTCAACCGAACGGCGCCAGGTTGAGGAACGGCTCTGCAATCCCTCAAGACGCTGGAGAACTTTTTGATTGATCCCTTCACACTGATGCGCCAGGGGAGAGGTCCAGGAACGAGAACGCGGGGCACGGGTTGCCGGTGCTGAGGGTGAACCCTTCAGCCCATCGCGAGACCTTTTACCAACACTGTCCAGGAGATCAAGCAGGGACGGTTGATCTCCAGCGCCGGAATCCAGACGACGATCCGCAAAGGTCCAACCGGCAAGCACCAGAAGACATGAGCTGCTGAGTACAGCAACAATGACAACTGAGCGTCGCTGTCTCCAGCAACGGGTCGCGTCAGCGAAACGCTGGATCAGAGGAAGCGAAACCATCGCTCTCTCAGGTCCTGTTGCTCAGGGCTGGCCCCTGACTCCAAGCCCAGGGTCCAACGATCAACCCCCTGAGTTGCGGTCAACTGGGTCTCGGCGACGCAACGACGACGGGCATAGGTGATTGTTGCGGGACAGTCGACACTCAACAGGAGAGAAAGATCTTCGGAGCTGTGCAGTCGGCGGCTGTCGACAGCGATCAATTCATCGCCGGGAACCAGCCCTGATGCACGAGCGGGACTGTCTGCGGCGGCCCGACGAACCACCACACGACCGTTGCTGTCGGCGAGGGTGAGTCCATGGAGGGGATGTCGCAGTGGTACGGGATCAAGACGGGCACCGATCATGGCGAGGCAGTTGTGCAGAGGCAACGAATCGGTTTGATCCAGCCAGAGATCGAGATCGATGGCCAGCTGGGGTTCCAATGGATTGAGCCATGCAGCCAGATCACGGCGGTGGAAGCCGCGATGGTTTTTGCCGTGGGTCTGCCAGAGGCTGCGAAGCAAATCAGCAAGCGAGCTGCCAACAGCACGAAGGCGAACATCGAGACAAAACGCCGTGGCTGCTCCCAGGCGGTAATAGCTGACCTGACTATCAGGCGAAACCACCGAGGACTTGTAGAGCTTGATCCAGGCTTCCTGAGCGCTGTCCGAAAGGGACTGAAGCCGTCGACCGGGGGTCATCAACACCCGTGACAACTCCTCCCCGAGATCTTTGATCAGCATCGAGCGGTCGCTGCAACCGGCGATCAGCGGCAAGGCCAGATCGAAATAGCTTGTGATTCCCTCAGCGAACCAGAGCCCTTCACTGACGATGGAACGCCCGTAGTCATAAGGGCGATATTCGATGGGTCGAAGTCGCCGAACATTCCACTGGTGGAGATATTCATGGCCCACCAGCTGAAGCAGTTGTCGGTAGCCATCCTTCTTGGCAAGACCGGCCCAGTTGAACTGCAGAACCGAACTGTGATCGTGCTCCAAACCGCCGTAGCCGCTGTCGAGCATCTGAATCACAAGCTGATAGCGATCTCCCGCTGGCGGTGGAGTGTCCATCAACATGCAGGTGGCTTCGCACACCCGTTCAACATCCGCTTGGAAGGTTGCTGGCCAACCGTGGGGTGGTTCACCGATGAGAAGAAGTTCATGGCGATGCCCTTGCACTTCAAAGCAACGGGCCGTGAAAGGCCCTGCGTGGATGGGGCTGTCGATCAACGCATCGAAATCGGACGCGACCCAGCCGCTGTCGTTTGATGGCAGAGGGCAGTGACCAGTCCAGTGATCCGGAATGGTCAGGGACAGGAAGTGTTGCTCCCAGCGAAACCCCTCAACTTCCATCACCACTGCAGCTGGGCTGAGGGACGCGAAATCGGAATCCAGATAAGCGGTCCGCACGGTGAGATCCCTGGCCTCCAGCTGGTACGTGAGGCGCAGCGGTGAAAGATCAGGGAGATCAGCCAGCCAGCGGTTGGGCGTGAGCCGCTGTAGCGGCTGCACACCGGCGGAGGATCGAAGCTCAAGACTGTTGAGGTGCTGCGCTGGATCACGCACCGTGTAGGAACCTGGGGTCCACAGCGGGAACTGCAGAACCTGACGCGTTACGAGAGGTGTCCACTCGAGGCTGACCAGAATCGACTGGACCTGCGCCCGGCGCAGGTCCAGATTGATGTTCACAGGAACCGACGCATCAGGACGGCTCCAGCATCACCTGAGTTCCGGGTGTGAACTGTTCAGCAGCATCCACTGCCGAACGCAGGGCATAACGCCGGGCAACCCGTTGCAGCCTTCCCTCCAGACCATGGTGCCGTGCGATCCGCTGGAGATCTCCCACCATGGTTAAAACTCCGTCGCTGCCGACGATCCATCCCAGGGAAGGGGAATCTTCGAGCCCGGCCAACAGATCCACCAACAAGGGATCGCTGCCGAAACGAGCCATTAATCCGCCAACGACAACGTTGAAGCCTTCATCACGCAGCGAAGCCTCGAGCAGATCCGCACGGGTGTAAACGGTGGGCAGGATGGACAGATGGGACATGAGCCGGATGCCCGCTTTTTCAGACCCTAGCCAGCAGAATCAATCCGACCAGACCCCTCTGCGCATCGGCGTGATGGCGTCTGGAAACGGAAGCAATTTCGAGGCGCTGGCTCAGGCGATTGATGCCGGAACTCTGGCTGCGGAGATCAGGCTGCTGGTGGTGAACAACCCAGGCTGCGGAGCTCAGCAGCGGGCCCAACGACTTGGTATTCCATGCACGGTGCTGGATCACCGGGTTCTGAGGGAGCGCGAGCGTCTCGATCAGGCCTTGGTGGACTGCTTTCGATCCGCTGCCGTTGAGGTGATTGTGATGGCGGGCTGGATGCGGATCGTCACCCCCGTGCTGATCAACGGTTTTGCCGATCGACTGGTGAACATTCACCCATCCTTGTTGCCGAGCTTCAAGGGTCTCGATGGAATCGGTCAGGCACTGGCTGCCGGAGTGAAGATCACCGGGTGCAGCGTGCATTTGGTGACCGCTGAGCTGGATGGGGGTCCGATCCTTGCCCAGGCCGCTGTCCCTGTGGAGGAGAAGGACACTCACGCAACCCTGTCGGAGAGGGTTCATCAAGCGGAACATCGCCTTCTGCCGGAAGCGATCAACGCGATGATTCCTGTCTGGCGTCAGGGATAGAACCCCTGTTGGGGTAGCCCGGTTTCCGATGGCAGTCCTGCCATCAGGTTGAGGCACTGAAGCCCTTGCCCGGCCTGACCCTTGATCAGATTGTCGATGGCACTCATCAAGATGAGCCGGCCGGTGCGGGTGTCCACCTGAACAGAAAGCAAAGCCCGGTTGCTATTTCGAGCCCATTTGGTGGCGGGATACGTCCCCACCGGAAGCACCGAAACACAGGGATGATGCCGATACACGGCCTCAAGAACCGTGGTGCAGTCCTCCGCCGTCAGACCTGGGTCGCGTAGCCGGGCATAAACGGTCGACAACAGACCCCGCACCATCGGCACCAGATGCGGTGTGAATTGAAGCTGAATCTCCTGACCGGCCACGTCCTGGGCCATCTGTTCAATCTCGGACGTGTGGCGATGGCCAATCACGCCGTAGGGAGCGATTGACTCCGAGGCCTCTGCCAGCAACATCGCCTCCTTCGGAACCCTCCCGCCGCCGGAGGTGCCGGTCTTGGCGTCGATGACAATTCCATCGGTATCGATCAGCCCCTGTTTCAGGAACGGAAGCAGCGGCAGCAGGCTCGCAGTGGGAAAACAGCCCGGAGCAGCCACCAGGGATGCCTCAGCGATGGCGGGACCATGCCATTCAGGAAGGCCGTAGACGGCACTGCGACAGAGATCTGCATCGTTGCGCTGAAGGCCCTTGGCCTCCTGGGCATAGACCTGTTTCCACTGGTCTAAAGAGCGATAACGGAAGTCAGCTGACAGATCGACAACCCGGACCCCCCGCTCAATGAGCTGGGGAACCATTTTACAGGCCAGACCATTGGGGAGGCTGAGAACAGCGAAATCGGCCGCCTCTGCGATGCGGTCAGGATCGGCGGATTCAATGCGCGGATCATCCGGAAGCGGCAGAAAGGAGCACACCGAACTCCAGCGTTGCCCGGCGCTGCGCTCACCACCCAGAAATGAGACGGAGAGAGAGGGATGCCCTTGGAGCAGACGAATGGTCTGGAGCCCCCCATAGCCGGAGGCACCGATGACGGCAACCCGGGAAGCAGTAGCAGCTGCCATCCCCTCCACCGCAGACCATTTGCTACCCGCCATCGATACCAACTACCAACGTTCGATCGTACAGATGGCGATCATGAATAATGAAGATAATCATTAAGAATCGAGATTCTGGACTCCATCGCTGCGCCCCGATCGGAACAGCCGATCCGCTTCGATTCCATCGCTGATGCTTTGGCGGACATTCGCAATGGTGCCTGCATCGTTGTGGTGGATGACGAGCAACGGGAAAATGAAGGAGATCTGATCTGCGCTGCCCAGTTCGCTACGCCTGAAGCCATCAACTTCATGGCCACCGAGGCGCGTGGATTGATTTGTCTGGCGATGGAGGGCCAGCGGCTTGATGAACTCGATCTTCCGTTGATGGTCGATCGCAACACCGATGCCAACGAAACCGCCTTCACGGTGAGCATCGACGCTGGCATTGAACACGGAGTAACCACCGGCATTTCCGCTGAAGACCGTGCCGCCACCATTCAGGTCGCCCTCAATCCAGCCACTCGCCCCGCGGAGCTGCGTCGACCTGGGCATATCTTTCCGCTGCGCGCAAAGCCAGGCGGCGTTCTGAAACGCGCTGGTCACACCGAGGCAGCCGTGGACCTGTCCCAGTTGGCGGGTCTCACCCCCTCCGGCGTGATTTGCGAAATCCAGAACCAGGATGGGTCCATGGCCCGCCTGCCGGAACTGCGGGCCTACGCCGATCGCTGGAGTCTCAAGCTGATCAGCATTGCGGATTTGATCAGCTACAGGCTGGACAATGAGCGGTTCGTAAAACGAAAGGCTCAGGCGGATCTACCCAGCCAGTTCGGCACGTTCAAAATGGTGGGCTACCAGAACGAGCTTGATGGCAGCGAGCATCTCGCGATCATCAAAGGTGATCCCAATGCGTTGACCGAGCCGGTACTGGTGCGGATGCATTCCGAATGCCTCACCGGTGATGCTTTCGGATCCCTGCGTTGCGACTGTCGCCCTCAGCTGGAAGCCGCACTGCGTCAGATCGAAACAGAGGGGGAAGGCGTTGTGGTTTACCTGCGCCAGGAGGGCCGCGGGATCGGACTCATCAACAAAATGAAGGCCTACAGCCTCCAGGAGGCGGGGCTGGACACGGTTGAAGCCAATGAACGGCTTGGCTTTCCTGCCGATCTACGCAATTACGGCGTTGGCGCACAAATCCTGTCGGATCTCGGCATTCACCGCCTCAGGCTCTTGACCAATAACCCGCGCAAAATCGCAGGGCTTGGCGGTTATGGACTGAACGTGGAGGAACGGGTCCCTCTGGTGATGGAACCTGGCGCCCACAACGCGAGTTATCTGGAAACAAAGCGGGAAAAACTCGGTCACTTGTTTGAGTCCGAAAATCCGTGCATGGTTCTGGCACTCGCAGTGAACGTGGGCCCTGAGAACTGGTCCACCGTGCGGATCGAGGTTGAAGCCATCGCCCAGGCCAGTGGTTTCAGTCTTGAAGCACTGCATGAACCACGGCTGCTGGCGCTGTGGGATCGGCCTCAGTTCGTCTGGAAGCTCTCCCCTGACGCCAGGGACGCTTCAGGCATGATTCGCAAGATCGCTGCCATGGCAGCAACAGAACGGGTCGGATTGATGCGAGTGCCGACCGAACGCATGGCACTGCATCCGCCCCAGACGCTGGAGAGGGTCGAACGTCAGCTCAAAGATCTGCTGAACAGCAGCAGTGACGGGTTATTGGAAAACGGCCCCTCACTGCTGCACTGGAAACGGAGCTGATCAGCCCTCCTGAACCGTCACCTTGTTGATGCGGGAACCATTGGTCAGCTTCAGCACGACGTCCATATTTCCGGTGAGCCCGAAAACGGTGTGCACGCCATCGAGGTGGGGCTGAGCCTCGTAGCAGATGTAGAACTGCGATCCGCCGGTGTTACGGCCGGCATGAGCCATCGCAAGCGTTCCAGCCTGGTGCTTCTGGGTATTGATCTCACAATCGATCTCATAGCCCGGGCCTCCGGTGCCAGCCATTCCGCGGGCACCCTCACGACTGTTGGGGCAACCGCCCTGAGCCATGAATCCAGGAATCACACGATGAAAGGCAAGACCGTCATAGAAGCCATCCTTCGCAAGCTTCACAAAATTGGCGACCGTCTTGGGTGCATCGGTCTCGAACAGCTCGAGCTCGATCAGGCCTGCTTCGGTATCCATCAGGGCCTTGGTCATGGTGGCGCGAGCAAAATTGGAGTGTAAAGAGACGCCGCGTATGCCCGACCTCTCCCAAGCCCGCGTCGGTGTGATTGGCGGCAGCGGACTGTATGGAATGCCAGGCCTCAAGCAGGCCAAGGAAATCAGGCTCGAAACACCCTTCGGCAGCCCATCGGATGCTTTACGGGTCGGAACGCTGGAAGGCGTTGAAACCGTTTTTCTGGCCCGGCACGGATGCCATCATCATCTGCTTCCCAGTGAGGTCCCCTACCGAGCCAATATCTGGGCCATGCGAAAGCTGGGAGTTCGCTGGCTGATCTCGGTCTCGGCCGTGGGATCTCTCCAGGAGCATCTGCGACCGAGGGACATGGTGGTTCCTTCGCAGTTCATCGATCGCACCCATCAGCGGCCGCAGTCATTTTTCGGCGAAGGGTGTGTTGCCCACGTCAGCCTGGCGGATCCCTTCTGCCCAAAACTGAGTTCCCTGCTGGCGAATGCGGCGGAGGCAGAGATTCCAAGCGGCCATCAGCTCCACCGTGGTGGGACCTACCTCTGCATGGAGGGACCTGCCTTCTCCACCCGAGCGGAGAGCGAGCTTTACAGAAGTTGGGGATGCTCGGTGATCGGGATGACCAACCACACCGAATCTCGGCTGGCGCGTGAGGCGGAACTGGCCTATGCCTCGCTAAGCATGGTCACCGACTTCGACTGCTGGCACAGCGAGCATGAGGCGGTGAGCGTTGAGATGGTGATCGGCAATCTGCAGGCCAATGCCAAAGCCACCGAACCGATCCTGAATGAACTGATGCGTCAGATCGGTTTGGATCGGCCGGCCTCCGAAGCCCATCGGGCTCTGGCACAGGCGCTGATCACACCCCCGGACCAGGTGCCGCTGGAAACCCGCCAACATCTGGATCTGTTTGTCCAGCCCTATTGGGGACCAGCTCCAGCGAATCAGGGCTGAGAAAGACTGGCACCACAGGATTGAAGTGCAGGACGCAGCTGCTGATCATGCTGCTGAAGAACGGTCTTGGCCTGATCCACCGACAGACCGGCAGCAGCCATCACCAGAGCGGTCTTGACCGAACCCTCGGCATCGTTCAACAGCTGCAATCCATGGCCGCGATCAACGGCGGCAAGATCCTGAAGGATGCGCAGGGAGCGGTCGACCAATTTGCTGTTGCTGGCGGACACATCCACCATCCGATTGCCATACACCTTCCCGAGACGCACCATCACTCCTGTGGAGAGGATGTTGAGGGCCATTTTGGTGGCGGTCCCGGCCTTCAATCGGGTCGACCCAGTCAGAAGTTCCGGCCCCGTCAACAGGCGGATGTCAAGGTCACAGGGCAGGGGAGCTTGCTCGGCGGGAACACAGGCCATGGCAATCGCCAAAGCTCCGAGAGTCTGGGCATAACGAAGTCCGCCGCGGACGTAGGGCGTCGTACCACCGGCGGCGATCCCAACCAAGCAATCATCGGAGCAGAAACCACGTTCCTCCAGATCCGCCCGACCGGCGTCCTCCAGATCCTCAAGGCCTTCCGAGCTGCGCAACAGAGCGGGGGCGCCACCCGCCAGCACGCCCTGCACCAGCTGCGGATCGCTGCAGAAGGTCGGGGGGCATTCCGCAGCATCGAGAACACCCAGTCGACCCGAGGTGCCGGCCCCGAGATAAAACAGCCTCCCGCCTCTGCGAAGACGGTCGACAATGCCGTCCACTGCGTTGGCAAGAACGTGGGATGCAGCGGAAACGGCCTCCTGAGGCCGTCGGTCCTCCTCCACAAAAAGGTTGACCAGCGCGGTCGTATCGAGCTGATCCAGCTTTGAACTGCGTTCGTTGCTCTGCTCGGTCAGCAAATGACCGCGGGAGTCCGAGGGTTGAAGGGATGGATCGAAACCAGCCATGGATTCAGAGCAGCCCCTCCAGTCGTTGCCGGAGTGCATCGAGTTCCGGGTTATCCCCTGGTTCAGGCGGAGAAGAATCGGAGACCTCCGTCGACTCTGTGGTCTCATCCTCAGAGTCCTTCCAGTTGCTCACATCACGATTGGCCTCTGGAGGAGCCATGAACATGCGCTCTTCATCGGATTCGGGAACGAAACCGGATTCGATGAAACGAGCCTCATAACCGGCTTCACGACAGAAAAACTCCACATCTTCTTTTTCAAGTGATTCCACCGTGGGCACGGGAAAATCCTGAGCTTCGAGAAGCCCTGCATAACGCTCAGCGTCTTCACTGTTCTCGAACAACAGCACCACAGTTCGTCCGGAGATCTCCAGGGAATGGATGCCTTCGCTGTCGGTACCGGCATCGAACAGCAACACGTTGACGCGCATCGGCAGTGGTCCGGAACAATCCGGAGTCTCTCATCGATTCAATTCAAAGCTGATCGGCTTCGGCGGCAAGCTCCTGCAGTCGCCTGTACAACGCAAATTCAGCATCACCGAGATCGGCTGGGATCACCACAACGATCTCAACCAGTTGATCGCCGCAGCGTTCATCGGTCTCATCCTGAAGTCCACGACCGCGGAGACGCAGCAGGCGTCCACTGGACGAGCCCGGTGGAACCTGAAGCGTGACCGTTCCATCCAACGTTGGAACATCGACCGCACACCCAAGTGCCGCATCCGGTGGAAACAGCTCGAGGCGGTAGTGAACTCTCAGACCATCAATACGGAGACCCTCCGGCGTCACCACCCGCAGATGGAGAAAATGGTCGCGCCCCCCTGCCGCAACACCTTCCAGTCGTAAACGCCATCCATCACCAGCCTGAGGAGGGGTCTGAAGCTCGATCACCGTTCCATCGGCAAGGCTCAGTTCCACCGTGGTGCCATGAAGAGCCTGCTCGGGAGTTAGATCAACCACTGATTCGACATCCTCATCAGCGCGCACCGGAGGAGGAGGCGGCGGAGAGGCTACGGGAGGTTCCACCGTCCGGTCGGGCGGGTCCTGGGGCCACGGCTTGGGATCCACCGGCAGACCAAGAACAGCATCGAGATACTCGTCAAATGTCGGAAATCCCGTGGAAAAAGGGTCTGCAACCACGGAGCCAGCACCATCAACACCCTGCTCCCAGGCGCGGCGACGTCTCGGATCACTCAGAACGGCATAGGCCTCATTAACGAGCTTGAAGCGTTCCTCGGCGACAGGGTCATTGCCGTTGAGATCGGGATGCCAGCGCCGTGCCTCACGCCTGAACGCCCGCTTCAACTGGTCGGCGCCGGCGTCAGCCCGAAGCCCCAGAAGCGACCAGTAATCAGGATCAGCGGTAGAAGTCATCGTCCCAGGGATCGGAATCCCGTCGACCCATGCCCCGATCGCGGGGGCCGCGACTGGGGGCAGCCCACGGGTCATCCTCCCAGTCGTCAGCAAACAGCTCGTCCTTGAGGGATCCGAGGGTGCTGCGAATTCCCTGTAGGGGATTGCCATCCACCTGTCGCTCCGCCGACAAACGACGGTTCAGACCAAAGAGAGCTTCTTCCAGTCCGCTTACACAGAGATCGAGTTCCTGCAGGTCGTCCTGGGCGAGACAGTCCTGCACATCGCGCATCGCCATTTCCACCGCACGCTGTTGCCTCTCCGCTCCATAGGGACCCAACTCGAGGGCTGCATCGCGTAAACGCCGTTCCGCCTGAGCGACCAGCGTCTGAGCGCGGTTGCTGCGTTCGATCTGGTTGCGTTTGCGGCGGTCTTCATCGGCCCGCGCTTTCGCCTCAGCCAGCAGAGCTGTCACCTCATCTTCATTGAGATTGGATCCGCCCTGAATGGATACCGATTGCTTACGGCCCGTGGTGCGGTCCGTCGCACTGACCTGCAGTAGGCCGTTGGCATCGATATCAAAGGCCACCTGCACTTGAGGAACGCCGCGCGGGGCGGGAGGAATCCCGGAAAGGCGGAACCGTCCCAGGGATTTGTTGTCAGCCGCCATCTGACGTTCCCCTTGCCACACGTGAATTTCAACGGAGGACTGATTGGTCTCTGAGGTGCTGAAAACATCCGACTGACGCACAGGGATGGGAGTGTTCCTGGGAATCAAAACCTTCATCAACCCACCGACAGTCTCCAGACCCAGGGAAAGAGGTGTGACGTCATTCAGAAGCAGATCCCGAAGTTCGCCCGTGAGAATCCCTGCCTGGACCGCGGCACCAATCGCCACCACCTCATCAGGATTGACCGATTGACAGGGATCCAGCGGAACCAGCGTTCGCACCAGCTGCTGCACCATCGGCATGCGTGTTGCTCCGCCCACAAGAACGACATCATCGATGTCATCAGCGGCCCAGCCTGAGTCCCGCAGTGCCGCCTGAACTGGAGTGAGCAGACGATCGAGCAAATCCGGGCAGAGGCCTTCAAACGTGCTGCGATCCAGGCTGGTTTCAACATGAAGCGGCCCGTTGTCTCCGGTAGCGATGAACGGCAGTGAGATGGGTGTGCTCATCACGCCCGACAACTCCTGCTTCGCCTTCTCAGCCGCTTCGGTTAGGCGCTGAAGGGCCTGACGATCACGCCGAAGGTCCACGCCATGCTCTTTTTCAAAAGCATCAGCAAGCCAATCAACGATGCGTTGATCAAAATCATTTCCCCCCAGCTGGGTGTCACCGTTGGTGGCTTTTACATCGAAAACGCCGTTGGCAATTCGCAGCAGAGAGACATCGAAGGTGCCACCACCGAGGTCAAACACCAACGCTCTACGTACCGCACTTCTATCGAAGCCGTAGGCAAGGGCCGCTGCTGTGGGTTCATTGAGGATCCGCTCAACTGAAATACCGGCGAGACGGCCTGCATCCCTGGTGGCCTGTCGTTGAGCGTCATTGAAGTACGCAGGAACGGTGACCACCGCCGCTTCGACAGGTTCACCCAAATAAGTGCTCGCGTCATCGACCAGTTTGCGGATGATGCTGGCCACAAGTTCCTCGGGTGCATACTCCCGTTCCGTGACCGGGCAGGGCACCCGGACCTGGCCGCGATCGTTGGCACGAACGGTGTATGGAACCGACAGGCTGCTGTCTTCGAGTTCATCCCAGTCCCGTCCAACAAAGCGTTTGAGATTAGAGAACGTGTTGCGTGGGCTGAGCACGAGCTGGCGTCGGGCGAGCTGACCAACAACGAGCTCCTGATCCTTGCTGTACCCCACCACTGAAGGTGTTGTGCGGCCGCCTTCAGCATTGGCAATCACATGGGGACGGCCAGCCTCGAGGACTGCCACAACCGAGTTGGTCGTTCCCAGGTCGATTCCAACGATCCGGCCCATACCGACAGCCTTTGAACATCCAAGTTAACGGCCGGTTCCAGAGCGACCAGACCAGTGCACTCAAAGTGGATTACGGCCTTAAACCAGCCTTAGTGAGATGGGGCACATAAGTCGATAACTTGAAGGGGTCATGACATCGCGGGAATGGCTCCGGATCAGGACCACCTGTATCGACTTCGAAACCGACCTTTTGCAGAAAAGTTGGTCGACCTTGGTTTCAAAAACATCACTATTGCCCTGGCTTCTGTCGTCGCAGTTGTTCTTTTTGCAATTTTGATCGTTGTCTTCCAGGGCAGTCTGGAAGCAATGGGTCGTTACGGGTTGGAGTTTCTGGTGACTTCCAACTGGAATCCTGTTGATGATGAATACGGTGCCGGCGCTGCCATTTACGGCACGTTGCTCACCTCACTGCTGTCTCTCATCATCGCGGTGCCGCTGGGGGTGGGAACGGCCATTTTCATCACCGAAAACATCATTCCCAAAAGCATCCGCAATCTGCTCG
The DNA here is from genome assembly GCA_003210795.1 of Synechococcus sp. AG-679-B05. GTDB lineage: Bacteria > Cyanobacteriota > Cyanobacteriia > PCC-6307 > Cyanobiaceae > Parasynechococcus. Next base: position 43,449 of record QCUJ01000001.1, on the reverse strand, counting down.
GTCTGATGGTTGAGCTGCTTGCAGCGATCCCCTCAGTGGTGCTGGGACTGTGGGCCATCTTTGTGATGGAGCCTTTCATTAGGCCAGCTCTCGAGTTCCTGCACACGGCTTTCCATTGGTTGCCGATGTTCAGCACCCCACCGATGGGACCCGGAACGATCCCTGCGGTTTTGATTCTGGTCGTGATGATCCTTCCGATCATCACTGCCATTTCCAGAGACTCCCTCAATCAGGTTCCAGGGAAACTGCGCCAGGCCGCGTATGGCGTGGGAACCACCCGTTGGGGGGCCATCATCAACGTGATTCTTCCGGCAGCGGTCTCAGGCATCGTGGGCGGTGTGATGCTTGCCCTCGGTCGAGCCATGGGCGAAACCATGGCCGTCACGATGATCATCGGCAATTCCAACAATTTCAGCTTTTCACTGCTGGCTCCCGGCAACACCATTGCCGCAATGCTTGCCAATCAGTTCGGCGAGGCGGATGGGTCACAGGTGTCATCGCTCATGTATGCAGCATTCGTGTTGATTGTTCTGACCCTTGGGGTCAATGTGATGGCTCGGTGGTTGGTGAAACGTCTCAGCCTTAAGTACTGATATGTCCTTCACATCCTCTCGACGCACAACGGACGGGCTGCCAGATCTCTCCTACCAACCAAGGGCGGCACGCAATATCGGCAGTCGTTTCCTCACGGTTGTTGCCGCCCTCTTTTCAGGCATTGCTGTTCTGCCGCTGGTCCTTGTTCTTGGTTATGTATTGATCAAGGGGGGCAGCACCCTCGGCCTCAACTTATTGACCGAACTTCCCCCACCGCCTGGTTTGGAGGGTGGTGGGATTGCCAATGCGATTGTCGGCACACTGGTTGTGACCCTCGTCGCCGCATTGATTGCAATCCCGGTTGGCGTGGGTGGTGGAATTTTTCTAGCTGAATATTCACGCAGTGGGTGGTTCGCACAGTTCATACGCTTTGGCACCAACGTGTTATCGGGAGTGCCATCAATCATCGCGGGTGTATTCATTTACGGCACAATCGTGACGAGCAGGGTGCTCTTCGGAAATGCATACAGCGCCCTGGCAGGAGGAATGGCTCTGGCGATCTTGATGTTGCCAACCGTGATCAAAACCACCGACGAAGGGCTCAAGCTTGTAACCGATGATCTACGCCGCGCTGCACTGGGAATTGGTGCATCCCGTTTTGTGATGATCGCGCGGATTACATTGCCGACAGCTTTTACACCCATTGCAACCGGCGTGGTGCTCTCCATCGCAAGGGCTGCTGGAGAGACTGCACCGCTTATTTTTACAGCTTTATTTTCTCCCTATTGGTCGGACTTGGTCAGTGGGGATGGATTACTTGCACCAATTGCATCCCTGTCGGTTCTTATTTACAACTTCGCGATCATGCCCTATGAATTTCACAACCAGCTCGCATGGTCAGCATCCTTTGTACTCGTGGCAATGATTCTATTCCTCAATTTATTGTCCCGCTGGCTGGGCCGATTCGCATCAAGATGATCAACGGTCATCAACACCATTCAGCTTGCAATCTCCTCACCAGTAACTGTTCTCAGCCATGAATCTTTCCACCAGCCAAACCGAGGAGATCGAGCTGTCCAGCGAGCCCGTCCTTTCGCTGCAGAACGCGACCATCAGCTATGGATCCAACGAAGCCGTCAAGAACGTGTTCTGCGATATTCCAAAAGGGAAAGTAACGGCTTTCATCGGACCATCAGGCTGTGGCAAGTCAACGGTTTTGCGTGCGCTGAACCGGATGAACGACTTAATTGAAGGCTGCTCGCTCAAAGGTCGCGTCTTGTTTGATGGGGTTGATCTCTACGGACCCAATGTTGATCCCGTAGAAGTCCGTCGTCGCATCGGAATGGTGTTTCAACAACCCAATCCATTCCCTAAAAGTATTTATGAAAACATCGCGTTCGGCGCCAGGATCAATGGCTACACCGGAGAGATGAATGAATTGGTGGAGCGATCTCTTCGCCAGGCAGCTGTATGGGACGAGTGCAAAGACAAACTGAACGAAAGTGGATATTCCCTATCCGGTGGTCAACAGCAGCGCCTCTGCATTGCAAGAACGATTGCCATCCAGCCGGAAGTCATTCTAATGGATGAACCATGTTCTGCTCTCGATCCGATCTCGACTCTGAAGATCGAGGAAACGATGCACGAACTCAAAAAAAGCTTCACGATTGTGATCGTTACTCACAACATGCAGCAGGCAGTCAGAGTAAGTGATATGACCGCCTTTTTCAATGCTGAGTCAGTGGAAGGGGGAACCGGAAAAGTGGGTTACCTAGTCGAATTTAATGAGACTGAAAAGATCTTCAATTCCCCGCAGCAACAAGTGACGCAAGATTATGTTTCTGGTCGATTCGGTTGAACCGGGTCTGAATGAATCAGATCAACTGTCAACGCGAAAACATCTAATCGCACATTATTTCAAGCCACCACAAATTGAAAATCGACAAAAAAAATCCGATCCCTAAGGATCGGAGAAGCGGAGAGCGAGGGATTCGAACCCTCGATAGAGTTGCCCCTATACAGCATTTCCAGTGCTGCGCCTTCGACCACTCGGCCAGCTCTCCACCGGCATGAATGGGGCAGGTGTCAATGTAGCAGGGTGTTCCCAGCGGCACTGCATGCGCCCCAGCCACAGAATCACCATTCATTGGCGCCAGGAGAACCGCACCATCAGCCACCTTGTCGAGGAGGGTGAATACATCCTCCAGAGCTTTGAGCGTCAGGGTGATCCCTTGCCGTTTTCATGTCGAAACGGCTGTTGCACCAGCTGTGCCGTGCGGGTGCAAAGCGGTGAACTCGATCAACATGAAGCCATGGGCCTTTCGAGGGAACTTCGGGCCCGTGGCTACGGCCTTCTCTGTGTGGCAAGGGCGATCGCTCCGCTGGAAGCGGAAACACAGGACGAAGACGAGGTGTACGACCTGCAGTTCGGTCGCCATTTCGGCCGCGGTTCAGTCACCCGGGACATTCCCCTCGAAGAACTGGAGACCTGGAGAGACTGAAGCCATGCCGTCGATGAACTGTGCAGATGCAGCGCAGGCTGCCCAGCTGACAGCCGAGCAGCTCAACCATCTGGTTCAAGTCGCTCGCACAGCAGCCGAGCGTGGCGGAGCTGAACTGATGCGCCACTACGGCCAACTCTCATCAATTGAAAGCAAGGGACGTCAAGGTGATCTGGTCACCAATGCAGACCTCGCCGCCGAACGCATCGTTCTGGAAGTCCTGGCTGAGCAGACACCAACCATCGCGGTACTGGCGGAAGAGAGCGGTGCCGAAGGCTCTCAGGATGGCCTGCGTTGGTGCGTCGACCCGCTCGATGGCACCACGAACTTCGCCCATGGCTACCCGTTCTTTGCCACGTCAATCGGTCTGACCTATCAACAGCAGCCCATATTGGGGGCCATCGCTGTGCCCTTCCTCCGGGAGACCTACTGGGGAGCACCCGGTTTAGGAGCTCACTGCAACGATCAACCCATTCGGGTGACGAATTGCTCGCGGTTGGACGATGCCCTGCTGGTAACGGGCTTCGCCTACGACCGGCATTATCGACTCGACAACAACTATGCCGAGTTCTGCTGGTTCACCCATCGCACCAGGGGCGTCCGCCGCGGAGGGGCCGCTGCCGTTGATCTGGCTTTCGTCGCCGCTGGCCGTCAGGACGGTTACTGGGAGCGCGGTCTTGCCCCTTGGGACCTGGCAGCCGGAGTGGCGCTTGTGGAACTCGCTGGAGGAACGATCAGCGATTACAACGGCCATACGTTTTCCCTGCAGGAAGGACGTGTGGTGGCTTCAGGTCCGAAGCTTCACAACGCCATCGTTGAGGTTCTGGGCCAGGTGAAACCTCTTTCCGGAATGGATTTCGGTGCACCGGAAGTCACGGCCATGGGATCCTGAAAAGTCGCCGAATCATCCGACCATGGCGCTGCAACCCGCTGCCGGCGCAAGAGACCTGAATCCACGTCAAGTGGATGCCAATCGGCAACTCAGCGAAAAACTTGCCGGCGTGTTTCGGATGTGGGGATACGACGAGGTCTCCCCTCCAAGGGTCGAGCGTCTCGACACGCTGATGGCGGGTGGTGCCATTGCCAGTTCTGACATCGTGCGACTAGTGGCGGATGAACCACTGGGTCTGAGACCGGAGATGACCGCTTCGATTGCACGGGCAGCCTGCACCCGACTGGCGACCCGTCCTCGGCCGCTTCGGCTCTGGGCATCCGGAACTGTTTTCCAGTCGCGCGCTGCCGATGAAGGCGGTCATTGCATCGAGGAAAACCTGCAGACAGGCGTTGAGCTGTTCGGCGTGGAGCCGATCGAAGCGGAGATGGAACTGCTGAGCCTGTTGATGGCATCGGTGCAGACCCTTGGCCTGGTTCAAGCGCACCGCCCCCGGCTGCTGGTTGGGCATACCGGTCTGATGGATCTCCTTCTCAGCCTGGTTCCGGACCACTTGAGCGAGGCCGTGCGAACGGCCCTGATCCAGTTCGACCGCCTGGCCCTGATCGAGTTGGGGCTTTCAGACGATCTGCGAACGACACTGCTGACCCTGTTGAGCTGCCGCGGAACTCCGCAACAGGTCCTCTCAGAGCTGCGACAGATTTTTGGAGCAACGGACTTGTTCGACGATCTCGAGCGCCTCTGCAAACAGCTGGATTCATTCGCGGTTGAACAGGGCATCGCGATCCAGCTGGACCCAACCTTCCAACCCCACTTCGAGCTCTACACCGGCCTGGTGTTTCAGCTGGTTTGTGAGGGCAGTGCAGCGCCTGTTGTGATCGCCCGCGGAGGCCGATACGACGATTTGGTAAGCCGCTGCGGTGCTCCTGCCCAACTCGCTTTTGGGGCAGGGTTCAGCTTTGCTATCGATCCGATCCGGGAATTGCTGAGCGGAGAGGGCACCGTCTCGCCCCTACCTACAGTTCTTGTGGCGTTCTCCCCCAGCTCAAAGCTGGAAGATGGCCTGGCGCGGCAACGCCACTGGCATCAGCAGGGACGAAGTGCCGTGCTGGAACTGCATCCATGCAGCACGCGTACTGAAGCCGAAACCACAGCCCGGAATCAAAATCTCCAACTGGATTGGCTCGATTCTTAAACTCTGCAGTTCTTCCCGGACAATTGATGGCTCACAGCATCGTGACCGATGTGTGCGAAGGGATCGCGGATTGCATGGATGCCTGCCCGGTTGCCTGCATCGATCAGGGCCAGGGCAAGAACAGGAAGGGAACGGATTACTACTGGATCAATTTCGACACCTGCATCGACTGCGGCATCTGCTTTCAGGTTTGTCCGGTGGAAGGAGCCATCCTTCCCGAGGAACGCCCGGATCTGCAGAAGGTGAGTTGAGCAAACCCTGCAACAGCTGAAGTACGGAGACCTGCACTCCCCAGTGGGTTGAGCAGGTCAGCAGCACGTTCTTATGGTCTGTTTTTAATGCGCAAGCCATGGCGGTGATGGACGAACAGGGTCAGATCCAGATCCACACCGAGAACATCTTTCCGATCATCAAAAAGGCCGTTTATTCCGGCCATGAGGTTTTCCTTCGGGAACTGGTGAGCAACGGTGTGGATGCCATCAGCAAACGCCGCATGGCGGCCATGGCTGGCGATTGCAGTGAGGGGGAGGAAGGCTGCATTGGCATCAGGGTTGATCGTGAGGCCAAGACCCTGACCATCAGCGACAACGGCATCGGCATGACAGCCGATGAGGTGAAGCGCTACATCAATCAGGTGGCGTTTTCCAGCGCTGAGGATTTTCTCGAGAAATACAAACAGGAGGACGACGCAATCATTGGCCACTTCGGCCTGGGCTTCTATTCGAGCTTCATGGTTGCCAAACGGGTCGACCTGCTTACACGCTCAGCTCGCCCGGATGGAGATGCCGTGCTCTGGAGCTGTGATGGCTCCCCCAATTTCAGCATCAGCGCTGCTGAACGGGACCAACCGGGCACAGACGTGATTCTTCATTTGATGGATGAAGAGCTGGAATATCTCGAACCAGCACGAATCCGAACCCTGATCAACACCTACTGCGACTTCATGGCAGTGCCGGTGCAACTGGAAGGGGACACAATCAACAAGATGGTGGCACCGTGGCGCAAGAGCGCTCGCGAGCTCACCGATCAGGACTACATCGACCTGTACAACTATCTGTACCCATTCCAGGGTGATCCGCTGCTCTGGGTGCATCTCAATACGGATTATCCCTACAACCTGCAGGGAATTCTGTTCTTCCCGAAGCAGACAGGTCGGGCGGACTGGGAGAAAGGCGAGATCAAGCTTTACTGCAACCAGGTTTTTGTCAGCGATTCCATCAAGGAAGTGGTGCCGCGTTATCTGCTGCCTCTCCGCGGTGTGATTGATTCACCGGATATCCCTTTAAATGTGAGCCGCAGTGCTCTTCAGACCGACCGACGGGTGCGATCCATCGGAAATTTTGTTGCAAAAAAAGTAGCGGATCGACTGCGTTCACTTAAAAAAGACGATCCCAAGGCCTATGCCGAAGCCTGGGATTCACTGGCTCCATTCGTCAAAATCGGCGCAATGGAGGATGAGAAGTTTGCCGATCAGGTGGCGGAACTGATTCTGTTCGGCACCACAGCCAAGATGGATTCAGAGGGCGAAGATGCTGATCCAATCGCTGTTGAAAACAGGTCTTACACCACTCTGGAGGGATATCGCAGCCGCCTCGACGACGACAACAACAAGCGTGTGCTGTACAGCACAGATGACATCGCCCAGGCTGGAGCTCTGAACCTGTGGACCTCCCAGGGGGTGGAGGTGCTGAAGCTGGAAACCGTGATCGACACCCAGTTCATCCCATGGCTGGAACAGCGTCATGGAGAACTCACCTTCCAGCGCGTCGATGCGGAACTGGACGAAAGTCTGCGCGAAAATGACACAGAGCTCGCCGATCAAGACGGCACAACGGAATCTGATCGTCTGAGGGATCTGATCAAGGATGCCCTGAGCAACGACAAAGTGTCGATCCAGGTACAGGCTCTGAAAGGGGATGCAGCACCTCCGGCCATGATTCTTCTTCCCGAGCAGATGCGACGGCTGAACGACATGGGTGCCTTGATGGAGCAGCGACTCCCAGGCCTGCCCGATCATCACGTTCTATTGGTGAACCGCCGTCACCCATTGGTGGAAGGCTTGCTGAAACTCAAATCAGGCAGCGTTCTGGTGGGAGACAGTGGCACATCCCCCACAGAGGTTCTGGCCAAGGACCTTTCGAGACATCTCTATGACATGGCTCGGCTCAGCGTTGGCGGACTCGAACCCAATGAGCTGGCAGGATTCCAAACTCGCAGTTCGGAGTTGATGGGAACCCTGATGCAGCGGGGAATGTAAAACTCCTTTTGATAAGATCATTGTTTGGATCTGTTGATCAGGTCCAGACAATCTCCAGCAGAAGGACGACGTCATGTCTCGGGTGTGCCAGCTCACAGGAACTCGCGCCAACAACGGCATGGCAGTAAGCCATTCCCACATCCGCACCAAAAAGCTGCAGCAGGCCAATCTGCAGAACAGGCGCCTCTGGTGGGCTGAAGGCAAGCGCTGGGTGAACCTGCGGGTGACCACCCGTGCCCTTAAAACCATCCAGAAGAAAGGTCTTGGCGCCTATGCCAAGTCCCTTGGCATTAATCTGGCCAAGCTCTGAATCTAGGATCAGCGTGCGTAGACGAGACCTTCTCATCAACGCCGGTCTACTTGTTTCAGCACTCTCTCTTTCACCCTCGAAAGCTCAGGCTCTCGGGGGTGTTGTGCTGAAAAGCGGAGAACCGGTTCCAGATTTCGATCTTCCCGGCTCAAGCCGCTCGGAGCCCGATCGAGAGCGATGGAGCAGCAAAGACTTACGGGGCCGCTGGCTTGCGGTGTACTTCTATCCCCGGGACTTCACCGGCGGATGCACGATTGAAGCAAGAGGGTTCGAAGCTCTTCATCAGGAATTTTCTGCAGCCAACACAGAAGTGATTGGCATCAGCGCCGACAGTGTTGATGACCATGAATCGTTCTGCGACAGCGAAGGGCTCAGCTTTCCGCTTTTATCCGACCCGGATGGAGTAGTGAGCAAGGCATACGGCTCATGGATGGCGCCTTACTCGCTGCGGCACAGCTTTTTGATTGATCCGGAAGGAATCCTCCGCGAACGCTGGGTGGCCGTGCGACCCAGCGGCCATGCCAAAGAAGTGCTTGAGACCATCCAGGCTCTTCAAAGCACAGCGATTTGACAGATGGGCGCTCTCATGAAAAGGTGCGCATAAAAAGTTTGGTTATATGACTATCGAGGGAAAAAGTCCTTTCATCATTCTCTACCACAGGACTCCCTTCGACGAATCAAGAAATCAGGAAGGCAAGAGAATCTGGGTTGATCAGAAAAGTCCTAACGGAATCATTCCAACCCTGAGGAATCTGTTTCGAACCAGCAGTGATGGCACCTGGATCGCATGGAGGCGTTCGGAGTCACCTTCAGATCTCGAAACCGAGCGTATCGAAATGTCCAATCCTGCGACATTTACGCTGCGCAGAATTCCATTAAGTGATGAACAAATTTCAAGCTTTTATCACATCACTTCCAAAGAATGTTTCTGGCCAATACTGCACACCTTCCCAACCCATTTCAACGTCAATAACGCTAATTGGGAAATTTTTGAAGTTGTCAATCGATGTTTCGCCGATGCCGCCTGTGCTGAAGCCGCTGAGGGGGCCACTGTCTGGGTTCACGATTACAACCTATGGCTGGCTCCAGGCTTCATTCGGGAGAAGCGTCCCGACCTGAAAATCGCCTTTTTTCACCACACACCGTTTCCCAGCAACGACGTTTTTGCAATTCTTCCCTGGCGGGAACAAATCCTTGAAAGCCTCCTCTGCTGCGATGTGGTGGGATTTCATATCCCCAGATACACCGAAAACTTTGCCCGTGCAGCCACCACATTGGTCGGGGCAAGACGGGGACCCAAACAACCGGTGGATCAAAAATTCATCACCGTTGGAACCGCCCTTGCTGAAGGCAGCGTGACGGACCATCTCAACCACGGTGGTCGACAGATTCAGCTCCTGAGTTCACCGGTAGGAACCTCTCCCGATGTGATCCAGCAGTTGTGCTGGAGCGCACCTGTTGAAAGCCATGGCGAAATGATCGTTCAGGACACGAAAAAAGGTCGAAAACTAATCCTTTCAGCCAGCAGGGTCGATTACACCAAAGGCAACGAGGAGCTTCTCTTGGCCTTCGAGCGACTGCTGGAGCGCCGCAGCGATCTTCATGGTGAAGTTGTGCTGATGCTGGCCTGCGTTGCCGCGACCAGCGGGATGAAGATCTACGAGGAAACGCAAAGGTCGATCGAAGAAATGGCCGGACGAATCAATGGTCGCTTCAGTCAGATTGATTGGGTTCCGGTTCGCTTCTCCACCAGGCGCATTCCCTACGAGGAAATGGTGGCCTGGTTCTGCCACGCCGACATTTGCTGGATCACACCACTGCGCGACGGTCTCAATCTGGTTGCCAAGGAATACGCAGCCGCCCGACGCAACCGCGGGGGTGTGCTTGTGCTGTCTGAATTCACAGGGGCCTCCGTTGTGCTCGAGGGTGCAGTGCTGACCAACCCCTATTCGAAGCGCCGCATGGATGAAGCCATCGAGTCAGCCCTTGAGATGCCTGAAGACGAGCAGCGCCAGCGGATGGAGCACATGTCTGGAGCCGTCGAGGCCTACACCGTGCGCGACTGGGCCGATGAACAGTTGGCTGGTTTACGGGCCCCCATCAACGTCGGCTGATGCCGTTGATGCGTCGCCTGCTGTTGATGCTGATGGGTCTGCTGCTGGCAGGCTCCATCGGCTGGAGCAGCGTGCATCGCCCAGAGCAGGTCACGATCCTGATGCCGGCGCCCTTTGTCGACGCAACAGCCGATCAGGTGAAGCGGTTCAACGCCGAAAACAACGGCCGGATCGCCTTGAAAGTCATCAGAGGGCCAAGGGACACCGAATCCATCTCGGATCTGGCCATCAGCAGTCTTCTTCTGGGGACGCCTCCCTTTGATGCTCTGCTGGTCGACGTCACCTGGCTGCCGAAATATGTGGCCGCTGACTGGCTCCAACCCTTGGATCCCTGGTTTGACAGCGACGACATCGAATCGCTGGTGGCCGGTGCCCAGCTGGGCAACAGCGTCGATGGTGCCCTGTATCGCTGGCCGTTCGGTGCCGATGTGGGTCTGCTCTACTGGCGAAAGGACCTGATGCCAGAGCCGCCTCAAACCGCCGAGGAGCTCATACAGATCGCCCAGAATCTGCGAGCCGAAGGGAAGGTCAAAGAGGGTTTTGTCTGGCAGGGTCGCCAGTACGAAGGCCTCAGTTGCAACTTTGTGGAATTCCTCAGCGCCTTCGGGGGTACATGGCTCGATCCTGAGACAGGGCAGCCAACGTTCGATTCGGAAGCAGCCCGTCTGACCGCGCATTGGATGCAACAACTGATCACCCAGGGAACAAGCCCCCTGGCGGTGAGCAATTACTCCGAACCTGAAACCCTTCAGGCTTTCAAATCGGGCGATGCAGCGCTGATGCGGAACTGGCCCTACGCCTGGGCTGAGCTGCAGTCCGAAAGCAGCGCCGTCAAGGGGAGTGTTGGTGTGTCAACCATGGTGGCCCAACCCGGAGCATCTCCTGCAGCAACACTGGGGAGCTGGGGATTCAGCCTGTTGCGCGGCAGCCTCCACCAGCAGGCCACCGCTGAAGCGATTCGCGCCCTCACCAGCCCGGATGCGCAACGGGACCGTTTCTTAAGACAGGGCTACACCCCCACACATGCCGCCCTGTTCCACGATCCGGAACTTCTGGAGGCATCACCTGTGCTGCCTCAGTTGGAGGAGGCACTGTCTATCGCTGAGCCTAGACCGATCACACCGCTCTATGCCCAGATGAGTGATTTGCTCCAACGCCAGCTCAGTGGCTTGCTCACTGAAAAGCGCGATCCCGATCAGGCCATGGATCAACTGCAAGGCGCAACGCTCACATTGCTGCGCTCGGCTGGAGGAGTGTCTTGAACGGGTTGCTGGCCCTCCCAGCTCTGCTGCTGATGGCGATGGTGTTCGGCTGGCCGATGCTCCGTTACAGCTGGCTGAGCATGCATGCCAGCTCCGTGCTCACCGGCCTGGAACCGGTTTCCAATCAAGGTGCCAACTGGATTCGGCTGCTGGAGGATGCCCGCTTCTGGCAGGACGCAGTGCAGACATCGCGCTTCGCTGCTTTGTCCGTGGGGCTGGAGATTGTGCTGGCTCTGGCCATGGCACTGCTTCTGGACCAACGCTGGCGCGGGCGCGGGGTGGTTCGGGCCTTGAGTTTGCTGCCATGGGCACTGCCCACCACAATGATGGCGCTGGGTTGGCGTTGGATCTTCAACACTCCATATGGGCCTCTGGAGCAGATGGCCCAGTCCGCAGGACTGTCGCCCCTAAATCTTCTCTCCAATCCCGACTGGACGTGGTTAGCCACGGTGATGGCTGACGTCTGGAAGACAACCCCCTTCATCACGCTGTTGTTGTTGGCAGGCCTCCAGACCATTCCCGATGATCTCTACAGCGCCTTTCGGCTGGAGGGAGGTAAGACACGCCAGGCCCTCACTGCGATCACATTGCCCTTGCTGACTCCCTACATCCTGATCGGCATTCTGTTTCGCACCGCCCAGGCCGCAGGCGTGTTCGATCTGATTCAGGTGCTCACAGGCGGAGGCCCTGCTGGCAGCACTGAAAGCATCGCTCAATACGCCTATCTCAATGCGATGCGCTTTCTCGACTTTGGCTACAGCGCCACGGTGATGCTGGCCGGCTTTGTGCTGCTCAGCCTGGTAATTTTCACAGTCGCTGTTCTGCTGCAGATCAGCGGGCTTTTGCGCCCACTGAAGTCATGAACAGATCCCGACCCCTCTGGATCGCGCTGTTGCTGATCTGGTCTTTACTGCCGATGCTCTGGCAGCTGATCACATCGTTTACGAGCAGCGACGCTCTGGTGAACGCCGATATCCCTTTTCAGCAACGGTGGACGCTGGCTCATTACCGCGAACTGCTGAGTGGTGATCCGCCCTTCTGGCGTTACCTGTTCAACAGCTCTCTTGTGGGCGGCCTGTCAACTCTGCTCACCCTGCTGCTGGCGGTGCCGGCTGCCTACGGCATCGCACGGATGGCTCCGGCCTCCCGCAGAACGATCAGAACAGTTGTTGGGGCCGCAGCGCTGTTTCCCTATGTGCTGTTGTTCCTGGCACTGCTGGAATTGGCACGAGAATTTCAGATGGGAAACAACCTTCTAGCCATCGCTTTGCCCTATGCCGGTCTGGCGCTTCCGCTGGCGCTGCTGTTGCTGATCTCGGCCTTCGAGGGTCTCCCGAATGAGCTCGACGATGCAGCCCGCCTGGAAGGACTCGGTGTCGTTGATCGATTGCGCTGGGTGCTGATGCCGTTGATCGCACCAGCCACCGCCAGCACCGGAATTCTGGTGTTCCTGTTCGCCTGGAATGAATACCCGATCGCACTCACCTGGTTGAGTCGTGATGATCTGCTCACCCTTCCGGTCGCCATGGCGCGCATCGCGGGATCGTCGATCTACGCGGTCCCCTACGGAGCCTATGCCGCTGCAACGGTGCTGGGTTCCCTGCCCCTGCTGGCGCTGGTGCTCCTCTGTCAGCGGCAGATCGTGGCAGGTCTCACCAATGGAGCTGTGAAGGGCTGATGCTGAAGCTGCACACACTCGGAAAGCGTTACGGCTCCCGCTGGATCCTGCGGGATCTGAACCTTGAGGTTCTGACCGGTGAATGTGTGGCACTGCTGGGGCCGAGCGGTTGCGGAAAGAGCACCGCCCTTCGCTTGATCGCTGGACTGGAACATCCGGATGAAGGCGGGATCGAACTGGACGGCCGCTCCCTGGACGGAATACCGGCGGAGCGACGACGCATTGGCATGGTGTTTCAGAGCTACGCCCTTTTCCCGCACCTGAGCGTCCGGGACAACCTGGATCTGGGCTTGAAGATCAGGGGGATGGCTCCTGCGAAGCGTCGGGAGCAGATCGATGCTGTCCTGAGCACGGTTCAACTGGTCAACGAAGCGGACCGGCGCCCCGAGCAATTGTCAGGCGGTCAGCGGCAACGGGTGGCCCTCGGCAGAGCCCTTCTGCGCAATCCGAGCGTTTATCTGCTGGATGAACCGATGAGCAACCTGGATGCCCAGTTGCGCGATGAACTGCGCCCTCAGCTCCGACGCCTGATTCTGCAGGGACCACAACCGGTGCTGTACGTCACGCATGACCAGCAGGAAGCGATGGCTCTTGCCGATCGCATCGCCGTGCTGCGAAACGGACGCATCGAACAGATCGGTACACCGCAGGAGCTATATCTCAAACCAGCGACCCGGTTCGTCGCAGGGTTCATCGGTCGTCCCCAGATCAACTGGTTGAAGAAGACGAACGGAGCATGCATCGGAATCCGACCGGAGCACCTTCGCCCGGATGAAAACGGAGATCGCTGCAGGCTGATCGGACGTGAGTGGCTTGGGGCCAATCAACTCCTGCTGCTGGAGGGCGCCGCTGGCCAGCTACAGATGCTTTGTTCAGCTGACTTGCAACCCGGCGAAAATCTTGGTGTGAGCTGGTCGCCTCAGGACGAGCACCATTTCGATCCGATCAGCGAAAAACGCCTCAGCCGCTCCTAAAGCAGTTGCAACGCCTGACGGAGCCGTTGCCCATGACGCGAAACATCCCTGCGGATCGTCTCGATGCCGTCCTTGAACGGAGGCTGATCCGCCGTTTCGTTCCACTGCTCAGCAAGGGTTGCTGAATCGGGAAGCTGAGCCAAAGGCAGCCAGGGAATACCAGCCATGTCCGCGGCGGCTTCCACCTTGGGGTCGTAGCTGAGGGCAGCGATGGGACATCCAGCCAGACGGGCCAGAACCAGAGCGTGCAATCGCATCGGAATCACAAGGCGCGCCGTGCGCACCTGCTCAAAGACCGTGCTCAGTTCTGTGGGGACAACGGTGTGGCAGCGATGCAGAAGGTTCTCTGGAATGAGCTTCTGCTCCCGCAGTGAGGGAAGCAGCGGGGCGTCCTGTTCCTGATGAAACGCCAGCCAACACACCGGAGCATCGAGTCGGTCCGCCACAGCGGCCAGAGCTTCCAGCAAACAGCGCCATCCCTGCGAATCCAGCATCGGCGTTGGTCGCCAGCTCAGAACGATGGAGCCCCCCCCTGCCCACTCCCTCTGAGGCAGCTGCCACACCGGATCTGGGGCGACATCCATCGTGAGGTTCGGGGCCCAGCGTTTCGCAACAGAGAACGATGTCTGATCGCGCCAGCTGGCACTACTGCACAACGGAAGCATCATGCGAACCAACCAGCGGCTGATGGGCCGATGCAGAGGTCCAAGACCCTGCCCCCAAAGCAGAACAGGTCGTAGCCGCAATCGGGCCGTTGCAATCAGAACGAGGTAATAGATCAGGCTTCGAAAGCTTGTGCTGTCCTGCAGCAAACTGCCGCCGCCCAGCACAACCGCATCAACCGTTCCGACGGCCGCGACAACCGCTGGAAGCGAGCGCCGATTCACCCTCCTGGCGGAGGGACAGAGCTGATGGAGAACGTTGCCATCACTGGCGGTGATCAACAACCGACAGCCGGCTGGAAGATCCTCGAGCAAAACGGTGAGCAGCGCATCGTCACCGAGATTTTTTTCGCCGTAATAACCGCAGAGCAGGAGCGTCGCAGCGGAACGATCAACCACCGACGCACCTGGAAATCATCGTCATTATCCGCTGCGCAGCTTGTTTAGGGTCGATCCATGCATGCTTTATCTCTCGGGACCTGGTGGATCCACGTCGCCTCGGTGATCGAGTGGAGCGTTGCCATCGTTCTGATCCAGAAGCGAGGGCTGACAGGCCTTGCCCTGGCGATGCTTCCGGCTCTAATCAGCGCCATGGCGGCATGCACCTGGCATCTCTACGACAACAGCGAAACCCTCCGGCCGCTTGTGACCCTGCAGGCCGCCCTCACCCTCACGGGGAACATCGCGCTTGCCTGGGCTGCTTGGCAGCTGCTGAACCGACCCGCGCCTGAGTGAGCCACCCATGGATCCAGCACCACTCTTCGCCCTTTCTCTGCTGCCTTATCTGCTGTTTCTGCGCTGGATTCAACGCAGTGGAACCCTGCCCTCCCTTGCGGTCTGGGGGTTTCGCCTCACACTTCTGTTCGTCCTGGTCACCATCGTTGCTGCCGTACTGGCCCAACGCTGCTGTCAGGCGGAGCTGGTGGATGTGGACGCACTTCACGGCGGAGCCGAGGCCTTTCTCACCCTCGGCAATGCGGTTCTTGTGATCGGGTTATGGCAGCAAGATCAACAGAGGGTGAACAACTCTTAAGAGAGCCCGCTGCAAATGCTTCATTTGCGAGAAAATATGGTGTCGCTCTGTGGTTCGAATGCTGTCTCCTCTGCTCGCCATCGCACCCGCAACAGTGAGCTGGTCTCCCAAGGTCGCCGTGGTGATGATCGTCTGCAACGTGATCGCCATCGTTGTGGGCAAAGCCACCATCAAGCACCCCAACGAAGGTGCCAAGTTGCCGAATCCAGCCTTTTTCGGCGGAATGGGCCATGCCGCTCTGCTGGGAACCACCAGCCTGGGCCACATCATCGGCATCGGCGCTATTCAGGGCATGGCTGCCCGCGGCATGCTCTGAAGAGAGTCCCCTTCAGCGCAGATAGGGAAGTAATCTCCAGCCATAGCGCTCGAAGCGGTAATTAAACAGCAGTTCGGACAGGTCTTCAGCCGAGGCCTGTTCGGACAGTCCGCTGATGAGTCGGTCTATGCGCTCATCAGCGGAATTGTTATTGAGCCCCCACCAGGTTCTGCGTGCTAGTCGATTGGAGACGCCCCACCTCCAGTTGAACAGGCGTTTCAAACTCAACTGGTAGTCCTGCAGCGTCGCTCCAGAGACAAGACACTCCGCCAGAACATCGGCGCTGTCCATGGCATGGCGAATGCCTTCCCCTCCAAGCAGATTGGCGGTGCTCGCCGAATCACCCACTGCGCGAAGCACCCCTGAACCAGACGTCTCTCGACGGTTGACCGTGCTGGAAACAAGGCCTCCATGGCGGTCCAGAACAGGCAGTTGATCCAATCCAAAGCGGTTGAGCAATCGCTTCAATGCTGTGTTGATCGAGGCCCGCGACCCAGTGGGTGGAGCCAAGCGGCAGATCCCCACCTTCAGCTGGTGATCACCCATGGGAAAAACCCATCCATAGCCGTGCGGTATCCACTGGCTGCCGAGCATGAAGCTGAGCCGGTCCCTCCATCTCGCCGTGGTTCGGTCATTTCCTTGAAGCAACCACTCGCTTCCCTCACCGGAGAGAAGCGGATCCTCTGGAGAATCAACCTCAACTCCGGCCTGGCGCAGCAGAACACGACGCGCGCCGGTCGCATCCACCAGGTGAGCGCACACCCTCTCTTCACTGGCTTCGCCGTTGGCCTGAATCCTCACCACGGCACTGTCTGCGTCAAGCCGTTGCAGTCGCACGCGTCGCCCAGGCAGTAGCTCCACACCGGCCTGCACTGCCTCGCCCCACAACCATGACCTGAAGGCAGCGAAGTCGAGCACAACGCCAAGGGCATCATCAGACCACCACTGGTGTTCCACTCCCGCAGGGTTGAGTAACTGCCACCCCCACCAGTGCGCTGAACGACACGCCTGTGGAATGCAAAGACGGTTGACATCCCTCAGCGGCAATGCGCCGCTGGAATAAGCGTTGCGCCTTGGATCCGGTAACGGATCAGCCAGGGTGACGCGCCAGCCGGAACGCGCCAGTCGAATGGCTAGATGACAGCCAGCCGGTCCAGCACCGGCAATCAAGGCCTGCAAGGAAAGGGTCTCCGATCAGGCCTTGACGGATTGAACAGCCTTGCTGCTTGCCGTGAAGGCAGGACCACTGAGCTTGAAGCGGCTCTGAATTCGCTCAGCCATCTGCACCGGGGTCAGACCGAGCGCCTCCTTGCTTTGTTGAGGGCTGGCGTGATCCACCAGTTGATCGGGGATGCCGATGCGCAGCATCGATACGGGGATGTCGTGATCGGAGAACGATTCGAGCACCGCAGCGCCGAATCCTCCAGCCACAGCCCCCTCTTCCATCGTGACAACCCGTTTGATCCTGGTGGCAAGCGGATGCAGCAACTGCTCATCGAGGGGACGCATGAAACGACCATTCACCACCGTGGTGGACAAGCCGATCTCCTCCAGCAGCGTCGCGGTTGCCAAGGCGGGATGCACCATGGCGCCATAAGCCACGATCAGCAGGTCATCTCCCTCCCGGAGCAATTCACCACGCCCAATGGGCAAGGATTCCCAGCCCTCTTCCATCAGAGGCATGCCGACACCCGACCCACGTGGAATACGCAGGGCCGTGGGGCCATCGTGCTCAAGGCAGGTCACGATCATGCGCTGCAGTTCAGCCTCATCCTTGGGCGCCATCACCGTGAAATTGGGGATTGCACGCATGTAGCTGATGTCGTATTGGCCCTGATGGGTGGGGCCATCAGCACCAACGATGCCGGCACGATCGAGAACAAAGGTGACGGGCAGTTTCTGGATACCAACGTCGTGAATGAGCTGATCGAAAGCACGCTGAAGGAAGGTGCTGTAGATCGCCACCACGGGCCTCAGACCTTCGCAAGCCATGCCCGCTGCGAGGGTGACAGCGTGCTGCTCCGCGATCCCCACATCCACATACTGGGACGGAATGGCCTTCTGAAGAAGGTCGAGACCTGTTCCCGTCGCCATCGCCGCTGTGATGCCGATCACCCGGCTGTTCTGCTCACAGAGCTTGACGAGGGTTTGACCGAAAACCTTGCTGTAGCTGGATGGCTTGGGGGATTTTGAGGGAATCGCCTTGCCGGTGTTCAGGTTGAAGGCCGACTGTGCGTGATACCCAACCTGATCCGCCTCGGCATAGGGATATCCCTTTCCCTTCTTGGTGACGACATGAACAAGAACCGGTCCACCCTCTCGGTGAGCGGCCTGGAAGGTCCGCATCATCGCGCCGATGTCATGACCGTCGATCGGCCCCATATAGGTGAAGCCAAGCTCCTCGAACACCGCACCGATCTTGGGAACGGCCAGGCGACGCATGCTGCCCTTGAGGCGGTTCAGCTCATCCGGCAGCTCTCCACCCATGAAGGGAAGATTGCGCATGCTCTCTTCAACGCTGCCGGAGAGGAACTGCATCGGCGGGCTGAGGCGGGCCCGATTCAGCGCATGCGACAAGGCTCCCACCGGAGGCGAAATCGACATGTCGTTGTCATTCAGCACCACCAGAAGTGGAGTCTCAGGCAGATGACCCGCATGGTTGATCGCCTCCAAGGCCATTCCCCCCGTCAGCGCGCCATCGCCGATGACAGCAACGCAGCGGAAATCCTCTCCTCGGTTATCACGGGCCATCGCCATCCCCAGAGCGGCGGAAATGGATGTGCTGGCGTGGCCGGCGCCGAAATGGTCGAACTTGCTTTCTGTACGTTTGAGGTATCCGGCAACTCCGTTCTGTTGACGGAGACTGTCGAAATCTTTGAAACGACCGGTAATCAATTTGTGGGGATAGGCCTGATGCCCCACATCCCACACAACTTTGTCTCGATCCAGATCGAGCGTCTGATACAAGGCCAGGGTGAGTTCAACCACACCAAGACCTGGTCCAAGGTGGCCACCGCTGGTGGAAACAACTTCGAGATGCCGTTCGCGGATCTGCCGAGCGACATCCTCAAGCTGAGACAAGCTCAGGCCGTGCAGCTGATTCGGATGAGTTAAGTCTCCGAGGTGCATGCACTTGCCACTCCAATAACAGCAATCTACGGCGTCTGTTCCCGTCGCCGAGGCCTGGCGGACAGAGGGAGAATGCCTCCATGACCGACTACCTGCAGAGAATCCTGCGAGCCCGCGTCTATGACGTTGCCCGGGAAACGCCACTCGACCCGGCGCCGAACCTCAGCAACAGGCTCGGCAACACGGTGCTGCTCAAGCGTGAGGATCTGCAGCCGGTGTTCTCCTTCAAGCTGCGGGGGGCGTACAACCGAATGGCACAGCTCAGCCAAGAGCAGCTCAGCCGTGGCGTGATCGCCTCCAGCGCCGGCAACCATGCCCAGGGCGTGGCCCTGAGTGCCGGCCAGCTCGGCTGCAGGGCCGTGATCGTGATGCCGAGCACCACCCCTGAGGTGAAGGTCCGCGCGGTTCGGGCGCTCGGCGGTGAAGTGGTTCTCCACGGAGAGACCTACGACGAATGCTCAGCCGAGGCACGCCGTCGTTGCGAAGCAGAAGGGCTGACATTCATCCACCCCTTTGATGACCCTGAGGTGATCGCGGGTCAGGGAACGATTGGGCTGGAGATCATGCGCCAGATCGCGGAACCACCCCATGCCATTTACGTCGCCGTCGGGGGAGGCGGACTGATTGCGGGGATCGGGGCCTACGTGAAACAGCTGTGGCCAGAGACCGAGATCATCGGCGTTGAGCCTGTGGACGCCGATGCCATGAGCCGATCCCTCGAGCAGGGAGAGCGGGTGGAACTGCAGCAGGTAGGGCTGTTTGCTGACGGTGTTGCGGTGCGTCAGGTGGGTGAACACACCTTCGCGCTTGCGCAACGATTCGTGGACCGGATGGTTCGTGTAGATACCGACGCGATCTGTGCCGCCATCAAGGACGTTTTCGAAGACACCCGCTCGATTCTCGAACCCGCAGGCGCTCTGGCTGTTGCGGGCCTGAAGCAAGACGTAAGCGATCGCGGCCTCAGCGATTGCCAGCTGGTGGCGGTGGCCTGCGGCGCCAACATGAATTTCAACCGACTCCGCTTCATCGCGGAACGCTCCGAACTGGGTGAGGAGCGCGAAGCGATGCTGGCTGTGGAGATCGCCGAACAACCTGGAAGCCTCAGGGATCTCTGCGACCGACTGCGCGATCGCAGCCTCACCGAATTCAGCTACCGGATGACCGAGGGCCGGCGTGCCCAGATTTTCATCGGGATTCAGGTCAGCGATCAGCAGGATCGCCACCGGGTCGTTGAAAGCCTGAATGGCGACGGCATCCGCTGCACGGATCTCAGCGATAACGAATTCGCCAAGGTGCACCTGCGCCACATGGTGGGCGGACGACTGCCCAGTTCCTCGGCCGAATCCTGTGCCGGTGGATGTCGTGAGTTGCTCTACCGGTTCGAATTTCCGGAACGGCCTGGAGCACTGATGCGTTTCGTCAGTGCGCTGCACCCGAGCTGGAGCATCAGCATTTTTCATTACAGGAACCACGGCGCCGACGTCGGTCGGATCGTTGTTGGCGTGTTGGTTCCGGACAAGGAGCTAACGGGCTGGCAGGCGTTTCTCGACGATCTGGGATATCCCTGCTGGGAAGAAACCGGTAATCCCGCCTATGCCCTGTTCCTTTAGGGATCGGGGCGATACCTTGAGCCTCAATGCAGGGTCGCCATGTCAACACCGTCCCTGGCGTCCAAGATCGAGGCGGTTCTCTATCTGAAAGGTCGACCCATCGGTCTGAAGGAGTTGGCTGAGCTGGCGCGCGATGAGCCTGAGCAGGTGCTGGCAGCCCTCGCCACACTCACCGCCAGCTACGCCCAGCGGGACTCAGCCCTTGAGGTTGTCGAGCAATCCGGTCGTTACTGCCTGCAGTTACGACCTGCCCTTGCCGATCTCGTCAAGAACATGCTGCCAGTGAACCTGTCCACAGCAACGCTCAGGACGCTGGCGACCATCGCGCTGAAGAAACGCATCCTTCAATCTGAACTGGTGGATCTGCGCGGGTCCGGGGCCTACGACCACATCAAGGAACTCCTGGCCCAGGACTTCATCGAACGCCGCCGACAAAGCGAAGGACGTTCCTACTGGCTAACGCTATCGGAAAAATTCCACCGCACCTTTTCGGTGCTCCCCGATCTGGGCGCTGATCAACCAGCCCAGGCTGCATAGACTTGCCGCAAATTAATGACTTTCTTTTGGATACAACAGCTCTCACCGGTGGCCTCGCCCAACTGCTGGAGATTCTTGCCAAGGCTGTGAGCGTCTATCTATTCGTTTTATTCATCCGGGTGCTGGTGAGCTGGTTCCCCAACATGGCCGGCAACCCCGTGATCGGTGGAGTGGCCTCCATCACCGATCCCTATCTGAATATGTTCCGCGGCGTCATTCCCCCGATCGGCGGTATCGATCTTTCAGCGATCCTGGCGTTCATCACTCTCAACCTGCTTGAAAGTCTTCTGACGGCGTCGAGCATTCAATTCGCGGCCATGAGCGCGGGGTTCTGAATAAGAGTGATGTGAATTATTGAATGGCCCGTTCAAGCGGTAGAAGGTCATCCAGATCCACCTCTTCGTCATCGGAACTTGCTCTGGTGCGTACCGGTGCGTTAAAACCCCGTGCCCGTGGATTGCGCACCTCAAACGGTCCTGGGGTTCCTGCCGGCACGGACAGGCGCAAAGCGAATGATTTCACGCCTGGTTCGATATCGCCGATGGATCCAACCCGGGTACGGTTCTGCAGCACGGGCTCTCCGCTGGCATCAAGAATCCGGGCATACACGTCGGTATCAACAACGGCTCGGGAACCAGGGTTATCGACACTGCCGCTGAGCACGTAGCAACTCGCCCCCATCGGCCGCTTGAAATCCGGTTGATTGCCGGGGTCATCAACGGAACAGGGCTCCAGAACGACTCCACTGAGCTTGAGCTCAGCTGCATTCACCGGAGCAGCGATGAATAGGAGTGCGGAGGTCAGAACGGCAAGGATCAGTCGTCGAAGCATGGTTGGTTCAGCGGTCATCACCGCTTCCCCCGAGGCGTCCTCGAGCTGCACGGCTGGAGAGTTTGTCGAGATTGGCTGCCGCCACATCGTCGAGGTCATAACCCAACTCCTTGGACAGCTGCGCCACGTACCAGAGCACATCACCTAGCTCCATCTTGATCGCATCACGCGTCTCGGCGTCGAAGACTCCGTTCCGATCACGCATCACCTTCTTGACCTTGTCGGCCACTTCACCAGCCTCTCCGCACAGACCGAGCGTTGGGTAGATGGGATTGTGGCCGACATCCGGGTACCGGGCCGTGCTCCGAGCCGCATCCTGATAAGCATTGAGCTCCATGGTGAGGGGAGAGGAAACGCCCGGATGGTAGTTTCCGCAAGGATTTTGCGCCTCGATATGGGCCAGTTCGATCAGAGCCGTCGGACCAAGATCGTGGCCACAATCGGTCCTGCGACTGAAAGTCCCGAGCGGATCAAGGAACTGGTTCTGGCAGGCGCCACCACCTTTCGCTTGAACTTCTCCCACGGCGACCACAGCGAACATGCAGCGCGGATCGCAACCATCCGCCAGGCCTCCAAGGAGCTGGGCATCAATATCGGAATCCTGCAGGATCTCCAGGGCCCGAAAATCCGTCTCGGACGCTTCGCTGATGGACCCATCACCCTGGCCAACGGCGACAGCTTTGCTCTCACCTCCCGTTCAGTGAGTTGCAACCAGTCGATCGCAACGGTGACGTACGACAAGCTGGCGAACGAAGTCACCGCCGGCAGTCGCATCCTTCTCGACGACGGCAGGGTCGAAATGAAGGTGGAACGCGTGGATCAACCAGAGCAGACCCTTCACTGCAGCGTCACGGTTGGAGGGGTTTTGTCCAATAACAAAGGGGTCAACTTCCCTGACGTACAGCTGTCGGTGCGGGCCCTGACGGAGAAGGACAAGATCGATCTGGAGTTCGGTCTCAGCCAGGGGGTGGATTGGGTTGCCCTGAGTTTTGTGCGCAATCCTTCCGACATGGAGGAGATCCGTGGTCTGATCCGCGAACAAGGCCACGAAACCCCTGTGGTGGCCAAGATCGAAAAATTCGAGGCGATCGATCAGATCGACGCGATTCTTCCACTGTGTGACGGCGTGATGGTGGCGCGGGGCGACCTCGGCGTGGAAATGCCGGCCGAAGAGGTTCCTCTGCTCCAGAAGGAGCTGATCAGCAAAGCCAACAGTCTGGGAATTCCGATCATCACGGCCACACAGATGCTGGATTCGATGGCATCCAGTCCACGTCCAACCCGGGCCGAAGTGAGTGATGTAGCCAACGCGATCCTGGATGGCACCGACGCTGTGATGCTGTCCAATGAAACCGCTGTGGGTGATTTCCCTGTTGAAGCGGTGCAGACGATGGCGACCATCGCCTGTCGCATTGAAAAGGATTATCCGCAGCGTTCCGTCGACAGCCATCTGGCCAGCACAGTGCCCAATGCCCTCAGTGCCGCTGTCAGTTCAATCGCCAGTCAGCTCAACGCGTCCGCGATCCTGCCGCTGACCAAGAGCGGTGCCACAGCAAAAAACGTCAGCAAATTCAGGCCATCAGCCCCGATCCTGGCGATCACACCCGATCAAACGGTGGCTTGCAGGCTTCAACTGGTCTGGGGCGTTAACCCGCTGGTCATCCCCCAGCACGAGCGCACCACCCACACGTTCCTTGCAGCGATGACCAAAGCCAAGGAACTGGGCCTGCTGGAACAGGGCGATCTCGTCGTTCAGACCGCCGGAACAAACACGGGAGTTTCCGGATCCACGGATCTGGTCAAGGTGGGAATCGTCAGTTCCGAAGAAGACTCCGCCAGCATGATCTGATTCTGGTGACAGAAGATCGATGAACCGACGGATGCCTCCAATGGAGACGGTGGGGATGGCCCTCACCACTCTGCGGAGCAACCGGCTGCGCAGCCTGCTCACCATGGTGGGCATCGTGATCGGCAATGCCTCGGTGATCACATTGGTGGGAGTCGGGCGCGGGGCCCAGGGTCTTGCTGAGGAGCAGCTCAGCAATCTCGGAGCCAATGTGCTGTTCGTGGTGCCGGGAAACAACGACACCAGACGAAGGGGCGTGGCATTCCCACGAACTCTTGTTCTTGAGGATGCCGATGCAATCGCCAATCAGGTGCCGAGTGTGCGGCGGGTTGCCCCTCAGATCAGCAGCAGCCAGGTTGTTCAGGCCGGCGCACGCAGCTCAACGAGCTCCATTTCCGGTATCACCGCTGAGTTTCTGCCGGTCCGCAGTTTTGAAGTGGCCGAAGGACGCTTCATCAGCCCGCAAGACAATCAGGCTGCTCGAGCGGTGGTGGCCATCGGCCCGGACCTGCGCACGAAGCTATTCCCCTCCGGTGATCCCATCGGGCAACAGGTGCGCATCGGAAGCCAGGCGTTCGAGGTGATTGGTGTGATGGAACCGAAGGGTGCCGTGTTTGGCAGTAATCAGGACGAAAACGCCTATATCCCCCTCAACACGATGGTCAACCGCCTGACGGGTCGAGACCCGACCTATGGCATCAGCCTCAGCTTCATCAGTGTCGAAGCACGCGATGAAGGCAGTACCGGTGCTGCCAAATTTCAGATCACCAATCTGTTGCGCCAGCGACACAGCATCCTTCGTGATGACGACTTCGCTGTTCGTTCTCAGAAAGATGCCCTTTCGATCGTCGGAACCATCACGGGAGGGCTGACGTTGATGCTGGCTGCCATCGGCGGTATTTCCCTGCTGGTGGGCGGCATCGGAATCATGAACATCATGTTGGTGTCCGTAAGCGAGCGCACCGAAGAGATCGGCCTGCGCAAGGCATTGGGTGCCCGCAGCACGGATGTTTTGCAGCAGTTCCTTGTGGAATCGCTCGTGCTTTCGAGCCTGGGGGGAGCGATCGGAACGGCAGCAGGGCTTGGGGCCGTCGCCACTGTTGCAGCGGTGACGCCACTACCCGCCAGCATCGGCATGACGACCGTATTGATCACGGTCGGGCTCTCAGGTTCGATTGGATTGTTCTTCGGTGTCGTGCCTGCACGCAGGGCTGCCCGACTGGATCCCATCGTGGCTTTGAGGAGCCTTTAGTCCGTTCCACGAAGGTCGGGATTTCTGCTTTACAATGTTTAATCATTTCTCAGCATCATGAACCAACGCTGGCGGACTGTTGCTCTTTGGTTGCTTCCGGTTGGCGTGGTGCTGCTGATCGGCTGGCAAGTGATCAGCAACGGCGGGCTGAACAGCATGAATTCTGGTGGCGGAACCACGGAAGCACCCCGCAACGCAGCCGTCGCCCGGATGAGTTACGGACGCTTCCTTGATTACGTGGAAGCTGGCCGAGTCACTGCCGTAGACATCTACGACGGTGGTCGTAACGCCGTGATCGAAGCCGTCGATCCCGACCTCGACAATCGGGTTCAAAGACTGCGCGTTGATCTTCCCGGTCTCGCCCCGGAACTGGTGAACACCCTCAAAGAGGAGGGCATCAGCTTCGACATCCATCCCCCGCGGACAGCCCCACCTGCACTGGGACTACTCGGCAACCTGCTCTTCCCTCTCTTGCTGATCGGTTCCCTGATCTTCCTGGCCCGCCGGAACAGCGGTATGCCAGGGGGTCCTGGCCAGGCCATGCAGTTCGGCAAAAGCAAGGCGAAGTTCATGATGGATGCAGAAACCGGCGTGATGTTTGACGACGTCGCCGGTGTCACTGAGGCAAAGCAGGAACTCCAAGAGGTTGTCACCTTCCTCAAGCAACCCGAGCGTTTCACCTCCGTGGGTGCTCAAATTCCCCGTGGTCTCCTTCTGGTGGGTCCACCGGGAACTGGCAAAACACTGCTGGCTAAAGCAATCGCCGGCGAAGCAGGCGTCCCTTTCTTCTCTCTTTCAGGATCTGAGTTCGTCGAAATGTTCGTCGGAGTCGGAGCCAGCCGAGTTCGTGATCTGTTCAAAAAGGCAAAAGAAAACAGCCCCTGCCTGATCTTCATCGATGAAATTGATGCCGTTGGTCGCCAGCGTGGCGCCGGCATCGGCGGTGGTAACGATGAGCGTGAGCAGACCCTCAACCAGCTGTTGACGGAGATGGATGGTTTTGAGGGCAACAGCGGAATCATCATCATTGCCGCAACAAACCGTCCTGATGTCCTTGATTCAGCGTTGATGCGTCCCGGGCGATTCGATCGTCAGGTCACCGTTGACGCTCCTGACATCAAAGGTCGCCTTGCGATCCTCGATGTCCACTGCCGCAACAAAAAGCTGGATGGTGAACTCTCACTTGAAAGTATTGCTCGCAGAACTCCAGGCTTCACA
Source organism: Synechococcus sp. AG-679-B05 (assembly GCA_003210795.1). Lineage (GTDB taxonomy): Bacteria > Cyanobacteriota > Cyanobacteriia > PCC-6307 > Cyanobiaceae > Parasynechococcus. Next base: position 17,298 of record QCUJ01000001.1, on the reverse strand, counting down.
GGTGCCGATCTGGCCAACCTGATGAACGAAGCTGCAATCCTCACCGCACGTCGCCGTAAGGATGCAATCGGGTTAGGTGAAATCGACGATGCTGTGGATCGCATCATCGCTGGCATGGAAGGTCGCCCTCTCACGGACGGACGAAGCAAGCGTTTGATCGCTTATCACGAAGTCGGTCACGCCTTGATAGGAACGCTGGTTAAGGATCATGACCCCGTTCAAAAGGTCACCCTCATACCTCGAGGACAGGCACAAGGATTGACGTGGTTCTCACCAGACGAAGAACAAACCCTTGTCACACGAGCACAGCTCAAGGCTCGCATCATGGGTGCTTTGGGCGGACGTGCAGCTGAGGACGTTGTCTTTGGCCACGAGGAAGTGACCACCGGTGCTGGCGGAGACATCCAGATGGTTGCGTCTTTGGCAAGACAGATGGTGACGCGCTACGGCATGAGCGACCTTGGTCCAATCGCCCTTGAAGGTGGTGGCCAGGAGGTATTCCTTGGGCGTGATTTGATGTCGCGGAGCGATGTCTCCGAATCAATTTCTCAGCAAATTGACATTCAGGTTCGCAATATGGTGAAGCGCTGCTACGAGGACACAGTGGCTGTTGTTGCTGCCAATCGCGAGGCCATGGATCGCCTGGTTGAACTTCTCATTGAGAAGGAAACGATGGATGGCGACGAATTTGCATCAATAGTTGCTGAGTTCACCAGCGTTCCCGACAAAGAAAGAACGGTAGTGACTCTTGATTGAATAATTAAACCGACGAACCAACAAAATGCTCTGGCCAAAAACCAGAGCATTTTTTATGGAAAGACATGTAAAAAACATTGATTGCGTTCAATCAGTGTTTTGTTTGTTAATCAAATTTTTGCGCTTCCTACATCGTTCAGAGCAGTAAATCACTGAATCCCAATTATTCCTCCAGGCTTTACGCCATTGGAATGGTCTCTCACAAACTGGGCAGACCTTACTAGGCAGACCGGATTTCATCCAACCGCCTGAACTGGACGCTTATCAATAACAGAATCGATCAGACCGTAAGCGACTGCCTCCGCTGGAGACATGAAGAAATCGCGATCTGTATCCTGCTGAATGCGATCCAGAGGCTGACCGGAACGCTCCGAGAGTTCCTGATTCAAACGATCTTTCAGGTACAGAATTTCATCAGCCTGAATTCTGATATCACTGGCCTGACCGCGTGCGCCACCAAGGGGCTGGTGAATCATGATGCGGGAGTGCTGAAGGCTGCTACGTTTCCCCTTGGCTCCGGCACAGAGAAGAAAGGCACCCATACTTGCTGCCAAGCCAACACACACGGTGTGAACATCAGGCTTGATGTGCTGCATGGTGTCAAAGATTCCCAGGCCGTCGTAGACCGAACCACCGGGGGAATTGATGTACAGATAGATATCCTTTTCCGGATCCTCGGCCTCCAGGAAAAGCATTTGGGCAACGATCCTGTTTGCGGAATCGCTCGTTACTGCTTCACCGAGAAAAATGATCCGCTCCCGAAGCAATCGTGAGTAGATGTCAAAAGCCCTCTCCCCCCGGCCTGATTCCTCAATCACGATGGGGATCATTGAGATAAAGCGAGTGGCACAATCCTAACGGCGATGTCTGCGGCGCTAGGGTCTCAGCCAATCCAATCGAGCACGCACGTTGGCTGGCACACAAACGATTGCAGACAGCAAGCGCGCCTTTCATCAGGCCTTCCCCCACGTCATTGCGCCCCTGCATCGCAGGATCGCGGATGAACTCCTGGTTGAACTGCACCTTCTGAGTCATCAGGACTCCTTCAACGCCGGCCACCTGTTCTCTGTAGGCCTCGTAACGGTGTTCACTCGTTTCACCCAGGGGTATCGGCCTCCCGAACATCGAGACGATCTGATGGCTGCGATCTGCAGCAGCAATGGATTCGATGCCGCTGAGCTCAGGAGCGCTGCAGAAACAAGCCTCGCGGCAGCGTCAGAACACTCCGGGGATGACTTCAATACCTGGATCAAGGAGTTCCGCCTGCCGGAGCAAAGCCACTACTCCCGACTGATGGCTGTTGGATTGCTGGCGCTGTTGGAAGCAGCCCATGGCGAGCTCAAAGGAGAGGAAGCAGCGGAATTGCGCAAAAGAGCTGTCGAGATTTCCAAGGAGATAGGCATGCCGGAAGAACGTGTCGAGAAGGATCTCGGGATCTTTGCTTCCAGCAGCGAGCGGATGCAACAAGCCGTTGAACTGATGGAAGAAACACTCGCGTCGGAACGACGCAAGAAAGAGAAACGGATGGCGGAGGCTGCCGAGAAAAAGCAGTCCCAGTCATCCTGAGCGTCTGAAATCAAACAACCAACAAAAAAGGGGGGTATCGCCCCCCCATTTTTGTTGCTTCAACGCTTGCGTCGGCGACGATCACGCCATTCGATCACTGACAAGTAAATGATCGCGACGGTGACAAAAACAAGAAGGGTCGTGGCCACCAGAGCCAATCCTTGGCCGAACACAGGGTTTTCCAGACCACTCAATGGCTCAGAAGTTGATCGTGCCGTCGCCGTTGCGTCCCCAGACGACCATGGCAATCGAGAAGCTGAACATGGCGGCTAATGAGGCCCAACCCAGTGTGAACAGCATGCTCTTGACCAAAGTGGCCTTCAAATCTTACCTAGGTCATGCGTCTGTTACCTCAATTGGTGGCAACTGTCATGACTAACTCCAGTCCGGGCTCAGCTGCACTGCTGGATCGGCAGGCCACCACCAAACGGTATCCCCAGGCGCGCGTGATTGTTCTGGATGACGACGTCAACACCTTCCAACATGTTGTGGACTGTCTGCGTCGCATCATCCCCGGTGTCAGCGAAGAGAAGGCCTGGGCCCTTGCCAACCGCATCGACGGTCAAGGATCAGCAGAAGTGTGGTGCGGCCCCCTTGAGCAGGCTGAGCTCTACCACCAGCAACTCACTGCTGAAGGGCTCACCATGGCTCCCTTGGAACGATGCTGATCAAGCCGCTGGTTTACGGCTGGTCTGCGTGAGACGCAACAAATCAACCGTGCTCAGTCGACTGGTCTGGGCATCCAGTACAAAACGCACAACACGCCCGGGACAAAGAGCGAGGCCACGCACTTCATCACCATGCAGTTCTGCCGTGAGCATCCGGGCCTGAATACCACAGCGATCCGTCAAGGGACCAGACACTGCATCACGCAGGGTGTCGACGGATTTCAGCATCACGACACGCGGAGCTGTCTACGGCATAGCCAGGCTGGCTAGGGTCGCGCCGATCTCAGGGTTTATTACTGAATTGGGCCGGGTCGTCGTTACGCACAGCACCTACGTTGACGGGTTGATTCCCCTGTTGAAGCGTCTTGCCAAAGAGCGAGGGATCCAGACCATCACTCCGGCGGTGATCAGCCGCGTGAGAGGACGTTGCCAGACGCTGCAGCTCAGGGTTTCAGCACCCATTCGTGGTGGATACAAAATGATGGCTCGCAAAGGTTCCATGGCCCAGGAGGTGTTTGTGGTCACCGAACTGGACGCCGAACAACTGCGGACTGTGGTGCAGCAGCACCAACCCTGATCAGGACTCTTCGGCGAGTTCACAGGCCACCGGATGGGATTCGCGAATGTCCAGCTGATCCCGACAAAGCCTGGCCCAGTCCTCGAGGCGGAAGCACTGGGGAAGAATTGCTCGGCAGGCCACCTGGGCGTCATCCGGAAGAAAACGAATCGGCTCAGCAGATTCAGGAATGCCCGCTGCTTGCAACAACAACGCGGGTAGGAACGTGATTGCCCCAGGAATCAACACAGAAATCATTGGTGATGGTGAACCGCCATTGCTAGCAAGCCTCAGTCGACAACCACGGAGGATTCAGGCTCAGCATGCTGAGACGTCTTCATAGACAGACCCATGGCATGCGTTCAAAGCCTGACTGAATGTCTGTCAAAAGGAAAGCAAGAGGCCCCGTGAGGAAGCGCTGAAGAACTCCCAGAGCATTCGTAACCAGTTCAAGGTGAACGCCATCAGGACTGGTGATCCATGCAGATCAGGCCATGAAAGTGGCTTAACTTCTCAACGCCTATTTGACTTCATTTTTGATGATGGCCTTGATGATCTTCGTCATACGAAACCCCAACACAGGCAGATAAGCGAGGAATGCCAACGCTGCCACTGGCTCAGCACCATATTCACTGTAAATCGCAAAACCTATGAAGATGGGAACCAGATAGAGAAACAAATTCGCAGAAAAGAAGAGAATATTGGAAATAACACCATTGGGCTCTTTATCCATTGGAATATGACAAACAATCCATTCTACACCCAAATCATTCTTACGCCAATTGAACAGTATTCAATGTCGACCGTAACCGAACTAATGATCTGCATACACCCACTTATCGAAAAAGGCGGATTCAAGATCTAAAACAACTGTTGGCTGACTGATCCAACGGGTTGACTTTTTTGCCAACGTAAGGAAACGAAAAAAGGGAACACATCAGGCATGCATGCCTCTGCAACAGTTAAATCGATAAGAACTCATCCCAGTGCGATATGCGAGCGCCTGTCCTATCGGTCATCACCCTCATGGGTCTAGTCATGGCGGGAACAGCTGCGATGGCACATGAGAACCACGCAGTGCAGACCGTGACCCCCGCAAAGGAACAGCGGATGCCGCCCCACGGCGCACCCTCAATCACCACGAAGGTGGGCATTGAACCGCTGGGCAATCTGGATCTCTCGGGGGAATTCAGCGCCATGAACGGGAGGATGCTGCGCACCCGACGCATCACGATCGACCCTGGTGGATCCGTGGCATGGCATCAGCATCAGAGGCGACCAGGCGTCGCCTACGTAATCAAAGGGACTTTGATCGAAGTCCGCGACGATGGATCAGCCCCGCGATCAATCCAACGGACGGCGGGAGATGCCGTCTTTGAGTCAACCGGTGTGCTCCATGGCTGGCGAAATAACTCGGACCAACCCGCCACAGCGGTGGTGATCGATCTCGTCCCAAATACGCAACCCTGAGAGAAGCTGTCTGGGATTCAAACGCTGGAAGGCTGAGTGCTGGCGTGGTTATTTTTGTGAAACAGTCGGGTAGGGAAACGTGGTTGCGAGGTTCTGAATCAATCCCTCAGTTGAGGGATGCAAGAGCTCATAACCCTGCCCTAGAGAAGGTGGAGACGTAAGGAATTCAGATGACGAAGACGACAACTGTCTGCGTCTGTGAGCCATGCGGCTGCAGCGTTGCTCAACACTCTGGGATCGAGCAGGACAGAAAGAGGTACTGCTCAAAATCCTGCGCTGATGGCTTGGGTGACATGAGCAGTGCTGCGGCAGCTGTGCGTGCTGCTAAGCACAAATCAAGCTCAACTTGCTTAGACCTAAACCCTGTCGAGGAAAAAACCGACCAAACAAAACACATTAAGGGGGGCGATCACACAACAACAAAACTGCCAGATTGAAACAACAGACTTGTTAACAGGACTGATCCACCGAATTAGCACCGCCCGCTTCAACATGAACGGGGCAAGGTTATTGCGATGGTGCCAAAGCACGTCAGGGTGAAGCAACGTCAATCGCTCAGTAGCAACCAGTGGAACAAAACCTGAACGCGCACTTAACTCGACCTGGCACATTGGTCAACAGTTCATGTGCACTGTGAAATATGAATTCAAATACCTATAGCCCCGATGAAATACCCTTGCTATTAATCGATCAGAAGCAAAGAAACTCAAATGAGCAAAGTCCTTTCAGCAGCCAAGTGGTCCCTTGAACTGCTGGCAAAACGGATCTCATCGCTTCGGGTGCAGAAGGTGTTTCCCGTATCAAAGATCTATGGGTCATCTGCCTATGATGAATCTGAGATGATGGAATCTGAACCGTTCAAGCGCGATAAGAAAGCAGAATTATTTTATGACTGCTGATCGCAATCGTTCCTGAGCATCGCGAGCCATCCAGCGAGGAGCTAATTGCCTTGCCTCTGGAAAGCATCGGCGGACGTCAATCAAGCCTTCAAGTACATTCCATCAGCTCCCTAATACCATCATACCGCAATAGGACTCGGGGGAAAGCAACTGAATCCTGTGAGCTTTGAGAACAAAACATTTTGAATTCGTCGATCAATATCTTTCGATTATAAAATAATAAGCTTTTTGGACTTATTTTCTCACCTGCCTAAGATCAGAGAGAGTTGATTCAATATGTGCGAGCTTATCGACCACAATTGAATGCTCGTAAGTTGTTAGCTTTGATAAAAGTGTTTCTTCAAGTTACTCCTGGCGCTGGACCAGCAGAATCCGTGCGTAATTCATTTTCGGTTGAGGGATGTACTTTCATGATCTCATTCATTCATAGCTGACACATCCCTCAACTGAGTGAGAAAGCAAACAAAGCAAAGCCCCAATCCAATGCTTTCGCCAGCTTGGTCGTCTTCAGCCTTCAAAGATTGAGCTTGATCAAGCCATCCCATAAACAATTACCCTGGCTTGCTCTTTGAAATACAGTCGCCAGAATGATCAATGATGCAATAATTTTCAATGCCTGCCAAGATTCGAACGATCAAAGCAACATCGATTTTTGCATTCGAAACTTTTGAGTTCAACAAATCAATTGAGCACAAGGGCGAGCTACTTGAGTTCATCAAACTGATCAAAAAGAAGCCAGGAATCATCAAAGCCAAGGTGTATCAAGATCTGAATGGTGACCTGGAGATAACGAAGAAGGACTTGATGTTTAAAGCCAAAATCAAAGATATATTCATCCATGATGATCTTATAAATTTTTTGGTATGATCACGTTAAAAAAACAAATGCATAGATGCGATTGGGAGACACAAAAGAAACCCAGCGAGAGCATTATTTGCACTAAAGATTATGTTCCTACGTTCACCGATCTAAGATTAAAGTCGAATTTAATTGGCACAAAATACGATTTCATGCCTTATGGAGACGATGAGTTAATTGGACACGAGGACCTCTTTAACCCAATAAGCGACTTTGCCTGAGCGACCCTTGCTAGTAGAAATAAATTCGAGTCATAATATTTCTCGCATAATTGATTCAAGAATATTTTCATCTAAGTAATATTTTACCTTGATCTTGAAACAAGGATTTCAATCAGTTGCACGCAGCGGCTGTGTCGCCATAATCAGAAGACATCCTTAGTAATCAAATGTCTGGAAAAATCCTGGTTGGATTTGTCTCTGCTTTCTTTGTTGTCTTCTTTGCTTTTGAAACCTGGTTAATGCGCGGATTGCCTCATTAGAGCTGTTTACTGAAACAATTCGCTCTGATCAATTTATCCTGTTAGTCACTGGACGACTCAATCTCTTTATTGATCATGAACACCTCATCAACCAGCGCTAAAGCTTTTTCACAAACCACGGTAATTTCTGGAATAACAATAAAGCTCTTTTCTCTTATCATCTAGTTAACTTGTAGACTTTAACAAGAATCCACTAAAAGCCCATGCTAGACAAAAGGCCTAGACCAAGAAAAATCAGCAAAGTGCAAAAAATAGCGCTTCAAAGAAATATCAGTGCTCATGAATTGGCCAAGAATATCCTCACTGAAGCTGGCTATAAAATCGTCAGACAAGAGACTCCGGTTTTTGAAGGAGGTTGGCGCGGTTATCTCGTTGAATATCCTTGTCAAATAAGCGATGTTCAGTTTGTCAAAAGGATGAGACGCAGTTGGCTAATTGATCTAGCTGATCTGGTCATTGATGGTGTACCAACAGAAGAAATAGCGTCAGCCAATCAATCTGAATATGAGTGGACAAAGGAAGTCTAATAATCTCTTCAGATCATATATGTTCACTGAGCTACCTAAGATTTAATTACTTGTCATGAAGGTAAATTTTTCTAGTAAATTCATCAATCCTGCTGAATCCTCTTAAACCCTCTCAGACACCGGTCTAGAGAATTCATATCGGGGGATATGGAACACCCTGAACCGTGCTCAGGGGTCTACAACAACATGAGCTCGAATGCCAAGTGTTCAGGCTGGATGACTCGATTCAGGAACCCGGAACAATTGAGACGGGTTCTACTGACCAGAAAAGAGCTGGGAGACAGAAAGCCTGATCAGATCGCCAATACTGAGGGTTGAGGTGACTTTTGATGGTTGTTGTGAAGGAGACATGCCATTTCGATTGCGTCAAGAGAGCTGAGCAAAACCTGTTCAAACTGCACAGGACGCAGAACAAGAATGAGGTATAGGATCTTATTAGGCATCAATCCGTCAGCTTCTAACCATAGAAAATCGATTGATCGTAATGAAACAGAAGAGTTAGATCAATATACTCACTCATTTCCAGAGCAATTTTGATCAGTAAAGTCTCCCTCTTTATCCGATTGAATTATTTAAATACTTTCACTATTGACCTGCTTTAATTCTTTCACGTAATCACCGATTTTCTTAGCCATTTGCCTTGCTGAATATCCATCCTCAAGACCGTCTGAAACAAGCACAGACAAATCGTGAACAAAACCGTTGTGGTCATCGCCATTGTCCAAGTATTCCTTATGTAACCGATAGATCTGCTTCTTCAATTCTTGAAGCTCACTCTTAGCGGTACAAGGCATGACGGATGGAGGGGTCTAACCATTCAAGCACCAAAGGAGGAGCAAAGGCAAACCATCAAAACAATTGATATTTGGGCCTTAATTATAATGTTACTAATCAACGATTAGAGTCTTATGTCGTGTATTTTTCCTTCGAAGGGTATTCATCTTGCAGCACAAGTTCAGTCATTTCTCGAAATAATTCATTATTGTCATTTACAACAACTTCGAGGGAAGCAAACTTGCAATCCTCCAAAGCATTGTACGAATATTCGCTATATGAACTTAAAAGACTGACAACTCTTCTGTCGTTCAAAAAATCAATATCATCAGGACTCACTTCGTCAGCAATAGCTTTTTCAGCTTGGGCCTTTGATAAAATAGATTTACCTACATGATATCTTATTCCAGCCACGAAGCCAAAATTAGACACCCTACGTTGCTGTATAGAAGTTAACGATTATGGTTTGTCATTTTTATTTGCAAGTAGACTACTAAGGGCAAAAGGATTTGTAGCAAGGACTAACAATAATAAAGCGGCAAAAATACGCACAGCAGCTAGACAATACATCTAAAAGATAGACACGGTAAAAACTGTTAGCAACAACTACTCATTCACAATCGGCTATACCACTGTCAACAAAACCGAAATGGCGCGAACTCTGTGCAAAACGCCTATTCGACTTGTAAAAAAATAAACAGCATGATCAAAATCGTACTAATGCCAAATCAAAATGGGTTTTGAATTTTCCATATAGCTCGTTCATCGAGAATTGAATAAATCCTTCAAGACGATATAACTTATAAACAAAGAGGTTTGAACTATTTCAGAAAAATCAGCCAAAAAATCTCTACAAAATCTAGATATCAATTCTGCTCACGCACAAACTACAAAACCACTGCGATACATTCAATGAATCCAATGCTTGAAGGCTATCGTGAAGAACTATCTCCTACGGCTGGGAGACCGAAGCTATTACGATCTCCTTTATTAGTAGATGAATTATGATGAGTAACAACACCATAATCGATATTATATCGTTACTTTGAAGCCAAATCCTGGTTTTTCCGATTGATTATCTATTTAAATAGATGAGAACACTTGATTCCTGCATCGTGCTTCCAAGGCCCCTCTCAAACAAGTCAAACTGTGACTAGTAGCCAGCAATAGGATAAACGTTGTCTGATGCAAAACTACTTATACCGTTAAACTTAAAACTTGCTCCATCGCTATCGATTAATAGACAAGAATAAGTCGTAGGGATATATTCCATTGCGCAATATATTAAATCAACTGGAAATTTTGCGGCCATCCACTCGCACATATGCATATTCTTTTTCAATCGAATCTGCCCAGAAAAATTAGTCAGAATATCGTTTTCAAGCCAATCTCTACTCTTGCCTTTATAAATTAGCTCCCGTTTGGAGACTCGACCGTCATCGTTGATTTCCTGAAAGATCTTTATAAAATACGATCCATTACGACGCTGCCTAAATTTGATCTTGGATAACGTTCCTCCACGCGGAACAATAGATTTATTGAAATCAAATAAGTCAGAATTATTAGCCGATATCGCATAAATTTTTCTTTTCTTGCTGCCAGTTGCTCCTCTCGTCCTGTCACTCCTAACTTTATCCATTCTGATGTAGGATTCTATCTATTTCAATTTTAGAAGCGGCTTAAGCATGATCTTGTTGTAATTGAGTGTTCGGCTTATTACAACGGCTTACAGGATAGAGAATCATAAAGCTAAAGTTCTCAATCGAAACACAGGTGCAAATTCAATGATAGAAATTCAAGGACCCTTGATCGAAGCAAACAACATCATTCATTCAGCCCGTCTAGTGATCGATTCATGGGAAGCGGACCCTGATAATTACGCCTCTCTCAAGCAGGTGTTAACGGAACTTAGAGAAGAGTTCAAACGGTTTGATGATCTCTGACCCTGTTAAGCAATCCGTAAGGCCAACAATTTGCCAGCCAGTCCGAACACTAACTAGAAATCCTTTTCTAGTTAATGGTTTTAAGGGGGTGAACCACCATGCCGTGCGAGCCCCAGTGGTCGACCTGGAAGAACCAGAAGGGAAGTCAAAGTGGGGTTTCGTTTCCGGCTACAAGACCGGTTTACGGCACCGTCACGACAGTCTTCCCAAGTCGAAAGAGAGTCAGATCAGAGCACTAGAAGAAGGCCGTCACCAACACAGCAGTTCTATTTCATCTTAAATGAAAATTCAGGATGGATTCGGCCAGATGGCACGAACCTGCCTCAGAGCCTGACTGGATTGCTCCGCTCGGGCATCGGCATCGGGGCCTGGCAACAGAACGGTCACATGACCGAGCTTGCGACCGGGTGTTTCCGGAGTTTTCCCATACCAGTGCAGATGCGCGTCGGGCAGTTGGCGCAGGGCCGTCAGTCGCTCGTCCAGCGGTGCTGCACCCTCGAGGCCCAACAGATTGACCATCAGCGCGCCGTTGCTGGTCAGCTCCGGCATCGGCACAGGGAGACCGGCAACGATGCAGAGCTGTTGATCGAACTGGCTGCTGTTGCAGGCGTCGATCGAAAAGTGGCCGGAGTTATGGGTGCGCGGTGCGATCTCATTGACCTGCAGACCATCTAGACCAAAAAAGAACTCCAGGGCCAGAACGCCCACGTAATCCAGCTTGGTCAGCAACGACACGGCCACGTTGTAAGCCAACGCTTCAATGGACTGGTCAGCCGGTGCAGGCGCCAGAACCCAGTCGCAGACCTGACGATGCTGGTGCGTCTCCACAAGGGGAAAACTGCGGACCCGACCCTGGCGATCCCGAGACACCACCAGTGCCAGTTCACGCTCGAAATCGACCCAGGACTCCAACAACCAGTCGTCGGCTTCAACGCGACGCAGCAACTGCGCCAGTTCCTCAATGGTGTGCAGCGCCAGCGTGCCCTTGCCGTCGTAACCACCACGAGAAGCCTTCGCCATCACAGGAAAACGCCAACCCTTTGGAAGAGCAGGCTGTGATGGTGAGATCTCCGTCAAAGCGCACCAGGGTGGTGCCGGTATCGCCAACTCATCCAGCAGCTGTCGTTGGGACAACTTGTCCACCAACGGTGATAACGCCTTCAGTCCTGGACTGAAACAAACCCCCTGCCGTTCAAGCGGCCGCAGGGCTGCAATATCGACCCACTCGTTCTCGAACGTGACGCCGCAACAGCCCTGCACCAGATCCCTGGTACCCGCCACATCCCGCGGGTCCGCCGAAACCTGGCGTGTGGCCCCTTCACTGGCGGGATCCTGCCCAGACGGCGTCTGGACGGCGATCGGAACATGTCGTTCAGCTGCTGCCTGCACCAGCATCCGAGCCAACTGGCCGCCGCCCACAACACCGATCATCTCGGCCGTGCTGGTCATCGCGAATGGTGCCTGGCGGAATGGAGCAGCTTGCCATCCGCCCGAACCATCTGCCGTTAGATCAGTGCCCGATCCCCGCTGAAGACAAGGCGTACCAGGGTGAGCAGCAGAACCAGAAGGAAAAGAGCAAGGCCAAGTGTGCAGGCATAACTGATCTCCAGCTCAGCGAATGCCTGGTCGTACACGTAATAAACAATCGTTCGCGTTGAATCGGCCGGACCGCCCTGGGTCATCAGGAACACCTCCTCGAACACCTTCGTCGCAGCGATGGACGACACCACTGCCACGAGCGTCACGTAAGGGCGAAGCAACGGAAGCGTGATGTCGAGATGTTGACGCCAGCCATGGCTGCCATCCAGTTCGGCTGCCTCGTAGAGCTCCCTGGGAATGCCCTGAAGTCCTGCAAGGAAGATCACCATGTAATAACCAAGACCCTTCCACAGGGTCACCACCATCACGGCCGGTAAAGCCAGAAGAGGTGAGGTGAGAAAACCGATTGGCGTGAAAGCCGGTCCGAGCAACGCCGACAGCCAGCCATTGATCAGCCCGGTCTCGGCATACAGCCAACGAAAAGCGATGGCGGCCACCACGATCGACACCAGAACAGGGGTATAGAAGGCCCCGCGCAGCAGGTCACGTCCTGGAAGCCGTTGATCCACCAGCACGGCCAGGCCAAGGGAACCGAGCACGATCGGTGGCACGACACCAACCAGGTATAAAAACGTTGTGATCAGCACCCGTCGCACCATCGGATCGGTGATCAGGCGCTGCAGGTTGGCCAGTCCGACGAACCGAAGCGGCTCACTCACATCCAACCCCGTGGAGCTGAAGCTCATCACCAGTGCCATCAAGGCGGGGACGAGCACCGAAACGCTGATCAACAGCAGAGCGGGCAGAACAAAGGGCCAGGCGATGAGGCTGTGCCGCACGACAGGGACGGAACTGATGGGAGATTACGGGCAGGAAACGGTCTCTGCCGGGCAAAGTGTCGGCAGTGGATGCTCTTGCCATGGTTGCCTCCTCCACCCTGCGTCGAATTCCGGTTGCCCTGGAACGAAATCCCTATGAGGTGGTGATCGGCGCTGGCGGTCTGGCTGGAATCGGAGCAGAGCTCAAGCAGGCCGGCATCCGCGAAGGTCGGCGAATTCTGGTGGTGAGCAATGCCGATGTGGCTGGTCCGTATGGAGCGACCTGCCTGGATAGCCTGCGCAGGAACGGTTTCGAAGCCGAACTGCTGGTGATTGAGGCCGGCGAACAACACAAGACGCCAGCCACGGTGGCGTCGATCCATAACGCCGCTTTCGATCAGCGACTTGAACGCAGCTCGTTGATGCTGGCCCTCGGCGGTGGGGTTGTGGGTGACATGACGGGCTTTGCAGCGGCCACATGGCTGCGCGGGGTCGGGGTCGTGCAAGTTCCCACAACACTGCTGGCCATGGTCGATGCAGCCATCGGCGGCAAGACCGGGGTGAACCATCCAGGCGGTAAAAATCTGATCGGTGCCTTCCACCAGCCCAGGTTGGTGCTGATTGATCCGGACACATTATCGACCCTGCCGCGGCGCGAATTCCGTGCCGGAATGGCAGAGGTGATCAAGTACGGCATCCTCGGCGATGCGGAGCTGTTCCAGACCCTCGAGGCCAGTAGGGCACCCGATTCGGCGCAAGGGCTCGGGAACAGTGTTCTCGAGACGATCCTGGAGCGTTCGGCAGCCGCCAAGGCCCGGGTGGTCGCGGAGGATGAGCGAGAGGGAGGCCTTAGAGCGATCCTCAATTACGGCCACACGTTCGGCCATGTTGTGGAAACACTCTGCGGCTACGGCACATGGCTACATGGTGAAGCCGTGGCCATCGGCATGGTGGCCGTTGGGCAGCTGGCGCTGATCCGTGGCAGCTGGAGTGCTGACGACATGGAGCGGCAACAACAGCTGATCGCTCAGTGCGGCCTGCCGACGGCCTGGCCAAAGCTGGATCCCGAGGCCGTGCTCAAAACACTGCAGGGCGACAAGAAGGTGTTGGATGGAAAATTGCGCTTCATCCTGCCTACCGCCATCGGCAGTGTGGAGATCCGCGACGACATCACCCGGGAGGAGATCCTCAGATGTCTGGAGCAGCTCGCAGGCTGAGGCTGGTTGTCCCTACACCCCGGCCATAGAGCAGCCAGCGGAACTCTCCCAGGCCGGCTGGATCCACCAGTCGAAGCAACGCTTCACGCCGCTGCAGAGCCTCCGGCAGCTGCTGTGGAGGCAGCTGTTGAAGGGAATGCAACCGCTCGGCCAAACCCAACGCCAGCATCATCTCCCCCTGGCGGCGCTGATCGAGCAACTGCCATCCCTGGGAAGCGGCAGCAGCGTTCAGGCTCTCAATGCACACATGGCTTGTGAGGTCCTGTCCCCCCGGCGCAGCGAGAGGGTCCAGTCCGGCGGCACCGCCCCCGTAGGCCATGAGCGTTCCCTCCGACCGGCGAGAGGAGTAGTAGCGCTCTGCTTCCAGGGCGTAGTCGATCACAAGCAACACCCCTTGATCGATCGCTGCCGACAGGCTCTGCAACCAGGCTCCGTAACAGCCATGCCATTCACTGCACCAACCCTCCGGAGCATCCGCTGGAGGCAAACAACAGTCCGAAGCGGCGATGGCTTCAGCCAGCGGCTCAGGCAGTGGCAGAAGGCACCAACAGAGACAACCGCTGCTCAGTAACTCCACTCCCTGCAACTGCAAACAACCTGCCTCGAGAACCACGCGGTCCACTGGCAGTGCATCCAGGAGTTCATGGGCCAACACCACCCCCTGAACCGGGGCAGCTGCCAACTCCTCCAGGGAGCACCAGCGCAGCGTCGGCATGGACGCTTCGTTGATCTGCGTCTTGGCGAGGCGTTGCTGCTGCCGCGAGCGGAGTGCTGAACTTCGCTCCACCAGCACCAGCTCTAGACGTTGCATCAGTTCCGGTGCAAGCTCGTGAATGGCCTGGAGCAGATCTGCAGCCAGGTCACCCTCACCAGGGCCGACCTCCACCAGAGAAAGACGGCGTCCATCTCCGGGGAGGGATTGCAACAGCTCGATCAGCTGTTGCGCCAGCAATTCGGCGAAGTCCGGCCCAAGAGAAGGAGACGTGGCGAAGTCACCGCCGGGACCAATCCGAACCTGACCAGCACCGTAATAGCCGTGTTCAGAGTGAAAAAGGGCCCACTCCATGTATTGACGAAACGGGACCACACCTCCGGCCTCATGAAAAAGCTTGGCCAACCAAGCCGGGCAAACCGCAGGCGTCGGATTCATTGGAGAGAATGCCGGTCGCAGAAGCAGATCCATGGGAACACATCGCAACGGCTGCTTTTGGGCTTTCGTCCTGGCCGTCGCCCTGAGTCTGGGGATTGGAACTCCCGTCAGCGCCTACGACAACCCTGAGTTACTCCCTGATCACCCAACTCCCGTGATCGATCTGGCCAAGGCCTTCAGCAACGCACAGCGCGCAAGCCTTGAGGACAGCCTCAACACCTTTGAGGCGGAGACCGGTTGGAAACTGCGAGTGCTGACCCAGTACGAGCGAACCCCAGGACTGGCCGTGCGCGAATTCTGGGGGCTGGATGAGAGCAGCCTTCTGCTGGTGGCTGATCCCCGCGGCGGGAATCTGCTCAACTTCAACGTGGGTGATGCCCTTTTCGCGCTGATGCCGCGCACCTACTGGGTTGAGCTGCAGACCCGTTTCGGCAATCAGTTTTACGTCAAAGATCACGGGGAGGACGGCGCCATCCTCGACTCCCTCAATGCCGTTGAGATCTGCCTGGAGCGCGGAGGATGCCAGGTGGTTCCTGGCTTACCTCTGGAGCAATGGCTCTGGACCTTGACTACCTCAATTCTGGGTGGATTGATCGCCGGTTTCGCCTCCTACCCCCGCAAGGAGGGTGAAACGATCGCCTGGGCCTGGGTGCTGCTGCTTTCACCCCTCTGGGTGATGTTGTTCGGAGTCTTTGGAATTGCGCCGGTGGTCACCCGCACCTCCGATGTGATGCCGCTGCTGCGAAACGGTGTTGGCTTTATGGGAGGCGCGATTGCGGCCTACCTGATTGCCCAGGCGACGGTCGGTCGGCGCCTGGAGAACAATTCAGAGAGCTGATCAGGAACGAAGGCGATCGAGGACCGAACGGTCCTCGAGGGTGCTGGTATCTCCACTGACCTCCAGACCCGCCGCCAGCGCACGCAAAATCCTGCGCATGATCTTGCCGCTGCGGGTTTTAGGCAGCGCATCACTGCATTTGATTTCATCCGGACGGGCAATCGGACCGATTTCCACACCCACATGGGATCTGAGTTGCTGCACAAGCTCCTCGGAGGCCTCTCGACCAGCTTCCAGAGTCACAAAAGCAACGATTGCCTCGCCTTTGAGATCGTCCGGGCGACCAACCACTGCTGCTTCGGCGACAGCTGGATGGCTCACCAGGGCGGATTCAATCTCCATGGTGCCGAGACGGTGACCGGAGACGTTGATCACGTCATCAACCCGACCCATCACCCAGAAGTACCCGTCGGCATCACGACGGGCACCATCCCCCGCGAAGTAGAGGTACGACCCATCAGACGGGCGAATGTGCTCCCAGTAGCTCTCACGGAACCGCTGCGGGTTTCCGTGCACCGTGCGCATCATCCCCGGCCAGGGGGCGCGAACAGCCAGGTAGCCACCTTGATCGGCATCGCAGCTGTTGCCTTCCGCATCGATGATGTCCGCCTGAATCCCTGGCAGCGGCAGGGTTGCTGATCCAGGCTTGGTGGGAGTCGCGCCCGGCAACGGACTGATCATCACGCCGCCGGTTTCGGTCTGCCACCAGGTGTCGACGATCGGGCAGCGATTGCCGCCGATCACCTCGCGATACCACATCCAGGCCTCCGGATTGATCGGCTCACCAACGGTGCCCAGCAGACGAAGACTGCTCATGTCGAATTGATCCGGCGCAGCACGGCCGCTCTTCATGAAGGCCCGGATCGCCGTTGGTGCTGTGTAGAAGATCGAGATGGCGTGCTTCTGGATCAACTCCCAGAAGGCACCGGGATTGGAAGGACGCGGAGCCCCCTCGTACATCACCGTGGTCGCACCATTCGAGAGCGGGCCGTAAACGATGTAGCTGTGGCCTGTGATCCAGCCCACATCAGCCGTGCACCAGAACACATCGTCATCACGGATGTCGAAGATCCACTGAAAGGTGAGGTGAGCCCAGAGGTTGTATCCAGCCGTGGTGTGAACCACCCCCTTGGGTTTGCCGGTGGAACCGGAGGTGTAGAGCACGAACAGGCGATCTTCACTCGCCATCGGTTCCGCGGCGATCTCGGTGCTCTGGCTCTCCACCAGCTCATGCCACC